>CAYXWW010000073.1:0-16497 GCA_964468905.1 uncultured Rhodoferax sp. | reverse complement strand
GTGTGCTGGACCAGGCCAGTAGGGCGTCTCGGGTTTCTAGTGCGCTGTAGATGTTGAGCTCCGCCGGTAGCGCAAAGGGTGTATGCATAGGGGTTGCTCTTGAAATACTTGCTTCAGGGTGTGCAGAACTTCTGCACTGCATTGAGCAAGGAGCTGGGTGAAAAGGGCTTGACCATCCATGCTTTTGCGCCAGCGGCCTTCCCAGCGGCCTTTTTGTCTTCTGACGTTTCGGTGGTCAACATCAGGATGGGCATGAATTTGTAGGCTGGTAGCTGTTTGGCTGCTATGACGAACTCAATGCCATTCATGTTGGGCATATTGACATCGCACACCGCCATTCCGATCTTTCGACCATCGAGCAATGCAAGCGCTTCTCTACCGTCACCGGCTTGCAATACGTCGTAGCCAGCGCCTTTTAGCGTCATTGCCACGACTTGGCGCAAGCTCAATGAGTCGTCGATGACCAAGACTGTCATTGCCATCCCGTTCCCTCTCAATAACAATTAGATACATTGTTTGATTCATTCTAGGGAGGCGATCTGGCCTATTGAATCAGGTCAATACCTGAATTTTTGTGAAAATTTAGCCGCCAGTTGAAATCAATCCGGTGCGGATCGCGTAACGCACCAGACCCGTTACTTCATGGATGTCTAGCTGCTTCATCAAGGCGGTTCGATGCGAATCGACGGTCTTGAGGGAAAGGTTGAGCTGGCGCGCGATGTCTTTAGAGCTCTGGCCCTCTGCCACCATCCGCAGAACTTCTGTTTGACGTGGGGTGAGGGATTCGGCACTGCGCCGCGTTTCTTCTGTGCTCGTGGAACCTGCGCCATTGAGGCACCGGGTCACTGCAGGACTCATATAGGTCTTGCCGTCGCGGATCGCACCGATAGCCAACTCCAGCTCCTGCGGTGCGGCGTCTTTGAGGATGTAGCCTACGGCCCCACTGCGAAGGGCTTGGCGCACGAACTCTTCATTTTGGTGCATGGACAAAATCAATATGCGCATCTTGGGCCAGGCCTTGACCAACCGTGCGGTAGCGACCAGGCCACTCAGTCCAGGCATGGAAATGTCCATCAGCACCAGATCAGGTTGCAAGTCTTGGGCTAAGTCCACTACCTTGCGTCCGTCTTCGGCCTCGCCGACGACCTCAATACCCGCAATGGACTCCAGCAGCTTGCGCAATCCGGCACGCACCAGCGTATGGTCGTCAGCAAGCAATACGCGCAAGACTTTCATACACAGTCCTCAGTACCGCGAAACGGGCAGCTCAGTTGCAGAGTGCATCCTTGACCGGGTTGCGACTCTATAGCGAGATGGCAACCGCTGAGCAAGGCGCGTTCCTGCATGCCAAGTAGTCCCATGCTGTTCCCCTCCATGGATTTTGCGCGGGCAATTGCCTCATCAAAACCGACCCCGTCGTCCAGTATGCTGAGTGTGACGCTTTTGCCGTCATTGAGCAGCGATATGCTGACCAACTGCGCTTGTGCGTGGCGGGCAATATTGGTGAGGGCCTCTTGGGTGATGCGGAAAATCGATATCTCAAGATCCGGATGCAGACGACCATAGGGTTGAGCGTCTTCCACATCAAGGTTCAGGGCGAAGCCGCTACGCCGTGCTGCTTCGTTGGCAGCCCAGCGAAGTGCCGGACCCAGCCCCAACTCGTCCAACATCGATGGCCGCAATGAAACAGCCATCTGGCGTACCTTTTGCAAAACATCAACCACAATTTCGAGGTTTTCTGCGCTTACGGCTTCCGGGTTCTGGTTTTTAAAGTGCCGGGACGACTCCAAATTGATTTTCAGGGCGGTCAGCGATTGACCGACCTCGTCATGGAGTTCGATGGCCAATCGTCTGCGTTCCGCCTCCTGGATTTGCACGATGCGTTGTGAAAGGGCACGCAGTTCGCGGGCATTTTCATGCAATGTGACCTCAGTCTGGTGCTTATAGTGCGCCATTTCTATGACCGTTTGAAGTTCGCGCTGCGAAAACGGTTTGAGCAAGTATCCGTAGGGCTCCGTTAATTTGGCCCGTGCAATGATGGCCTCAGCCGAGAACGCGGTCATAAATACGACGGGGACGAAGAATTGGTCGCGGATGATTTGGGCGGCCACAATGCCGTCCATGGCGCCAGTCAAATTAATATCCATCAGTACCAATTCGGGATGCAGGCGGCCCACTAGCGCTATTCCGTCTTCACCATTGGTCGCATGGCCGATGCAGATGTACCCCAATTCAGTGAGTTGCGACTGAATGTCACGCGCGACAATGACTTCGTCTTCAACAATAAGAATTTTGACGTGACCCATCATTGCAGTCTACTATGTGTCCAATCGACAGTGTGCAGGGCCTCCCTTTGCGATTGTTTGATAGTCAGCTTCTTTCCAGTTCTTTTCGAAGATCTCTGCGTGGGGTGTCCCAGTTCACGATGATGTTGAAGTTTCTTGACAAGCAGTCCATCAAGACACGGGTGACCGTCTCAACGCTGGCCATTTTTTTGGTCAGCATCTGGGTACTGACCTTTTTTGTGCAAGCTTCGCTGAAGGCTGATTTGAGAGCCCTGGTGGGCGAGCAGCAACGTGCGCTCTCAAGAGTACTTGCCGACCAAATAGACGCAGAATTCCGGGAACGATTTGCCGTGTTGAAACATCACGCGTCTGGCGGTCTTGGGCTGTACCTGCAGTCAAAGCCAGGCTTGATGCAACAGCGTCTCGATGAAAGTGCGGCGTTGAAGTCTCTGTTCAATGGTGGGATTTGGCTCTGTGACAAGGGCGGTACGGTTGTTGCGTCAGATCAGGCAGCATTGATCGGCAAAAGCTTTGCCGATCAAGAGTACATGGTCACCGTGCTGAAAGACGGAAAGCACGCCGTGGGTAAGCCTGCCAGGGACGCAACGTCCAAAGGATCTGGCTTTGCTATGGCAGTTCCTATTTTTGATACACAAGGTGCAGTTATTGGCGCGATGGTGGGCTTGACCGATCTCACCGAGCCGAGCTTCTTGCGAAGCATCACAAACGTTAACTACGAAAAGTCAGGCGTGCTCTTGTTGGTTGATCCAAAGCACAGGATTATTGCCCTGGCTTCGGACCAACACCGTACGCTGGAGGTACTGCCTCCCCCTGGTAGCAATGCTGTATTGGACCAACGGTACAGTGGCGACGAAAGTACCTTTGTGTTCGTCAATCCTGTGGGCGTTGAAGTGGTGAGTTCGGCAACTTTCATTCCTTCCACTGGATGGTTTGTGGCGGTGACGTTGCCAACGGCGCAAGCATTTGCCCCTGTTCAATATGTGATGCAACGGGTCATTTGGATGTCACTGGGTCTAACGGTAATTGCTGGATTTTTAATGTTGTGGACCTTGCAACGCGCTTTTTACCCAATGCTTCAAACGGTGCGTGAGCTAGCCACTATCGCTGGTCTTGAACACCACAAACAGCGACTGTCGATTGTTCGACACGATGAAGTCGGCGAGCTGATCGACGGGTTTAATCGTCTGCTCGACGTCATTGAAGCGCGGGAGAAAACGCTGCGACACAGCGAAGAGCGCCGGTTGATTGCAACAAAGTCCGGGCGTGTTTCCATTTGGGAGGTAGATGTTGCGACCGAACAGTTGCGATGGGACGAAAATGGCTCACTCCTGTACCAACAGCCGCTTCAGAAACTGACTTGCACCATGGCAGAGTGGGAGAGGGCGGTTCACCCACAAGATTTCCGGCGCGTAGTGCAGGCCTATCGTGATGCGGTTGACGGCAAAGGTGACTACCACCAGGTCTTTCGAATTTTTTGGCCCAATGGTGACCTTCGTTACATTGAATCCCACGGGCAGGTAGAGCGTGCGTCCGACGGAACCGCGGAACGAATGATCGGTACAAATTGGGACGTAACAGAGCAGAAGCGTATAGAAGCGCAATTGCAGGCATCTCTCTACGACAAGGAAGCGCTGCTCAAAGAGGTTCACCATCGGGTCAAGAACAACTTGCAGGTGATCACCAGTTTGTTGCGCCTCGAATCGCAACGCGCCACGACTACGGAAGCGAATAATGTACTGACGGCCATGAGGGGACGCATTCGTGCCATGGCCCAATTGCACGAGTCGCTCTACCGTGCCGGGACGTTTGCGTCCATCGATTTGGGAGAATACATTGGGCAAATTGCGACGCAGGCATTTCAAACTAATCAGCTCTCCAATCAATCGGTGCAGCTCTTGCTCGATGTGGAAACTGTGTTGATCGGTATGGACCAGGCCATCGCTTGTGGTTTGTTGGTCAATGAACTTGTCTCCAATAGTCTGAAACATGGCTTCCCAGCCGGGAGAACTGGTGTGGTCCGGGTTGATTTGCACCCCGTGCGGTCGGAAACGGGGCAGGCCGATGCGTTGTGGAAGCTACAAGTGAGAGACACGGGCGTCGGCTTACCGGATGACTTTGATGCCAAACGCCACGAGTCTCTGGGGCTGCAGTTGGTGAATGATTTAAGCTTGCAGCTTGGAGGCGCGTTGTCCATTTCCTCACCGTTGGGTGAGGGTGCACAATTTACTGTGGTGTTCAAAGCCTTGAAACCGAAACCGTTGGTGATGCCAGTATGAGCAAGATCGTAGTTTTAGTGGTGGAAGATGAGCGACTGGTTGCCCGTGACATTGCAATGCAACTGCAGTCCCTTGGCTATAGATCCGTGGGCCCGGCAACGACCGGTGAAGAAGCCATTGAATTGGCACAGACGCTGCGGCCCCAACTGGTGCTGATGGATGTTCACCTGGCGGGTGAAATGGACGGCATCACTGCCGCGCAGACCATTCGCAGCCAGTTTGGCATTCCCTCGATCTTCTTAAGTGCTTTTGATGCGGCCGAAGGGTTTGAACGTGCCAAGTTGGCGCAACCCGCTGGATTCCTTGCGAAACCATTCATGGAATATGAGTTGCAAGAAATTGTGGCGGCAGCAACGCAGTCACTTTGACACATGCTTAAAACTCCATCCGGGTTT
The DNA here is from genome assembly GCA_964468905.1 of uncultured Rhodoferax sp. Classification (GTDB taxonomy): domain Bacteria; phylum Pseudomonadota; class Gammaproteobacteria; order Burkholderiales; family Burkholderiaceae_C; genus Allorhodoferax. The sequence continues at coordinate 11,520 of CAYXWW010000073.1, read as the reverse complement.
GCGCCCGTGGTCACTGCAGAGGTACATGCCGATCCAATGGCCTTTGTGTTTCGTGCCGGGCAACTGTTGGTGCGCGTGGGCGACCTGGCGCTACCCGACGCCCGTGAAGGCCTGTCTTTGCATGGGCTGCAGGTCGAGCACTTCCACCCCGTCGGCATGTGGAATGCGCGCTATTGCTGTGCAACGTGGGTTGACGCAGCCGTAGAGCCCATGCCAGGGTATGAGTTCGTCGCACTGCGGTCATTGTTTGGCGCGTTGGATGAATCGCTGCTGGGCGTGGCGGGCCGTGCTGCACAGTTGGCCGAATGGGCTCGCACACACCGCTACTGCGGGCACTGTGCAAGCCCTATGCAGCTGGCAAGTGGGGAGCGCGCGTTTGCTTGCCCGGCCTGCGGCATGGTGGCGTATCCGCGTATTTCCCCCGCCATGATGGTGCTGATTCGCAAAGGTAATGAGATTCTGCTGGCGCGTCATACCCGCTCACCCAATGGTCGGTTCAGCCCCTTGGCGGGCTTTTTGGAGGCGGGTGAATCTATCGAGGAAGCCATCCACCGCGAGGTCATGGAAGAAGTGGGACTGCGGGTCAACAACTTGCAGTACTTTGGTAGCCAGTCGTGGCCATTCCCCCATTCCCTGATGATTGCTTTTACCGCTGACTATGTGGCTGGCGACATCGTTGTCGACGCCACCGAGATTGCTGAAGCCCGCTGGTTTGGTTCCAACGATGTGCAGCCGGAGTCTCCCTCCAGCGTGTCTATTTCCAGCCTTCTTGTCAAGGAAAATTGGCCTGTAGCCCTCGCAGATAGGGCGTGAGTAGCTACAAAAAATATAGCATTTATGGGCCCATCACAGCCCAGCGTAGTTTGGCCGATGTCGAACGGGGATTGGCGCGGCGTTCGTCAAATGAAGCCCGAATCGGGTCACTCGCTACGCTGGCATAAATGCCGTTGCGTTCACCGGCTTGAAAGGCTTTTTTGACACGCCGGTCTTCGCCCGAGTGAAAGCTCAGGATCGCCACACGTCCTCCGGGGTTCAGGCACGTGGGTAGCAATGCCAAAAACCGGTCCAGCACACCGAACTCGTCATTGACCTCAATGCGCAGTGCCTGAAAGGTGCGCTGCAAAACTTTCTTGGTTTCGGCTTGGCGTTCTTCTTCGGGCATGCTGCGTTTAAAGGCCAGCCCAATGGTGTGGCGCACGAGTTCGGCAAGTTGCGTGGTGGTTTCCAGGTACTGCCCTTGCAAGGCAGCCGCCAGTGGAATGGCAAAGGGTTCATCCGAGTTGTCGACCAACAGGTCGCGCAAGCGCTGGCGGGTGACCGATTGCAAGAGTTCGGAAGCCGACTGGCCGCTGCTGGGGTCCAGCCGCAAGTCCAGTGGGCCGTCCGCCTTGAAGCTGAAACCCCGTGCCGGGTTGTCAATCTGCATGGACGATACGCCCAAGTCGGCAAGCACGACGTCAAAGCCACCGCCCGCTTCTGGCAACAACGAGGCCAGTTCTGAAAAGTTCATGCGTCGCACCACCAGTTCAGTGGGCGAAAAACCCTTGGTGCGCAAGCGTGCTTCGGTGCGGGGCAGTTCAATGGGGTCCACATCGACACCATACATGCGGCCACCCGGTAGCAGGCGCGGCAGGATTTGCTGGGTGTGGCCGCCAAAGCCCAATGTTGCATCCAGACCCACTTCGCCCGGTTGGGGGTTCAGGATGCCCAGAATTTCTTCAACACAAATGGAGCGGTGCATACCCGCCGGGGTCTGCCCCCGGTCCATTACTTTTTGCACCGCTTCGGCGTTGCGGACGGGGTCCAGTTCCTTGTATTTGTCTTCAAAACGTTTGGGGTGGGTGCCCGCATAGCGCACCCGTCGTTGGTGGGGGGTGGCGTCATCGGTCATGGGGCATTGTCGCGTATATGGCCTCCACGGTCGCGCACTGCGTGTCGCTCCCTGCCCCCCGAGGGGGTGCACTTCCCCTTGGGGCGGCCCGGCGGGGAAGCTGGCCCCCGTGGAAATTTATCCGCCAGCGCCGGTAATCAGCTTCAGGTCAAACGCGCGCTCGACTAGCCAGATGGCGGCTACCAGCATGGTCAAGAGCGATCCCCCAACAAAGATGCCCTTGCGATAGAACGCCGTGTGACGCAAGGCAAAGGCAAGGGGCAGGAAGCCCGCCACGATGGCCATTTGTCCGGTCTCTACGCCTAGGTTAAAGCCCAGCAGCGATAGTGCCAAAGCATCCGCAGGTAGCCCCAACTCGGACAACACGCTGGCAAATCCAAAGCCATGTATCAATCCAAAGCAGAAAGCAACCAGCCAGCGCCTATGCTCAACCACAGGCCATACATTGTTGGCCGCAGCGAGTACCACGGAGAGCGCAATGGCGGATTCGACCAGCCGCGAGGGCAGCGATATAAGCCCCAACGCGGCGAGCGACAAGGTGATGGAGTGGGCAACTGTGAATGAAGTCACCACCCACAGCACCTCACGCCACGCCTGTCCAAAGCGCTCGGCACCGCGCCAGCGGCCATCGCCATAGACCAGAACAGCTGGCAGCAACAACGAGAGTAAGAAAAGAATGTGGTCAAAGCCGATCCAGATGTGCCAGATGCCCTCCACCAAATACTGCTTGAACTGTTGCAGACGCGACACTTCTGCCGCCCCAAAATGCAACAGACCGCTGGTGGGTGACAAGACAGTGGTGTGGCCGGTTCCGTCTACCGTCATACGCAGCAGGCCCCGGTGCAGACTGTCCAGATCAAACAGCAGGCGGTAGCGTAAGCCTAGGTCACCTATCGATGCAGGGCAGGTGCCTGACAACTGCAACACGGCATAGGCACCGTCTGTATGTTCATCGACTTGCAGTTGCGCAAGCTGCATGGTGCAGGCCCCGCCGCGCTCCAGCTCCAGCCGCGGTAGTGCCCAGGCCGCAAGGTCAGCCTGGCGGGTGCGCAATTCACCCCAGGTGATTTCGCCATTGCCATCACTGTCAAGGCCTAGGGCAAAGTCGATATCGCGCAAAGCAATATCCCACTGGGCCGTAACATCTGCGCCCTTGGCGGCAATAACGAGATAGCTGTCACTGGCCTTGTGGGCCCACACGGAGAGGGGCAGACACAGCAACAGCGCGAGTGCTAAGCGACGCCAGTTCATTTTGCACCTCCTTGCGCAGCGGCACTGGCTGAACTTGCTGAACTTGCTGAACTTCCAATGGGTGGTTGAAATTGCTTAGCCAGCCGCAATAAGTCCACGCCCTGAAATCCACTGCTTTGCATCCACTGCAGCACGCTACCGGCTGCCGCGTTGTCGCGAGTAGCCAATGCCGCTTCGAGCAGGATGCGCGCATCGCGCGGCTCTTTTTGAACCCGGTAGTTGTCCGCGGCCAAGAGGACTGCCTCTCCGGCATTTTTGCGCAGCCCCAGTTGGAAGCGGGCCTCTTCGGCGCGGTGCGTGGTGTCTCCGCGTAGCTTGGCTGCCGCAAAACGATCGTCAAGTGCCTGGATGTGTGCAGCGGCTGCTGGCATTTTCAATGTGGACTCTGCTTCAGCTAGGCGCAACAACAACCCGTCTGAAGACTCCCACTTCGCCAGCAATGTGGCGACTTCTGCTGCCCGTCCGTGATCCAGCAAGAAATCACTCCACGCAGCCAGCAAATAGCCGTCGTCAATACCCAATGCCAATGCCTTGCGATAGTGCTGTTGTGCCAAGTCTGTGTTCCCTTGCCAGGCGGCTACTTCCCCTAGACGGGTGTTGAGCCACAGGCGATGGTCGTCATCGCTGGCAGTCGCAAGTGCTTGTTGCAGTGTCTTGTAGGCGCTGTCCAGATGGCCGGTGTATGCCAGGGTCAGCCCCGCACAGCCCGCTTGCAATACAGGTCGGCGCAAACGCTGCAATGCTTCACATTCTTTGGCGGCATCGGGGTAGTTGGCCTGCACCAGATAGATGGCACCACGCCATGCATGGGCACCCGCCAAGTCTGCGTCAATGCGCAGGGCGGCTGCAAAGTCGTCCAGTGCCAGTTGAAAGTCATGCCGGTATTGGCGCACCATGCCACGCAACATCAGCATTTGCGGCGGCATATTGGCAGTAAAGCGTGTCACCAGTGCATCGGCATAGCCTACGTAGCGTGGGTCACCCTTGGCAATGGCCAGGTTGAAATACTGGTGCGCCAATTCGGCGGCAGGTTGTGGGTCGTTTGGGGCTTGGGCGACTGCAGCGCGCAGGGTGGACAACGCACGCGCTGTGGTGTCCCCGGCGCGAAACGGCAGGCGCTCAATCACTTCAGTGTCTTGTGCCGGGGTACGCGGGGCGGCTTGCGCAGCGGCGCAAGGGAGGATGACTGCGGCCATGAGAAAGAGCAGTTGCGATGCCTGAAACATATGGGTTTTAAGGGTGGATTGTGGTTTCTTCATATTTGCAGTACATTGGCGTGCGGCAATTGTTGCCGTTAATCCTGTTTTACTACATTCCCGGAGATGATTCATGAGCAAGTTACTCTCGACGTTGGTTGTTGCAGTTTTGGCTACCGCTTCAGTGGGCGCTTTTGCAGCGGCTCATGGTGGTGCAATGGATGACAAGGCAAAGGCTGAGAAAATGGCCGCTTGCAAGAAGATGGATGCCAAAGCCGATGACAAGATGAAGGCAGAGTGCAAAGCGTTGGAAGAAAAGAAGAAGTAATCCAATTCCAGGCTAACAAGCCAGGAAGAGGGCGGGCCAATAGGCCCGTTTTTTTTGTCTGTTCGCGGCATGTCAGGCAACAGAAAATCGGGTTAGCATTGCAACCGGTAAGTCGTTTGGCCCAGTCGCAATCTTCAGCTTAAACATACAAAGAGACTATGACCCTCCATCGCATTCTGTACGCTGAAGACGAGCCGCTCATTCAGGCGGTCGCCAAACTGGCGTTGGAGAAGGTGGGTGGCTTTTCTGTGTTGATCTGCAGTTCCGGTCAAGAGGCCTTGGACCAGGTTACTGGCTTTGCGCCAGATTTGATATTGCTGGACGTCATCATGCCAGGGATCGATGGACCAGAGACGTTTCGGCGTCTACAAACAAACCCGGCCAGCGCGTCAATACCCGTTGTGTTTCTGACCGCAAACGCCCAACCTGCAGAGGTTGCCCAATACAAAGCGCTGGGAGCACTGGATGTCATTGCAAAGCCCTTTAACCCCATGACCCTTGCCGCGCAGATCACACAAATCTGGGATCACCAGCTGGCTTGATATCTTTGCGGTAAGCTGCGCAGAAAATGCATACCCCCAAAAGCCAGGAATTGTTCGCATGAGCGCTGACTTTGCCTTTCTGCTGGCCGAAATGCAGGCCGCTTTTGTTGATGAATTGCCCGAGCGCTGCAACCGGCTCGAAGAAAGCGTGATGGCGCTTGAATCCAAAGAAGTAGGGGCCTTTGACGAACTCTATCGGCAAATCCACAGCCTCAAAGGATCGGGTGGCATGTTTGCCATCCCCGTGATCACAGCCATTTGCCACCAGTTTGAAAGTTTCATCAGCGAAAAGAATCCCGTTTTCGACCGCAAGACGTGCAGCAAAGCACTGGCCTATGTGGACCTGTTGCGGCGCACCATAGTGGCAAAGGGGCGCGAACCGGCTGGCGTCACAGCCATCGAGCAGGCTCTGGAGGTGTTGCGGGTCGATAGCCTGTCGGGCAAGGCGTCTATCTTGCTGGTGGAGCCTTCCGATGCCTTGCGCATACTTTATCGTGAAGTGTTTGCAGACAAACCGGTTCAGTTGGTCATGATGGAGCGTGGCTTGGCCAGTCTGGAGCGCATGCTCCACGAGCCTTTTGATGTATTGGTGATCTCACGCGAACTACCCGACCTGAATGCGATTGCAGTCATTGCGGCCTTGCGGGAATCGCGTTGCCGCAATAGCGACCTGCCGGTTATTTTGGTGAGTAACAATCCTTCACCTGTGCCACAACACCTGTCAGTGCGTGCGGTGGTGCGGCGCGATACTCAACTCATGCCGCTTCTGACCCGCCATGTGTTGGAAGCTGCGGCCCACAGGTCTAGCGCCACACATGCAAGTGCCTAGTAGCCATGGCTGAGCACCACGTCTGAACAGGGGTGGGCCACGCAGGGCAGCACATAACCCTCGGCCAACTCTTCGCTGCTGAGGCCCGGCCATTCCATCTCATACCGCACCGTGCCACTGTGCAGTTTTCCGATGCAGGTGCGGCACACCCCGTTGCGACAGGAGCTTGGCCAATTGCTGCCACCCATTTCCAGTGAAAGTAGCAAAGGGTCAGCATCTGCGGCGTCTACCTGAAGGCCATCAGGCTCGGTGCGGGCGGTAAAAAAAACGGGCTGAAGGCTTGTCATGTGCGCGGCTATCCAAAGTCTCTGTTGAACCGTATCCCATGATAATGGCAGCTCGTGCAACGAACTGCACGCACCCCCCGATCTCTGAAGCGAAAAGGTAGCCCTTTGAACAACAATCAGCTTGACTTCGCCTTTGTGGCAGACCTTCCTACGCTAGACGTGCCACCCAAGAAGCGCGTAGGCCGCAGCAAACCTGTGCCCAAGCCCACTAACGCACCGGCGGCCAGCGCGGCGCTTACAGCCGAAGCCCAAATCGCGGCACCGTCTGGGACACAACTTGGCGCGTATACGGATGCAGAAGTGGAGACCATGGCGCGTGCCTTGGAGGCACACCCAGACTACCGCGTGCTGCGCCGCTTGCGCCCGCGTTTGGAGTGGCCCTTGGCAGAAGGCAAAGCTGTGTGTACGGTGATCGTGCTGGACACCGAGACGACGGGGCTTGACCAAGTGCGCGACAAGATCATGGGGTTGGCACTAGTGCGGGTTGATATTGACCTAGACAGTGGCATGCCGGTGGGCACGGTGAGGGTCTACGATGGCCTGGAAGATCCGGGCATGCCTATTCCAAAAGAGGTACGCGAGATCACGGGAATTGACGACAGCATGGTAGCCGGGCAGCGTATTGACGATGACCAGGTGCTGGCAATGCTGGACAAGGTGGACCTTGTGATTGCCCACAACGCAGGCTTTGACCGCCCCTTTGTCGAGGCACGGTTTCCGCAATTCCGCTCATTGGCTTGGAGCTGTTCGTTTGCTGATATCAGCTGGAAAGACCAGGGGCGCAGCTCCGCCAAACTGGAAAGCCTGGCACGTGAAATGGGCTGGTTTTACGACGCACACCGGGCCGAGATGGATTGCCATGCATTGCTGGCGGTGTTGGCCACGCCATTGCCCAAGCTTGCCCATACCGGTTTGGCCCATCTGATGGGCCAGGCCAGCAAACCCAGTTATCGCCTGCAAGCCACCAACGCCCCGTTTGATGCCAAAGACAAGCTCAAGGCCCGTGGCTACCGTTGGAGTGCCGAGCAAAAGGTCTGGCACACCCGTGTGGGTGATGGCAAGGCGTTGCAAACCGAGTTTGACTGGCTCAAGGAACATGCCTACCACCAACGCTCTGCGGTAGTGCAGTTTGAAAAGCTGGATGCACTGGTGCGCTATTCGGCGCGCCCGGGTGAAATGTTGCACCACCAGTTGTAGAGTGGCCGCTGCCATGCACGTTGTTGAAAGCGTACAGATCGGACAAGCTCGCAAGGTCATCATGGGTGGCCGCTCTGTGCTCACGGCCATCCACAAAACGGCAGTGCAAGGGTCTGTTGCCGTGCAGCCGTTGGGGTTAGCGGGAGATGAACAAGCCGACCTGTCCGTACACGGTGGGCTGGAGAAGGCGATCTACGCCTACCCGTCCGAGCACTATGCGTTTTGGCGCGAAGCACGGAGTCAGGCAGGGGTTAGCGCCATTGATGACCAGCTGAACCACGGAGCGATGGGAGAGAACCTGACGCTGCGCGGCCTGCTGGAAACCGGTGTGTGGGTGGGCGACGTGCTGCGCTTTCCCCACTGCGTGCTGCGGGTGAGCCAGCCACGCGAACCCTGCTATAAGTTCAACACGGCCATGGGCTTTAATACGGCGGTCAAGGCCATGGCGCAAAGTGGCTTCTGTGGGTTTTACTTGTCGGTGGATGAGCCCGGCACCCTGCAGGCGGGGGACGCGTTTGAACTACTGCCCGGGCCGCGGCACGTGAGCATACCCCAGCGGTTTGCGGCGAAGATGTTCAAGCACATGCGATGAAATGGGAGGAGTTTCAACAAGGCGATTTCAGCCTTTTGACCATTCCATCCAAACAAAATACCGTTAAGGTTTCATGTGAGATGACCGGCGGACAGTAGGCAGATGAAAGCTGGCCTGAGCGCGCGCATCGGCGAGTGCTTGGATCACAGCCCTTTCAATGGCGTCGACGTCTCCGGCCTCCACTTCCTGAACGCCGTGAAGTCGCGTCAAACCACAGGCAGTCGACGCAACAACTGGAATCCGGGCGGCAATTGCTTCCAGGGCTGCGCGCGGTTGATGCTCTATGTATGCAGGCAGAACGACAACATCTGCTTCACTGAGCCAGTCGCTGGAATAGCGGACTGCAGACCAGTGCACGCCAGCCCAAGTTGCGACGTCGCTTGGTGGGGTTCCAAGGATCAGTACGCGAACGGCAAGCCGCCTGGCAACTTCGACTACTTCGAGCGCACCTTTTCGTGGCAAAGCGCTGGCGGGGAAGACCATCGTTGGCACTTGACCCTTGCGGCGATTGTGGCGTCCGGACGGTGCCGGGCGGGACCAAGGCAAACACTCGACTCTGAGGCCTGCTTGTTCAAGCACCCTCTGTATTTCCGAATGCGGGGACAGCATTGTCCTTGCGGCCGCAAGTGCGGCCCATTCGTCTTTCTGCCAGTCGGCACCCACCCGGAAGTCGCGGAGAGTTGCAGCTCCGGGGTTGAGCCTGGCCGCTGCGTCAAGGCGAGACTGGAGCTCGGAGGCTGGAAGTTCGGAGACGAATACGTCGTAGCTACGACCACCCAGCGCGCCGGCCCTCCAGAGCGGGACGAGTAGTTCTTGAGCTACAACAAGATGGACGTGTTCCGGGCGCAAGTGATTTGCATAGTGTTTGGCTAGGTCTGCGGCTGCCCGCGAGCGTCCCGCTTGACGTGCAGCACCCTCTCCACGGGTGAGTCGCTGCCGCAGAACGCGCTTCCAGCCCGGCATGAACGCAACACTGACTTGTGCGAGCTTCGGTGGTGACCACCCCAAGTGGCGGCGCTTGCGTCGTACCCATGGCAGGAACCAATCAATGCTGCCGGTCAGACCCTGCAGCCATGCAGCCAGCTCAGGCGATCTTTCGTTCAGCAGGAGGGCCGTGCGTGCAGCGGGCTGTATCGTGTGACGCCGATTACGGAAGCAAGCTGTTTGATCACATGTTAGGCAGCCACGTGCTGTCGGCCTTGCTTCCATTTGGGCGCCTTGGGGTATCTGGTACCGACCCTGCCTGTCTATCGCAGTTGCGGATCGAACTCTTACGACAAGTTCGTCATGCGTCAGTTTCGCTTCAATGGAAAAATCGAAGTCGGCCTGCAGCCGAAGATCGATGTAGTTCCACGCGACAGTTGCATCTACGTAGTCAACCTGTCGTTGCTGCTCGATCATTGCGCTATGCCGGTGGCGCTCCATCAGGCGAATACCTGCAACGGCTGCAACTTCTGCCAATGCGTTCGACAACTGGCACAGACCTCCGCCCACGGTAGGCACGACGCACCCGTTGACGACTTCTCGGCCTTCGACATAGCCTTTTGACTTCGTTGGCCGCCCCAGTTGCGACCAGAAACTCAAGACTTTTCCATTTAGTACCTCGACACCGTCAAAGTGGCTTACAGCTACTCGAAGATTCTGGACTTTGCCGCAACGAAGAACGAACTCTTCCTCCCTCCCGTCTAGCCACAGAGATGACCTGTGCTCAGCGACTACGCGTGTTTCGGCGCTAAGGCCGGAAGGGTTGATATGGGTGGGACCGTGACGCCAGTTCTTGGCCGAGCGCAGAAAAACATGCGCCAGCACTTTGCAGGCCCGCCATGCCGCTGCTAGCCGGGTCGGCTGTACCCATTCGGCCGGGGTGGCAGACCTCTCTTGAGCGTGGATACGGGCTGACACGTTCGGTGCGACTCAAGGAATTGGATTCTGAGGCCTAACGAGGCTGCAAAAAAACTATCACGCACGTAGCAACGGCGCAATTTCGGGGGCACTCAACCCCTTCCCTTGCCAGAGATCTTGGCGTATACACCGTTCTGATGCGTCGACTCTTGGTGCGATTCACAGAAAATTTCTCTGAGGATGTTTTTACAGCCTCAACGTTGAAGCTGAGCTGAGGACCGAGGCTTGCCGAGGTGCGTCGGTTCCGGCGACCGGTTAGAGCGGCGGGAACCAACCTTCGGCGCAAGGAGCTTCTGCAACTGCTTCGCAACGGAGTATCTGGCTTTATGTGTCTTGAATATTGTGGGAATGTGCAATAAAAAAGACGCCCAACGGTACTGCGAGACATCGCGCTTCGAGGACAGCAAATAGTGCTGCAATTCAAACGCCGATTCACGGTGAAAGGCCCAAAGAACTTGATTGCGATGGGAAATTGAATAGTAGGCGTCGTTCGGCCAGTTCAACACGTGCTTGCCGCGCGCTCCGCACTGCTCGCACTTGACCGAACCAAGGCCCTGCCCCCAGCTGCGAACCAAAAACTTGGAGTGACTCCAATCGTCCGGCGAATAGCCAGGTGGAAGCCCATGAATTGCCTTGCTTGGGCTTCCATGGAGCCCTTCGAAGAAAAGCGCGCCGTGCCAGAAATGACCACAGGAGTCCTGAAATTGCTGGTACTCGAACGTATTGCTTGCTTGGAAGAACTCAACATCTGACTTCAACTTGATGCGAACAACTTCCGCGAACTCATATTCCGCACAAGAACGGCAGATAGGGCAGCCGACCGCCACGCGGTGCGGCATTGGATTCCATTCATACGTGCCGGTCATGGTTTCTCTTTTGGGCGCTCTAACGTGAAATCGATTGGCAGATATTCTGGAACCCCAAGATATTCGACGGAATAAGCTGGAAAGCCATGAAGTTGAGATTGCAGCAAACGGTTTGTAAACCTGTTTGCAAGCAGTCAACGCGTGTAGAAACGGTTGTTTTGAACATATTTTTCGCTATGAATTCCGTTACCTATTTTCCAGAATCCAAGCCCTTGGTTGAGTAAGGTGCGCATGGCCAATCGCTACAGGCACTATAGCCTGAAAAATCGGTAGACCCACAGCGATCCGCACGGCGCAAGATCCGTTGTGTGACAGCATTGAATGCATAGGCGCTATCAAAACTATAGCTGCCTATGCTTATTCTACGAGGGTTGTAGGTCATTTTGTTTAAAGCCTTTCAGTGCAATGGCCGCGCCTTGTAAAACGTCAGCGGCGCAGCTGTCACATCCCCAGCCGCCGCCTTGTTCAATTGGTTCAGAACGGCAGGCTTCATCTTGCCCACCACGTGCATCTCGCACGGTTTGCAGTCAAAGCGCAGGGTGAGCTTTTCTTTGCCGTTGATGAGTTGCAGGGGCTCTGCCTTTATGCGAACAACTTCCGCGAACTCATATTCCGCACAAGAACGGCAGATAGGGCAGC
>CAYXWW010000072.1:0-16605 GCA_964468905.1 uncultured Rhodoferax sp. | reverse complement strand
CCAAGAACCCGCCAAAAGTGGCCCACCTATCTTGCGCCGCATCGACACCAGGCCCGTGGGCTTTGCGGTGTTTGACCGCATCCTGCTCACCGTGCACCCCACCGATTGCGCGGTGCGCGATGCCTATGCCAGCAAGCTGCTGCAGGTGGTGAGTGCAGAGTCCCGGGCTGCCGGTGCACGCCTACCCACCAGCCCGGCAGACCTCATGTTGCGCATCATCAACCAGATGGTCGACGGCTTTTTGGAGCTGCGCCGAGAACTCACCCACCAGTTGGACCATTGGCAAACCGAGCTGCTCAACCCCCGCACGCGTTTCAACAACTGGAGCGCCCTGTTGGATGCGCGGCTGGCCCTACACACGCTGGATGAAGTGTGCGAAGACCAGCGCGCGGCCATGCAAGACTGGATTGAAGCCGTTAAAACCTGGCCCGAGGCAGAGACCCCCGCTGGCCAGCGCGAACGCGAACTGCTGCAAGTGCGTGGTCGCGACGTGCTGGAACACATTGAGCGCGTGGTGCACCACGTGCGGCGTCTGGAGCAAAGCGTAGAAACGGCCGTGCAGATGCACTTCAGCGTGCAGAGCAACCGCACCAACGACATCATGCGCACGCTGACCGCGTTGACCGCCATCTTTTTGCCGCTGAACTTGGTCACCGGCTTCTTCGGCATGAACTTCGAATTCTTGCCATTAATTCACCAGCAAAACGGCCTGCTCTGGGCCATCGGGGCCATGGCAATGTTTGCCGTGGTCCTGGTTGTTTTCTTCTGGCGCAAACGCTACTTGGCCCGATCAGGCCGTTAGCACTACAGCCACCACCGGCCCCACGGCGCAACGGGCCGCCGTCTTGACATGAAACGTCAAACCAGCAAAAATGGAACACCATTCCATATTTTAGCTAAAGCGTCCTCATGACAAAACCCATCACCCTCCGGCACACGCTGGGCTATGGCAGTGCAAACCTGCTCGGCAGCGGCGCGCTCGCCATTAGTGGCGCTTGGTTAATTTACTTTTACACGACCTTTTGCGGCCTGTCCGTGGTCGAAGCATCGGCCATTTTCTCGGTGGCCAGCATTTTGGACGCCATCAGCAACCCGATCATGGGTTACATCAGCGACAACTTCTACAACACCCGCATTGGCAGAAAGTATGGCCGCCGCCGCTTCTTCGTGCTGCTGGGTATTCCACTGGTACTGCTGTACCCGCTGATGTGGATACAAGGCTTTGGCTTTTGGTACTACCTGACCATGTACGCGCTGTTTGAGCTGGTGTACACGTCCATCATGGTGCCGTACGAGACCCTGGCATCGGAGATGACCAATGACTTTGCGGTGCGCTCCAAGCTCACCGGTTCCAAGGCCATGTTTGGCAAATCGGCCAACTTTCTCGCTGCTTTTATTCCCGCCCAGTTGTTCCTGGTTTACAGCAAAGATTCCCCCACGCCCTTTTTGCTCACCGGCGTCATCTACGCACTGGTCATGTGTGCGGCCATGATTGCGCTGTACATGACATCCTGGGAGCGCCCACCACACGAAGTGGCGCAAGAGAAAACCGCCAGCTTGGTGCAAGCGATGAAGAAGCTGTGCATTGACATGGTGTCCACCTTCCACCTGAAGATTTTCCGTAAACACCTGGGCATGTACCTCTTGGGTTTTGGTGCGGAGTGGTTGTTCATCTCCACGTTCACCTACTTCATCATTTTTTGCCTGGGGCAAGGCAAAGACGTGGTGGCCTACCTCAATAGTTTCAGCTCGGTCATGCAGCTGATTTCCACCTTTGTCTTCATCGGCATTTGCATCAAGCTAGGGTTTGCGCGGCCTTACCGCATCGCCTTGACCATTGTGTGCCTGAGCGTGCTGGCCTATACCGGCTTGTACTTTCTGGGCTGGTCACAGCAAGCAACCCTCATTGCGCTGTTTGCCATCACCGCCGTGTTTGGCATCGGCACCGGCGGTGTGTACTACATCCCCTGGACGGTCTACACCTTTTTGGCCGATGTCGATGAAGTGCTAACCGGCCGCCGCCGCGAAGGCATCTATGCCGGTGCCATGACGTTTGCTGGCAAACTGGCCCGCTCAGTCATCGTGTTTGCCATGGGCTGGACGCTGAGCCAGTTTGGCTTTGTATCCGGCCAGGCGACACAGCCGCAGACTGCGGTGTACGCGATCATTGGTGTGTTCGTAGTGGGTGTGATTGGGCTGGCGCTAGGCGCGATCTACTACACCACCCAAATGAAGCTGGACCGCCATAACCACGCGTTGTTGCTGGATGAAATTGCCCGCATCAAGGCCGGTGGCGCCATTGCAGATGTGCCTGCCCAAGCGCGGGCGGTGGCAGAAGAATTGACTGGGTGGAAGTATGAGCAGTGCTGGGGGAATAATGCGCTGGCGCAGAGGGAAGGTGGGGGTGGAAAGGGCTGAGTAATGCGGTGGGCTGTGCGGGAGTTGCGACAACCGTTTCGCGTGTGCGAATTTGCAATTTACGCGGCGCGAAGGTGTCGACGATGCTTGTACTAAAAGTCTGTTTAGACGCTTAGCCGACATCCAGATTTCCAGACAGCGGTCGTTCAAATCATCGGAAAAGGTACTTTAACGTCAGCCGTGTGTGGACCACAACGGCGCACTCACTCGTGAAGAATGGTAGCAGCGCGTCCTACTTTTGTGGGTCCAATCGACGAACCTATCCCTCACGCTGGGCGTCCACGCTGTCGCACAATGCAAACGTGACAAACTCGTTCTCCTTCGGATTTGCCTCCCAGAATTGAATGACGGCCAATGCAAGGCGCTCACGTGGGACTTGAAGCTCAGAAGGAACTGTCCAAGTCCTGAAACTCGGGTCACCAAATCCGACCATACAGCCGCCCGTCACTAGGCCTTCAATAACCTTCTTCAGCGTCTCCTTGTCAGGTGCAACTCCCAAACCGCCAAGGCTGCCGCGCAGAATGTTCCAAAGAAAGACGAGGTCACGCTGTGCTTCATTGAGCAGGTCCGTAAGCCAAGTCTCAATTTGCGTAGGCGTGTGCGTCATGAGGAATAACAAGTTTTTGGGTTGCATCAGTCAAGAATATAGCGGCCAGACCACCTATCCGGAGGATCGCTCCCGCCCCATAGGCGTCCAGCTAGAAAGCAGGCAAGCGCGGAATATAGGGAATTGCCTCAACTAAGCCATATGTGACGGTGGCCGCGTAGGGGGCACGCCAGATTGACCACAGGACCCTTGTCGATTGAATGTTAAACATTGACGTCGGCATTGAAATTGCCGTTCCAAGAGCGCACGCGGACTCGATTGACTAACGGCGCGCCAGCCCACGATGGAAGCGTCGGCTTTGCGTCCGCCTCGATGTGGGTAGAACCGTGCCACTGATCATCAAACCACCAAGAAAGGACCGCAACCCGCTCCGTGACAAGTTGTTTGACAAATACTAGAGCACTTTCAAACTCCCCAGTCCAGTCGTCAAAATGGGAATGAAATGTGTCAAAGGCTACGGTTATCTCGTCGTTCGAGGTGGAAATTAGCAGTCCGTGCTCGACGTTCGCCGGCTCTGGCGCCTTCACCTCAACCACCAAGTAGGGCCGACCAGAGTCATCCGTTTCGGCGCGCACAAGCGCCCGCCACTCTGGAAACTCCGAAAGCAGCAAATCAACGTTCGATGCGTCCAAGGTCTGGGTCACTGATTAACGTCGGCGTTGTACGGCGGGCAGCATATGCCGCGCAGCGGCATATGCTGTTGCGTGTCCGTGAGAACAACCTGTTAATACTCGTCGTGCCTGACACTGCGACACTCCTTTTTTGGATCATGTTCATTTACGCGCCCATACACTTTGGCGGAATATAAACGACCATTGTCATCGACGATCTCAACAGCACAACCGAAAGGTTGCCCTGTTCCAAAGAACGTATGCCACTTCAAATCGCCTTCCGGCACGGAGAAGTCAATATGAACCCTTGCCGCAACAGCCCATGACGGCGAAAGCTTTTGCGTCGCCAATTGCTTGTCCATTTGCTTTCTGTATCGAACCGCTACGAGTCCAATTGGGTCTTCGGCGAGAGGTTGATCGCTTGGCGCCAGTAAATCAACGAGGAGCTTCGTTGTACCCGAGGCATTTGCATACCTAAGGAGCTTCCCCATTGCCCAATAGCCATCAGCATCGTTGTTTCTGCTTGCAAAAGATGTCGCGAGACCACACGCAATACCCTTCAGAGATCTTCGTCGCACCATTGTCTTTTCAGAGTTTCAACGTCGAAACTGTCCTGTACGCAGCATGCGCCGCGCAGCTGCACTTTGCTGCTGTGTGTCCGCGCAGAGCAACCTGTTGTACATCGCGCTCGCCAAGTGGTCTGCAATTCGGGGCGTTGGGATGCATTGGCCTAGAAATCCAAGAAGTCAAACAGCGACAGATCGATATCCGGGAACTCGAGCCATGACAAATCAAGATCGAACCAAGAGGAATCAGCTGTCGTACTCACCGATGACAACATCTCGCATTTCATTGAGATGTAATCGCAGCTCTCGCCGATTGATTGATGGTACGCATCAAAATCCTTGTGCGAGTTAAAGGTTGCATGAGACCAGCAAGCAAAATCAGGGCCGATGTTTTGCCGCCTATTCGCGCTCTTCACTTCCTCAACGCTGTAGTACTGCTTTCGTCCGTAGTTCTTAAGAAGGTCTGATCCAACAGCTCGCGTTTGCTGGCGGCGATCTGCTGGACTGATAGAGCAAGCGGGCATAGATCGATCTACTCCTGTGGTTTACAACGTTGGCCGTGAATGGGCCGTAACGGCGCACTCAACATTGAAGAATTGCGACCAGGCTGGTCGCCGTTGTGGGTTCATTCGACGAACGCGTTATGTGCCACTTTTGAGGGCATAGTAGGTGGTCGCTGTCTTACATTGCTAGCGTGATGCTACCGATCGCAAACGCGCCGCCAGCGAACGCAAAAAAGGCAACAAAAGCGCGCAACAGTCTGACTCGATAGAAGTTGCCTTCATCGGTGAAACACTGAGGCATAAACAGTGAGAGAGGAAAATATTTGGCCCAACGCCGCTCTGGATTAAACCTGCGCGTTGTCTTGACCATGTAGTAGGCACCAAAGAACCAAGAAATCACTCCGCCCGCCCAGCAGATGATGAAGCCTAGCGGCACAAGGTAAGCAATCAGGGGACTAGTCATGGCACATAACGAATGAAGATGACCGGACCACAACAACTTGCGGCGAAGTCGCTTTCTGCAGTTGCGGGTCCGAGTCAATTGACATTGTTAAACCTCATTCCACTACCCTCGAAAGCAAGCCAGAAGCGACGCCTCTGGAGCGATTACCTCAAGAAGAATGAGTCCAACGCAGCCCAGCAAGAAACCCGCGTTTGCCATCCACAGCCTTACGGCATACAAACGTATCGTTTGATCGCCGAGGGTCTTCCATTTTCCAGACATGAAATAGCGTGAAGCGATGGCACCATGCTGGTCACCGTCATCGAAGGAGACTTTCTCCTGGGTTAGGGCGCGCCATGTGCCTCTGTGATGCTCGCACAGTCGCCCTTGAAATCGACCAAAGTACAGGGCCCCAACAATGAAGCTCGTGCCAATCAATAGCCACGTAGCGGGATAGAACAGACTCAGAACGCTACACATGGTCGATGAGTTTTAACGTTGGCGCTGCCAGGCACGCAGCATGTGCCCCGCAGCGGCATTCTGCTGCTGCGTGCCCGCGCCGAGCGAAATGCTAGAGGTCATGGCGTACGCCCTTCTGGATGAATATCGAGCCCCAACATCATCGGTGGAAACACATGTCTTAAGGTTAGCGTTGGACCTGTGCTCAAAAGAAGGTCGAAAGCAGATACTGGTCCTTCACCCATTGAGTCCCAAAGCCGAATGTCTGAAATAGTCGCAGGGAGGAAGGGTACTACCTCTGCCGGAGTCGAAACAGCGAACTCTGGGGCACCAGGCCAGCGTTGAATTCCCGGCGGTTCAGACCAGTCAATCATTTCAATACCCAACGCAGGGTATTGGTTAGGAATCGGCACTTCGCAAGGCCGCACCTGCACCGATACTGATTCCGCGAGTTCCAAGTTAGCAGCGTACGTGGCGATCTGAGGCGTGCTGCTATCCACCCAAGCTGGGTGTGTACCTGTGTTCAACAGGTTCAGTGCCAGCAACTCTCGTCCAACAAGATCGGTGAATTCCATGAACTCTAACGAATAATCAATGGTTAACTGTAGTCGATCAGGCCGTGACATCAGATGTCAGCTATCGCCCCGATGGGGCGACGATAGCAGGCATTAAGCAGTCATCCAAAACTGCATCCGCCCCTCACTGCTTCTGAGACCCATTTTTCCTCTGCGTCGCCTTTTGCAGCCAAGCGCTTTAAAGCATCCATGATCAGTGGCCCGACATTGAGTTCTTCTGCAAGCTCAGCTAGCCGCGGAATATTTTGGTCTGCCCAACAAGTCGATGAGTTGTAGACGGTGCATACAAAAAAGTCGGCTTCGAAAACTCCAGAATCCAATAGCACCTGCCAAGGCCTCGTACTTAACTGATCGGCCATAGCGTGAAGTTCAAGCGCGATTGCCAGCCACGCGGCATCTACCGCATTCTGACTGCCACGCATTTCGAATTCCGCAAACTCGGCCAGCTTATAGGAGGTAGCCAGGCCGTTGGTGTTGTTCCAGAAGGCGTCAGACCGGCTCAAACGATCGAGCCGCCAAAACCCTGCGTCGACTGCGCTACGAAGTCTATTGATGACATAGGAGTTGCCGTTGCACTGTTCTTTGAAGTCGTACAAGAGAAATTCTTCAGCCCAATATTCACCTGCACTAAGCTCTCCCCGCACGTATCGGAGTTTCACGGAGTCTTGCATGGTTGCTCTAGGAAGGTTCTTGTTCACTTACAGGACCAGCTTAGCCGGCAGGTGGGATGACCGCTCACCGCCCCGAAGCGGTGACGATAACAGACGCACTGCTGACTTTCAGCACGCTGATTTGCTCGCTAAAAAGTTGTCGTAGTCTACGACAGACTGACGGCCAGCTCTGTGGCATCGATTTCCCCATACTTGACTTCGGCCGTTGACCACTGGCCGTCCTCCAACCATTGAGCAGACGGTTGCAGTGATGATCTAGCGCAACGAATTAGTATGGTTTGAAATTCCCATCAGCCCGTGATCGCGGTAACGGCAATGTGGGTGAAGAACTGGATGGCTATCAGGAAACGGAACAAGATGAGAACGCAGATCTCTTAAAGAGACTTTCTTGTTGACAACAATTCCTTATTTTTACGGTGTTCAATCACAACCCGACCGACGTACCAGAATACGAACAACACGACAATCAAGCAAACAGTCCACTTAATTCCTTCAATCGTGGATGTTCCAACTTTTGAAGCTGCCACCCCCTGATATAGCTGATAACGTGCTGCTGCCCGAGCCTTCGACAGACTCTCCACGTAGCGAGTTGTTTCATCAGCCGTAACGCGGTCCGCGTAGGTTTGAAACGTATCAGCAATGACGACGACGTTTGCCTTTCGGGTTATCTCTCGGTTAAATTCAAAAGCGGGGTCAGCAACTCGTTCTATTTTTGGCTTTATTGACCAATCTGCCGGTAAACGAATCTCTGTAACGCTTTCGATTTCAAGTGGATGTTCTAAGCGCAACGGTGAATTTCGCTTGGTGTCGCGTGGTGCGCGCATAGCGGAATAGATCTCGGGCACTTCAATTTTTGCCTCTTGTCTAGCTTTCTGGTCATTCATAACCCAAAATTTGGGAATCAAATATTTTTCAGTTGTGGTGACTATGTTGCCGATTTGATCGTCAGTAAATTGAAATGGTTCGGCAACTTTGATCGTTGGATAGTAAGCAGCGTAAAAATTCAAATAGTCTTGCTGCAGCTTGTCAATCGTTTGTTTGGCAATACTCGATCTGAACGCTTCGGCGCTTACGCCTTTTAATGACGTTTTCACCGTGTAGGTTGCATCAACATCTTTGTTACTCGGGACCTCAAAAAAGGACTGAACGATTCGTTTGTACTTTGTTGCTTCACCTGAAAACATTGGGGTCAATCGTGTTGTGGCCGGATCGATGACCAATGCCATGCCGTAATCAGGCTGCGAGATGGATGTCAAATCTCCAAACTGTACTGCTTGAGTAGGATCAATCCAGTAGATGCGATCAGCCAAATCAACTTGAACAATAACGTGATCAAAAGCGCTCGGCGTAGCTAAAAGGTGCACAACATCAGCGCGCATTCGCGTATTGACGACTGCAGCTCTAGCCTTAATACCCATTGCATTCAACATAGTCAACGTCATCAGTGCCTTGTCTTTGCAGTCACCAAAGCGCCTGATCATGACAGTATTAGGATCCGAAGGCGCATGCGACCCAGTCCCGACTTCCACTCCCAAATAGCGAATATTCTTCTGAACGTAACGCAACGTCTCCGCCGCTCTTGTTTGTGTGTCGCTGAAATCACGCGCGATGCGATCCACTTGGGTCTTGAGTTCAGGACTCAATCGCGTCGGTAATTTGTAAAGCGCAGAGGCCCATCCTGCAACGTCAGCCCATCCCGAAAATTCGCTCCACTGGACACTGACAAAAGGGTCATACGACATTGGAGTGTCGCGACTTAGTAGTAGTCCTGGTTGTCCCTGAATGCTCCATAAGTACTCTGTAAATTCACCACTTTCGTGTAGTTTTGGATGTGGCGCATCGTTTAGATTTTTAAAGAAAATATTGCGCACTTTTGGCCAAAGCAGTCGAACTTGCAATCGCTCGACGGGCGCACCCCATTGCATATCGAACCATCCAAAGTGTTTTCCGCCAAACACGGGATTCACGCCTTCAATGCTGTAGTCGTACTCAACCACATCGCCGACTCGGATATCTTCCAAAAAAATAGACGCCGTTTTTCGACCGTCAAAAATCAGATATTCGAGTTCCCTTTCACGCTGCAAAACCCGAATACGTGCGGAATTTAACTTGGCAATGACTATGTCATCGCGGCGAACGCGTATGGTGTGGAAAGTAAGTTTTTGATAGGCGGGGTCAAATACAACCTCAATATTTGCCGCGTTTTCCATGCCCCGCTCGTTCAATACCTTAACCGCAAAATGGTTGTACTGTTGCTTCGTCTTACCCTCAACACGCACCTGAATATCTGACAGCAAGTAGTACCGACCATCCTTGGCTGTAGTCGGCAGAGTTGGATTGAGCTTCGTTAAAGGAACTGGGATAACCCACCTGTATGGTTTCCCCTTCGAAAATCCATCATCCGCTGCATTTGTCGAGGTTATAAAACCAAAGAACATTACCAAACTACAAAGGAATGCAATGGCTTGGGATGGCACATCCCGATCGAAGTTGAAACACTGAAACAAAAACTCCTCCTATGTCGCCAAACAAGTTCAAATTGAGGCACTTGCGCAGCTTTTTTAATATTATGAAGTCCGCCGCGACTGAACTAGCAGACGACTAGTTTACGAGACTCCCATTTCTATTTTTTTGGTGTTGAGCGGCCCACACTTAGCTCGCGCAGGCGCTGCATCAGCAAACTGAGCCACATTCCGAGCAGACCGAGGTTTGATGACATGCATGCCGAATACAGTGTTACTGGACATCCAGCAAGCTGTCATTCGCGACGGGCAGCTTCCGCCCCAAAACACCCCAAACGCTATTTCAATTCCTGTTCTTTGGCTTGCTCCCTCAGCGCCAGCAGCCCTGGTGGATCATTGGAAAACCAAAACCACTGCGGGTCCGTTGCGCCGTTGCGCAGCAAGGACTGGTAGAACGTCAGCACCGCGATCGCACTACGCCTTCGCCTGACTCACTCCAAATGCAACGCCCCGCAAAAACTGAACGACCCCCTGCGCTACATCCAGGCGCTGCGCGGCGGCAATGGTCTGAATGAGGTCCCTCTCTGCACCAATCCGGCTTTGGAGTTGCATGGCAGTCTCCAGCCATCGCTCGGCTTGCTTTTTTGACAACAAGGGGCGCATGGATTCGACGGCGTACCGTAGGCGCTTGGCCAAGATACGTCTGCGATGCTGAATCAGCGTGTCCTTGGATTTGGATTGCAGTGCCTGCAATTGTTCCGCCAAGTGGCCCACGCGTTTGGTGGCCCATTGACTGGCGTCTTTGTTTTTATGGTCGTGCAGGCGCCAAGCGGCGTCAAATGACGCGCTCTCGTGCCAACGGGACAATTGAACCAGTGTGTAGCCAATGGCTGGGTCCAGCAATAGCGCGCGCAGCGTCGCCCGTTCCTCTTGTATCGCGTGCGCAAGTGCTGCCTCAAAATGGCTCCACTGCCCAGAAAGTTTGGCATCGCCCGCCTTGTACGCATGGGCGTAAACAGGAAGCACCTCGGTAGCGGCAACTTCCAGATCGCGCAAGTCAGTCAAGCGTTTCAACAGGGGTTTCAGTGGGTCGAGTGACGGAATCATCTCCTCGTCTATTGCCTTTTTGAACAGCTTCAAATTGCCCTTGAAACGGCGCCATCCCACACGCGCCTGGTGCAAAACCTCCGGCGAATCGCTGGTGCACACGGTCTGCAAATTGGCGGCAAACTGGCCAAAGCTTTCACGCAACACGCTTGCGGCAATAACGCTGAGGTCCATTTCGCCGTCAATCGCCGGTGGCTTGGCGCGCAGCGGCGCATAGAGCGTACCGTCAGCCAGGCGGTACGCCCGTTCGGCTTTGCTCATGTGCATGGGCAACAGGCTGACCTGCAAGCTGATTTGGCTGGCGACCTCAAAAACCGTGTCAAGGGAGCCGTCCAATAGTTCAATTTCCAGCTCGCACAATGGCGCGCTGCGCCCATCAAAAACCACTTCGCCGTGATCCAGCGCAACCGCAACGCGGCCCGGATCGCGCTCTACGATCCATGTCAAGCGTTCAAACGTTGTCGTAAATGCAGGTTGCAATTGCTGAAACAACGCCCCGCCAGCATCCAGCTCGCTCCATGGTGTTTCAGAGAGCGCGGTCGAATCAAGGCGTTCAGATGTGATGGGCGCATCCCATTCGCCATTGCAGCTAAAGGCTGATTTGCTGGACGCCGCGATTTTGAGCGTTTGCACCCACTGCGGGGCATGCGCATGGCCGATCCGCCGCACGCGCAAGGCCACCGCATGGTGCCGCAAAGCGAGGGTAGGCGTGTCGTAGTACGTGTTGTACAACTGCTGGCGCTCAGGCTTGCGCCGTCCAATGATCGCTACACGCGCCAGCTGCCTCTCCAGTGCGCGCAGGTCTTGAAGGGGCAGTGCCAGCTTGAATTGCATTTCCATAGTGCGTCTTTTGGAAGAACCGTCAATACAAGTACCTTGGGTTGCAGGTCGCAATGTGATACCAAAGCAAAGAACACCAGAGTAACCGATTGGCGTGCCGCGTGCGTGTCAAATCACCATTGCGCGTTGGTCACATATCTGAAATTTCTACGTCACAGAATGACCCATTTAGTAGTTGAACCCTCGCTCACCGGTAACCCAAATGACACAAATCTCCATGACTGGCTTGCGGTACGTATCAAAAGAAAACGGCTCCCCGTTTCAAGGCATTGGTAGCTCGGGTGAGACCTTGAGCTGCATCAAGTGTGGCAAACACAAGCTGCGCACCCGTGGCGTTCTGAAGCGCTATCTGCAATCGCTGCTCTTCGTGTGCTTTGATTGCAAACCCGCAGCCGTCAAAAAACCGGCCATCGACGCTATCCATACCCATTGCAAGGCGTAAGTACGGCCCGTCGAACGGCTAGGGTGCAGATCCTTTCAGCGGCAAGCCAAACAACCGCGCGCCGTTGTTCCAAGCAATGTTGCGCGCCACATCGGCAGGCAACGCGCCCAGCCACATGCGGTAGCCCTGCATCAGTTCTTCGTAGTATTGCCAGCGCTGGTTGACCCAGGTGTCAGAGCCAATCATGAACCGAGTGGGGTATTTCAGTAGCAGCGCGCGCCACTCGGGGCACAGCCGCAGTTGACCGGGTTTGTCTTCGCAGGTCAGGCCGGGGCGATACGACAGCTCGCCCATCAGCAACGGGTACTGCGCCAGCAGCGCATCCACCCGCGCCACGGGCGTGCCACCAATGCTGGTGTGCGCCCAAATGAGCCGCGCCCCTTGGCCTTTGGATGGTGTGTTTGCCATGAGCAGGTCAATCGCCGCATCATCCACATGGGCCAAGATGGCCAAGTCTTTTTCTTCGGCAAAGGCCATCAGCTTTTTGGCGACCGGGCCATTGGCGTTGGCGCTGTCGTACAGGTGGAATTCACCAATGCCTTTGAACGACCCGCTGGCCGTGCCCTTGGCGAACTCGGCTTGCACCATGTCGTAGATGCTGTCATCTTTGAACCATCTGTCGTAGTCCGCGCGGTTGCGGTACAGGCGGATGAAGGGCACAACCGTAATGCCGGCCTGCCGCGTTTGCGGGCTGCTGGCCAGCAGCTGGGTGCCGTCGTTGGGGCGCGAATTGGACACGATGGCACGCACGCCGCTGCGCTGCATGCGCGCCAGCACATCAGCCACGGGGTGTGGGCCTGCTTGGCCGTCCCAGGCTTCCTGGTTGTAGTGCAGGTGGGCGTCGAGCAAGGGGCCTGCATAGTCGGCGGCTACGGCAGATCCTGCAAACGCTAGAAAAACAATAGCAGCTTGCGCTTGACGGACGAGGGCTAGAGGCCATTTTTGTGCAAACATACCAGGCCCAATCATTGCGTGATGGTGGAAGGTCGTGGTGGAAATCGCATTATCTGGCGTTCGCGGATAAACTGGCTCGAACCTTTTGTACTGTCCATGAAACCCATTGTCTTGATCACCGGCGGCTCGCGCGGCATTGGCGCCGCCACCGCGCTGCTGGCCGCCGAACACGGCTACACCGTTGCGGTGAACTACGCCCGCAATTCTTTGGCCGCAGACGACGTGGTGCGGCAAATTCGCGCGGGCGGCGGCACAGCTATGGCGGTGCAGGCGGACGTGGCAATTGAGTCTGAAGTGATGGACATGTATGCCCGCGTGGACGCCAAGCTCGGGCCGCTGACCTGCCTGGTCAACAACGCCGGTGTGGTGGACGTTGCCTGCAGGGTCGACGCGATGGACATGGCCCGCCTGCAGCGCATGTTTGCCACCAATGTGCTGGGGTCCATGGTCTGCGCGCGAGAAGCGGTGAAGCGCATGAGCACCCGCCACGGCGGCGCAGGCGGCAGCATTGTTAATGTGTCCAGCGCGGCAGCACGTGGCGGCGGTGCGGGGCAGTACGTGGACTATGCGGCCAGCAAGGGGGCCATTGAGACCTTCACCATCGGCCTGGCAAAAGAGGTTGCGACCGAGGGCATTCGCGTCAACGCCGTGCGCCCCGGCATTATTGAGACCGACATCCACGCCAGCGGCGGCCAGCCCGAGCGCGCCTGGCAACTGGCCCCACAAGTGCCGATGCAACGCCCCGGCACGGCGCAAGAAGTGGCGCAGGCGATTGTTTGGCTGATGGGCAGTGCGTCTAGCTACACGACCGGCTCGATGCTGGACGTGACTGGCGGACGCTAACCTGGCGCTAAGAACCCCCATGGACTACAAACCCCTGATCACCTTGCTGGCGATTGTCAATCCGCTAGCGATCGTGCCTTTTTTCATCCACTACACGCAGGGCTTCTCGCCGGAGCAGAGCCGGCGCACGATTGTGATTTCGTCGTTCAGCGCGTTTGTGGTTATTGCCATCAGTGCACTGGCGGGCTTGCAGATTTTGGGCTTCTTTGGCATCTCGCTGGCAAGCTTTCAAGTGGGTGGCGGCATGCTGCTGTTGACGTCTGCGCTCAACATGCTCAACGCGCGGCCTGCCGAGGCCAAACCCACCACGCATGAAATGGAAAACGGCGCCGAGAAGGCCGCCATGGGTGCCAGCATTGCCGTGGTGCCGCTGACGATTCCGCTGCTCACAGGCCCAGCCACCATGTCTACCGTGGTGATTTACGCCGACAAGGCCAAGACCTTGCTGCAACTGGGCACGCTGGTGGGCTATGGTGTGGTCATTGCACTAGCCACCGCGCTGTGCTTTGCCATGGCGCAGCCCATTGCGCGGGTGCTGGGCAAGACCGGCATCAACGTGATGACACGATTGATGGGGCTGATACTGGCTGCGCTGGCGGTAGAGGTGATGTCTGACGGTTTGATCAAGCTGTTTCCGGTGCTGGGACATTGACGGCAAAGGGCGCGGCAGCGGGAGCTGCCCGCCCCTATTCGGCTCAGCTCATGCTATGTATTCAGTAGCTGCCTACGCATATTCCACGAGGGCCAGAGCCACTTTTTACTCTCAACTATTGGCCGTGGCGCGTTTGCAGGCTGCTGCTCTTCCTTGAGCGGAGTCAGTGTGTAGCAGGCAGCTGCCGGGTCTGCACAGTGTCCGTGCGCCGTGGCTTCTATCAGCACATGGTTCTCATGCAGCTCCATGCTGGCCCCTGCCACCAAAAAGCGATCGACCGAATCGCCGGGGCGGGTCAACCACAGGCAACCGCTGCGCACATCGAGGCGCATGCCTGCGGTGGCGTTGATCAGGCGGCTGTTTTGCGGCATGAGGGTAAGAACGGTCAGCGCTATTTGCATGGTGCTTCTCCTGGGTAGGTAGCTCCACTGTGAAGGCTTGCGCACTTTTTGCCCATGCACAACAGCGCCCAACCTCAGGCAGCGCACACGCGGCATCTGCGCCATCTGTACTGCCCGGCTTGGCGGGCATCTGTACTGGTTTTTTTGACGGCATGGGGACTGCGCAGCAGATGCAGGCGTTACGATGGTGCGCATGGCCCCTGTCGCTCCACCGCTGTATTTGCAGATTGCCCTGCGCCTGGCGCAGATGGTGGCGTCGGGCGCATTGCAGGCCGGGCAGCGCCTGCCGTCGGTGCGCGATTCGGCAGTGCAGAACAATGTGTCGGTGGCAACCGTGGTGCAGGCTTTGCGGCATTTGGAGGAGCATGGCGTGGTGCAGCCACGGCCCAAGTCGGGCTACTTTGTGGCACAAGCCAGCAAGGCCAAGGCAGCAGGCGTGGTGCGCAGCATCGAACCCCCACACCCGCCAAAGAGCGAACACAGCAAGCCTGTGCCCAGTGCGAAAGGCCTGGGTAGCCCCAAGTCCTTCATCAACTTTGCAGGCTACAGCCCTGAAGACAAAGATTTCTTTGACACCGACCGCATCCGCGTAGCCCTGAGCCGCGCTACGCGCTTGAAGCGCGACACGCTGTCCGAATACACCGTGTCGGCCGGCACACTGGCCCTGCGCAACGCGGTGGCCGTGCGTGCGCTGCACCTGGGCTGCGCGCTCAATGCTGGCGACATCATCATCACCACCAGCTGCATCAACGCGGTAGCCATGTGCCTGCAGACGGTTACCAAGCCTGGCGACATGGTCGCTATCGAGAGCCCCACGTTCTTCGGGTTTTTGGATTTGCTGGAGTCGCTCAACCTCAAGGCGCTGGCACTACCCACCGACCCGCGCACTGGCATCTCGCTGCCTGCTTTGCAGCTTGCGCTGGACACGCAACCCATCAAGGCGCTACTACTGGTGCCCACGCTGTCGAACCCGCTGGCATCGGTCATGCCGCTCATGCAAAAGCGCGCTCTGGCGCGGCTGGTGGCGCAGTACCAGGTGCCGTTGATTGAGGACGTGGTATTCAACGATCTGCTGGCAACCGATGCCAGACGCCGCGCTGTGAAGGCCTACGACACCGAGGGCTGGGTCATGACCTGCGGCTCGTTTGCCAAGACGGTAGCGCCCGGCATTCGCTTGGGTTGGGTGGACGGCGGACGCTGGAGCAAAGAGCTGGCCACGCTCAAGCGGGTGCAGGGCACAACCACCAACGCCGTGCTGGAATATGCCCTGGCCGACCTGCTGACCCAAGGCAGCTACGAAGCCCACCTGCGCCGCCTGTGCGCGCTGATGCAAGAGCGCCTGGGCCACGCACGCAAGCTCATTCAAACGCACTTTCCACGCGGCACCAAGGTCAATGACCCGCCAGCCGGTTACACGCTGTGGCTGGAGTTACCAACGGTGGTGGACGCCATGCAATTGTTTGATCGCTGTAGGGCACTGGGCATCACCATTGGCCCTGGCCGCCTGTTCTGCGCCAGCCAGCGCTACCAGCATTTTGTGCGCCTGAGCTTCGCTGGTGCGTGGCGAGCCAAAGAACAAGGCGCGCTGGTCGAGGTGGGCCGACAAGCCTGCCTGTTGGTGAGTGGCGCAGGGGATGCGTCTGCTGTTGCACCACTCGATGAAGCACGCGTTGACATGGTTTGCAAGACGGCGGTGTCGGCGCATGATTTGTGGTGAAGCACACACGAGCCTCAAACGAAAACAGCTCCCAATTTTGGAGCTGCTCACGCTTATTCCACGAGGGCTATCGCCCTATATGGTTAATTACTTTGCTGCAGACAGCACCGCATTCAGCGTAGCACTGGGCCGCATCACGGCTACAAGCTTCTGCGCATCGGTCAAGAAGTAGCCGCCAATATCGACCGGCTTGCCCTGCACGGCTTTGAGCTCGTCGATGATCTTTTGCTCGTTCTCGGTGAGTGCTTTGGCCAGTGGCGCAAAGTGGCCTTGCAGTGCCTTGTCTTCGGTCTGCGCGGCCAACTCTTGGGCCCAGTACATGGCCAAGTAGAACT
>CAYXWW010000071.1:0-16716 GCA_964468905.1 uncultured Rhodoferax sp. | reverse complement strand
GTGCATGGTGGTGAGCTGATTGAACAGCTCAGGGTTGATCAACTGAAGACCCGGCTGGAACAATTCGGCGCGAATGATCAATGCCAGCACGCCACCCACCATGAGCATGGTGAAGGCGAACAACAGATACAAGGTACCAATGTCCTTGTGGTTGGTCGCGTAGACCCAACGCTTCCAGCCCGTAGGAGCATGGTGATCGTGGTGGTCGTCATGGGCATGGTCGTGGTGGTCTAGAACGGCACTCATCCTGATTTCCTTCTCAATTCACTAATCTTGGTCGGTCAGTTATACGATCTGGCGCGCTATTTGCGCAACGCCTTCACATCCGCCGGTTGTACGACCTGGCCGGTCTTGTTGGACCAGTTATTCTTGGTGTAACTAATAACTGCGGCGATATCCGTATCACTCAAAGCCTTCCAGGACGGCATGGCACCGTTGTTCTGACCATTGAGCAGCACCGCAATTTCCTTGTTCTTGTCTGCATCCAGGACAACAGGAGCAGCGTCCAGCGGCTTGATGGGGCCAGCGCCCTTGCCGTTGGCCTGATGGCAAGCAGCGCAATTGGCCGCGTAGACTTTTTCGCCGCGCTTAACAATGTCAGCCAACACCCAAACCTTGGAAGGATCGTCCGCTTTGGCTGCCAACTTCTTCATTTCGCCGGCAACCCAAGCCGTGTAGTCTTCTGCAGAAACCACCTTCACATGGATAGGCATGTAGGCATGCTCTTTTCCACACAACTCTTGGCACTGGCCGTGGAAATCGCCGATTTTCTCGGCACGAAACCAGGTGTCGCGAACGAACCCAGGAATAGCGTCCTGCTTGATACCAAACGAAGGCACCGCAAACGCATGAATGACGTCAGTTGCCGTCGTAATAATGCGAATCTTTTTGCCTACCGGAACAACCAACGGGTTATCAACCTTCAGCAAATAGTCGTCTACTTTTGAGATTTCCTTAAGGTCTCCCACATCAGACATGATGCGCTGCGCATTGTCGATGGTAGAAATGAAGCCAATGCCCTCGCCCTCGCCCTTGAGGTAATCGTAGCCCCACTTCCATTGCATACCCGTGGCCTTGATAGTGAGGTCTGCATTGGTAGTGTCTTTCATGGCCACCACAACCTTTGTCGCGGGCAAAGCCATCAAAATCACGATCAGGAAAGGAATGACAGTCCAGACAATTTCAACGGTAACCGACTCATGGAAGGTCGCCGCTTTGTGTCCTTTGGACTTGCGGTGCTTCCAGATGGAATAGAACATGACCGAGAAAACCGCCACAAAGATAATCGTGCAAACGATCAGCATGAACCAATGAAGCCAATGTTGCTCTTCTGCAATCTTGGTAACCGGCGGGTGCAGGTTCAATTGATTCACGGCTGGACCGCCAGGCAGGTCATTGACCGCATGCGCCACCGTAAATACCGTCGTGCCTGCCCAGGCACATACAGCGAGGAACAGTGAAGCCAATTTATTGAAAATGCTCTTCATCTTGGTCATTTCTTCGTCGAATCAGATTAAACAGTGCCAATACCAGCCCGCACACGTGCCAACGGCATCGGATGGGCTGGAAGGGCTAGAACTCGGTTTGGCGTTTATTGTAGCCGACCAACCCTTTGCAAATCAGGGGTTTCGGACGGCTACAGCATCCATTGCAGCATGGAATTGCCGACACTCACACAATAGCGTTTTGCTTTATAACTTGCGCGTACCACTGTGCGGATAGTTTCGGCGTACGCTTTTGGGTCTTAAAGTCCGTGCGAACAATGCCAAAACGCGTGCTGTATCCGTCTGCCCATTCGTAGTTATCCATGATGGACCAAGCAAAGTAGCCTTTGACGGGCACTTTGTCAGAAATGGCGCGATGCACTTCACTGATGTAAGAGCGGTAATACTCGCGGCGATACAGATCTAGCACCTCGCCATTGGCTTCGGGCTCTTCGCGCATATGGCCAATGCCGTTTTCGGTGATGTACAGGTTTTTGTAGCCGTATTCTTCACGCGTAAAACGCAAAGCCCAATAAATGCTTTGTGGTGCTGGACGCAACCAGCCGGTTTTGCAAAAGCTGGGGTATTCCGGTGGAAAAGGCAACGCCTCGGGGCCCTTCTTGCCAGCGCGAATGAACTGACCAGTGTAGACATTGAGGCCCACAAAGTCGGTCGGCTGATTGATCAGCTCCAAATCGCCTTTGGCAATAACCGGCTTGTCTTTGCCACAGGCTTTGAGGTAAGAAGCCTCGTATTTGCCTTGCGCCACAGCACCCAAAATACAGGCATTGCGTTCGCGCCAGACTTTGCGCGCCGCTTCAATATCCGCTTCGGTTTCCGTCACCGGGATTACGCAGTCTGGGTTATCAACCAAGCCGACTTTTGCGCCTTTTCCACCAAACGCGCGTACCGCTTGCACACCCAGCCCATGGGCCACACACGCGTTGTGCATGGCTTGGTTCATCTCTTGACGCGGAACCAAAATACCAGGGGATTTATCGAGCCCGCCAGAGTACGACAACATCGTGAAGCAACGAATTTCGTTCAAGGTAAACCAGTTCTTCACCCGGTCACCCAAATGTTTGACGACGACGTTGGCGTACTCGCCGTAGGCCTCCACCGTGCGGCGATCGCGCCATCCACCCAAATCCTCCAGCACTTGCGGGGTATCCCAGTGGAACAAGGTGACCCAGGGGGCCAGGTCATGCTCCATCATGCTGTCGAACAAGCGGTCATAAAACGCCAGGCCTTTGGCGTTAACCGCCCCGGTTCCGTTCGGGAGAATACGTGGCCACGCGACGGACAAGCGGTAATTCTTGATGCCGAGCGATTGCATCAGCTTGAAGTCTTTTTTGAACAGGTGGTAGTGGTCACAGGCCACGTCCAGGTTGTCCTGGTTGAGGACGACAGGCGCGGTGCGGCTAAAACGATCCCATGTCGACTCCCCCTTGCCCCCGGTAAAGGCCGCCCCCTCAATCTGTGGCGCTGCGGCGGCTACGCCCCATGCGAAATTGGCAGGAAATTTTTGAATTGGCATCTGGGGCTCCAAAAAATAGAATGTTTTGTGCTTGGCTAGGCATCACATGGCTAAATGTAAATTTTCTCGCCAAAACCCCAAGTATCGCACCGTGGGCAGCCTTCGCCACGGATCTACATGGGCCTCCTGGTTTGCTGCAAGGCTGCCCGCATAGCGTCCAGCGACACTGCCGTTTCTGGTGCCACATTTAGACGCGGCGGTGCTTTAAAGGCTACTGCATCAACCCATCTCTATGCGAGAGGTAACTCGCTATGCGCACGACATAACTCATCGTGCAACGCCCGAACTTTCTCAACCGCAGGGTCTACCACACCATTGCCTTTGGCTCCAATGTATCGACACGCGGCATAGGCTTTAGCCTTGCGTTCGTATTCATCGACCCAACGAACGCGATCCGGCATCCGATCCGGTTTAATCGGCCATACACCCGGGCGCGGCTTCAAATGGGTTTCGATGCCGATCCGCCAGGGCTTGGGACTCACACGGGCACGAAAGCAATGTTGATTCGTGCACATTTGTACATAAATTTTGTCAGCTTCGATTTCCCTGAAAATAGTTGCGACTTCGGGATCATCGGGACCAAAGGTTCTATGCGTCGCCAATAAGCGAAGTCCAGCGGGCGTGCGATAGATTCGCAAATTCCAATCGAGATGTTTTCCCATAAATGCGTCGACGCGATTCATTGCCTGATCCTCTGGGGTGCCTTTCGCTTTTAGTTTTTGTGCCCAAAGCCATACGCTGATTCGATAACTCCCGTACCACGCAGCACATGCGGCCGCCAGTCCAAGCCACCAACCAACGTAACTTTTTCCAAACGAAAATCCGAAAATAGCCAAAAACAAAATGCCGCACTTATAGGACGCTGGCATGGGCTCGACCACGAAGTCGATATCAGCAAACAACACATTCGGCGTGTTGAGGCAGCGGGCACCGTAAAGATTTCGGGTAATGACCGCGGTGTCATGCCGCGACAGCACCTCTTCACGAATCGGTACACCGACAGCGCCGTTGTAGGCCACTTTGGGCTCGCGTCGTTCCAGCTTTTCACCGGCAACCACACGTGCCAATGCCCCTTCGGCGCGCGCGTCAGCGTTGCTCTGGGCATCTTCCTGGCTTTGTTCCGACCAGCCGAAGCGTCGCACGGTAATCTGTTTGCCACCCACCCTGTGTTTCAAAACGGCTTCAGCCCAATAATCGGGAATCAACATCGAACAGGTCCTCTCTAGACTTTTACGTGCACGCAATTTAACCCTTCCAGTTCGAGTATCGCACCCTGAAAGCGGTTGCGCTTGGGTGGATGACTGGTATAACCGGCTGGGAGCCAGGCCGACGGCACGCACCCCGGCACAGTTTTCATGCGCGGCTGTGCTTTGAAAGCATGCCCCTACACAGTCTCAAAGGTGGGGGGCAGTTGTCGTTGGGCATCGGGCTCGCCAATGTGGTCAATCCAGACCACAGTTGTGCGTACCGCCCCGCCCGTGCAGCGCGCCAAACCGTTGTGGACGTGAGTTGTCGCCCAGATCGCCCAACAAACGCACGGGCGTTGCAAAGCTCGGGCTAATGCGCTACATGTCCATCATCGGTTTCGCTGCACCGATACAGGATGAAAACGCCCATCACCTTCGCCACATTGGTTCGAGCCACGCTCTAGCAATTGCGCCAAAACTATCGCTGTGCGGTCGAAGCAGACACCGCCAGCCACTGGCCCTGGTATTGCTCCAAATCATAAACTTCGGTGGACTCCACACGGTAGGCCTTGCCATTTTGTTTGCCCTGCTCTACCACGATTGAAGTCACCTGAATACGCTTGCAGGAATCGCCCGACACTGGTTGCGCGTCGACGGTCAATCGGCGCTGCTTATAGGCGGTTAGGGCCTTCACTGCGGCTACTGTGCTTTGTGCAAACGCGTCGCGCGGCAGCTCCACGATGGCCTGGCTGCCGTCTTGCTGGCGCACCGTGGCGCGCACCACCACATCGGGACCAAATAATTGCAGCACGGCCGCCGCGTTGCGGCGGGTGATGGCACGGTCCAGCTTACCGAGCCAACTACGTGCCACAACCTTGCTATCGCATTGCGGCAATTTTCGCCGCTCTGCCAAATCGCGCGTAATGCTCTCCTCAGCGGAAGCTGATAGCTGGTCCAGCTCGTCATCAAACTGTCCGGCTGCAAAAAAGTCCGGCACTTTTTCCAAAACCACCGGCAACATGAGAGTTATCAAAGCGCGGGTTTTTACGGGGCTGGCTGCGCGTGCAAAGCCCACGCTTCCTGCGTTCAAGTCCAAGGCGTTGCCATTGGTCTCAAGCGTAGTGGCACCACGATTGACCTTGTCGTAGGTACCCTCAGGTTGCGCAAGCGCCTGTGCCAAGGACGCATTGAGCACATAAGGCTCGTGGTCAGTACCCCGGATGCCGATGGTTGCGGTCGGGGTAGAGACCCGGTAGTCACGCCGGTTTAACCGACCAATCCAGCCGGTGATGAGGCGCAGGCCACCCTCCAGCACACGCACCGTGGCATGGTCGCTGGCGTTGCCATTGGCCAAAAAGCGTTCGACCACCACTACCCCGCCAGGGCGCACTGCAAGCCATCCGCCATCGGCCGTCTTCAACACCATCTCACCCACCGTATCGGCCCGCAGCCGTTCACCGACAAAAACCGACTCACCCACAGCGAGCTTGCGCGACGTTTCCGCACCGGTGGCGACGGGGGTGGCGGTGACATCACCCCTAATGCGCCAAACAGTGGCGAACGGCGTTGCGCTGTTTTGCGCGAGGGCAGGCGTCAGCGCCGCGCCACTTACCCACAAGAAAAAACAGCATGTAAGGCTGGCGCGCATGCTATTGCTGCGCCAATATTGAAATCCTGCCATGCCATATCCCCTCAAAGTAAAAGCGCCTAAGCGGCGCGCGTCGCAATCGAAAACCAGTGTACCCATGGTTTAAGGACAGGCACTTCACCCACTCTACGCCAAGTATCGCACCCCGCCATGTTGTTCCACCACCATTGGCCTCCTGCCTCTTCTGCCCCTTCTACCCAAAGCGACGGCGCGGATGCATTGCATGCATCCGCAAATTGAGCGGACGCAGTGAAAATGGCTTCATCGCTTCAAACAAACGTTCAAGCAATGGGCCTGATGGCAAACTACACAGCTAACCGAAGTAGAAGTGGAAGTTCCTCAATGCAAGTCCGTTCTTATATCCGAATCACCCAGACAGCTGCCACTGTGCTGCGCACGACGGCAGTTGTGGTTGCCTTGTGCACCGCCTTTATACCAACCCATGCACAGGCGCCCGGAGACCTGCGCATAGCCTTGGTGATTGGTAACTCGGCTTATGCAGGCGATGCGGCCTTGGTCAATCCAGTGAATGATGCGGCAGCCATGGGAGCAACCTTGCGTGGCCTGGGGTTTGAAGTAGTGGAAGTGCGGGATGGTTCCAAAACGCAAATGCGTGAATCCATCGCCAAAATCAAAGCCGCCCTGCAAGGTAAACAAGCGATCGGTATGTTGTACTACGCGGGCCACGGCTTTCAACTCAATTGGCACAACTACATGGTGCCGATCGACGCGAAGATGAGCACCGCCGCAGATGTGGCCCACCAAGCGGTAGACCTGGGTCAAGTCATTGATGCCTTTAGAACGGCGGGCAACCGCATGAGCATTGTGGTACTCGATGCGTGTAGAGACAACCCGTTCGAGGGCACAACTACCGGAAAAGGATTGGCACAACTGGATGCACCGCCGGGTACTTTCTTGGCCTTTGCAACCGCTCCCGGCAATGTGGCCCAAGACGGCGACGAAAAGTCTGGAAATGGCCTCTACACCAAGTACTTGCTGCAAGAGCTCAAAAAGCCACAAGCCAAGATTGAAGACGTTTTCAAACGCGTGCGCTTGAACGTTCGCCAGCAAAGCCAAGGGCGACAAATTCCATGGGAATCAACCAGCCTGGAAGATGACTTTTATTTCAATGCTGGCCTCAAGCCGACGCAAAAACTGGACCTGAGTGAAAAGGAAATTGCCTTCAACAAAGAAAAGGCCGAGTGGGACAAAATCAAGAACAGCACAAATGTGAACGACTTTTACGCCTTTCTACAAGCATTTCCCAACGGAAACTTGAGCGATCTGGTGCAAGCCAAGGTAGAGCAATTTCAACGATCAAAAACAGTGGTGACTCCCGATCAATTTGGAATCAAACAAGATGGCGTTTTCGACAAATACAAAGCCGGTGATGAGTATGAATTTGTGGTCAAGGATGCCTTGACGGGTTTGGTGCGTGGCAGTGGGAAGATCACTGCGCACGCGCGGGGCGAAGATGAGATCGAAGGCGTAAGTGACAACCCCCAGCTATTGCCAGGAGCGCGATTGACCCGCTCCGGCTTCATCTTGCAAGACGGCGGCGGCACCTATGACCCCCCCTATGGCCTGTACCCCAATGGGGAATTGAAAATTGGCAGCCGCGCAACCACACGCACGATTCGCACACGCAATGGTGAGAAAAGCTGGGTAGAGTTTGAATCGCGGGTCGTAGGGCGCGAGACCATCGACACAGCATTTGGCAAAGTCAACACCATTCGCGTTGACGTCAATCTGCTGGCCCAAGATGGATTCCGTTCCAAGCGTGTCTTTTGGCTTGACCCGGCTTGGGGCTACGCCGTGAAGCTAACCGCCGAAAATCGCAACGCGCGTGGTGCACTCATGGATTACTTTGTTCGCGAGATGACAGCACGCAGACGTGCCGCAAGCTCGTGAAAGATGAAAGCAGCGGATACAGGCGATCCGCGGGGCCCTTGATGCATCGCCACCAGGTCATTCTGGCGCATCGTTCGCGTTGCCGATCGTCTGCGCTAAATGTACCCGCCGGGCGCAGTCACTTTGGCCCAGCGATTCCCCTGCCCTGCCGCAAGGCCTCTCGCATGGCGTCCAACGACACCGCTGTCTCTGACGCCACCTTCATGCGCGGCGGCGCCTTGAAGGCGTGGCCGTACACAATCTCAAAAGTCAGGCTTAGTTGTCCTTGGGCATCGGGCTTGGCCAATGCCGCCAGTCCAGACAGCAACTGTGCGTACCAGCGCCGCCCACGCAGCGCGCCAAACCGCTGGGGATGCAGGTTGCGGCCCAGTTCACGCAACTCTGCCAACAGACGCTCGGGCGTTCCAAAACTCAAGGTGATGCGCTCCATGTCCATCACCGGTTCAGAGAATCCAGCCTGCACCAGCATGTCGCCCCAATCGTGCATGTCCGTAAACGCATGGGAGGCAGGTGGCCAGCCTTGGGCACTGTACAGGGCGCGTATCTCACGCAAGGTATCGGGCCCCAGGCAAGAAAACATCACAAAACCCGTGGGCGCCAACAACCGGTTCCACTGGGCCATCAGCGCCTGCGGATCTGCAGCCATGTGCAGGCTCATATTGGCCCACAGCATCTGCACGGGTGTTTCGGGGGGCCCCATGTGCACCTGCGGTGCGATCCAGCGCTTGGGACTCCACCACGGAGGTGCTATCAATTTGTGAGCTAGCTGCGCATGTTCCGCGAGGGCTAGCACCATAAAACACTCTGCATCAGGGTACCGAACAGTCAAAAGGGCCTGCGCGCCCATACCGCCCAGCAACGGTTCCCAGTGCACCCATGTCTGAGGTCGCAGGGTCATCCACTGCAAGCGCTCTTCCATGCGGCGCGCCACTTCTTCGTGCAGCCACGGCGAAGTGGCTGGCGTGCGGGCAGCCCAGCGCGCGGCTGCCAAGGGGGCAATGGTGGGGGGCAGATCAGAGGACATGGCGGCGTGGATACAAGCGTGTGCGCGTGGGGCGAACCGAGTATATTGGCTCGGTGATTCGCCACTTACTTCAAGGGATGCTCCAAGGGATATCGCGCCGCCTGCCCAGCCAGTGCGCGGTGTGCCATGCGTGGCCCACGCACCGCATTTGCGAGGCCTGCGTGGGCGTATTTGCCCAACCCGTGGAGCGCTGTATTACCTGCGCATTGCCCACGGTGCCGGGTGTGCGCCAGTGCCGTGCCTGCATTCTCCATCCACCGCCACTCGATGCGTGCCTGGCCGCCCTACCCTATGCCTACCCGTGGTCTGATTTGGTTGCAGATTTCAAGTTCCGCCAACACCCGGGGTGGGCAGCCAGCTTCGCAAGTTTGTTGCGCGCCGCCCCCTGGGTGGAGCCCGCTTTGGATGCAGCCGACGTGGTGTTGCCCATGCCACTGTCTGCAGAGCGCTTACGCGAGCGTGGCTACAACCAGGCACACGTGCTGGCCTGCGCGCTGGAGCCATCCAAAGTGGCGCACAACGTACTGCTGCGGGTCAAAGACACGCCACCCCAACGCACATTGCCCCGCAGCGAGCGCATGCGCGCCGTGCAGGATGCCTTTGCGGTAGAGCCATTGCGCGTGGCACAGGTGGCAAACCAACGGGTGGTCTTGCTGGATGACGTGATGACCAGCGGAGCATCGTTGCATGCCGCCGCCCGTGTGTTGCGGATCGCCGGTGCTGCGCACATCACGGCCCTGGAGTTGTGCAGGACCGAGTAGCACTGCGCGCACGGGGCCATTGTGGCCAACTCGGGCGCTTTACCCACACGTTGGTTATTCTATTGGCGCACGACTCAGCGTTTGCAGCACTATTGGCTAGGAGCGACTGGCTGTTGGGGTAGCTACAAGGGTCGCTGACGGAAACTGCGCAAATTTATTTTCAGGCATATTTGAATAAGTTGAATCCAAAGCCGCCTTTGGCGCGTATCCCCTATGGGTGGTCACAACAGCGCCGCGCGACTGTGGCTGGCTTGCTTCTCTAATTTACCTTCTGAAATTACGCATGAAAACACTCACCACAGCCTTTCTCATTGGCGCCGCAGGACTGGCCTGCACCACAACAGCCCAGGCCGAAACCGGCAAACTTTTACTGACCGGTGGCGTCAGTTCCATCGACGGTGCGGCCGGCGGAGGGCTGACGCCCTGGGCAGTCATAGGCAGCAACGCCACGGCGGGCGAGATTGGCGCCTCGGCCTTTGCGACCCGCACCACCACGCAAGACTTCGGGTTGAACGCCTACGGCGCGGCGGTGGGTTTTTACGACCGCGTAGAGCTGTCTGTGGCCCGGCAAGACTTTGACGCATCGCCGGCGATCGCGCTCAATGGTGTGGCACCGTTTGGCGTGACACCAGGCCAGCACATCCTGATGGATGTGCTGGGCGTCAAGGTCAAGGTGGCGGGCGATGCCGTACTGGAAAGCGATTCGCTGATGCCACAAATCGCCGTGGGGTTGGAATACAAGTCGGTCACGCCCGGCTCGCTCAGCTCCGTGCTGAACTTTCTGGGCACCAAGACCAATGGCACGGACTTTTATGTCAGCGCCACCAAGCTGTTTCTGGCCCAGGGCATTTTGGTCAATGCCACGCTGCGCAACACCAATGCCAACCAGAATGGGCTGCTGGGCTTTGGCTCCGCCGCGCCCGGTAAAGACAGCCGCACATGGGTGCCCGAGGTGTCGGTG
Source organism: uncultured Rhodoferax sp. (assembly GCA_964468905.1). Lineage (GTDB taxonomy): Bacteria > Pseudomonadota > Gammaproteobacteria > Burkholderiales > Burkholderiaceae_C > Allorhodoferax. The sequence goes on along the minus strand of CAYXWW010000071.1, from coordinate 6,203 downwards.
GTCTACCTTCTGAGCAAAAACTGGGCAGTGGGCGCGGAATACCGAGCCAAACCCAACAACCTGGAAGACCTGGGCCAGGCCGCCGGACTGGGTAAGGGCCTGGCCGAAGATGCGTGGAAAGATTTGTTCGTAGCCTGGGCACCCAATAAAAATGTGTCGGTGACGCTGGCCTATGTGGACCTGGGCCGTATCGTGCCCGGCGTGACGGCGGCGCGCAACCAAAGCGGCTACTACCTGTCGGCCCAATTGGCTTTCTAATCGACCCAAAGCCTGCGCAACACCTCCCAAACGATTCGAACTTCCACTTACCAAGAGACTTGCATGAAAAAACTACTAACCTTGATTGCCCCCGCCTTTGTGCTGGTCGCGTCTGTCTGCGTCGCGCTACCCGCCGTTGCCCAGACCGCCGTCGCGCCCATGGTGGCCAGCAACAGCCCACTTTTTAAGAGCTTTGGCGGCAAGGCCGGGCTGGTCAAACTGATGGACGACTTCATGGTCCGCCTGCTAGCCGACCCACGCACCGGGCCCCATTTCAAACCGGCAAACCAACAACGTGTCAAAGAACAACTGGTCGACCAGTTTTGCTTTGTCATGGACGGACCCTGTGTTTACAAAGGCGCGGACATGAAGTCTGCGCACGCTAATCTGGACATCACCAAGGGGGACTTCAATGCGCTGGTGGAAGTGCTGCAACAGGCCATGGACGCGCAAGGCATTCCGTTTGGCGCACAAAACCAGTTGCTGGCCAAGCTGGCGCCCATGCACCGCGACGTGATCACCGTGAATTGAGAGAACAACCATGACCTCTTCCGCTACCCCTAAAACCATCACGCGCGTCGGCCTGCGCAACGCGACTATCGCTTTGGCCGCCGCCGTGGTGACCTGTATGGCCCAGGCTGGCACGCTGGAGGTGCTGGTGCTGGACAAAGATGGTAAGCCCATGCCCGACGCCGTTGTCATCGTGCTGCCCAGCTCTAATGGGACTCCCAAAAAGACGCTGCCTATGGCGGCAACCGTCAACCAGGAAAATATGCAGTTTGTACCCAAAGTGACTGTCGTGGCACTGGGGGCGAAAGTTCGGTTTACCAACAATGATGCGTGGGACCACCACGTGCGTTTAACGGCACCGGAGAACGTCGCCACCGTCAGCCCCGGCAGTGCAGAAGGCATGTCGTTGCGGCTGGTTGGTAAGACAGAGGGCAAGCCCGCCAGTTCTACCGTGCTGACGTTGGACAAACCCGGTGCTACGGGTGCGGTGCTATTGGGCTGCTTTATCCACGGATCTATGAGCGGCCATGTCTATGTGGCCGAAACGCCGTGGACAGCAAAAACAGAGGCCAATGGCGTGGCGGTGATCGAAGACGTGCCCGAAGGTGCTGCCACTATCAGGGTGTGGCATGGTATCCAAGTGGTGGAGAAGCCGCCGCGCAGCGTGGTCGTGGGCGCGGCACCCGCCAAACTGACATTTCAACTGGACGTGGTGCCCCGTCGTCGCAGGGTCTGATGGTGGTCACAACATCTTTTGAATTAGAGCACCGGTGAAGAGTACGGGCCCTGTGGGGCCCGTTTCACTGGGCACACCGCCTTTTGGTTCCAAGCTGATGGCCAACGTGGGCACCTCGCGCACCTCGCGCTCGCCAGCGGTCAGGCGCAGCAGCTTGTCGCGGCCCAACACGCCCAGGGATTTGGGCCCACCAGTCGGTGGCAGCGCCCACAATTGCAGTGAGCGGTCGCCCGCCTCTTCATAGACACCCACACGTTGCAAGGTCAGCTTTTTGGCTTTGGGGTCAAAGGTAACCAGCATGGAGGCTGCGGCCTGGTCGTCGGCCAGCACGGCTATGTATTCGATCTGCGGCGCGGCCAGCAATTGGTTTTGTAGACGAGCAATCTCGCCACCAAACTCCTGGCGCTGGCCTAGGCTGACGGCAACCGCCGCCATGGTAGCCAAGGCACCCACGGCGGTGGCAGTGCGCCACAGCGTCAGGCTGCGCACCCATGTCGCCAGGCCGGTGGGATCTGCAGCAGCCTGAGCACGCACGGCGGCTTGTACCGTTTTGGTCTTTTCACCCTGCACCAGGTTATGGATGCGGGTCCAGACCACGGCATCGGGCTGTACCTGGGATTGCAATTCATTGATGCTGGCCAGGCGGCTTTGCCAGATCAGTGCGGCGGCGCGCACCGGTGCTTGCAAGCGGGCCATGGCCTCGAAACGACGCCGGGCAGCGCCGCGCAGCGTGCCCAGGGCGTAGCTGCTGGCCACGCGTTCCAGCAGTTCGGGATGGCTTAAGAGGTTCATATTTGGTTCCTTACGCAAAACGCGCCATGCACAGGCGCAACTGGTCCAGGCCACGACGTATCCAGGTCTTGACTGTGCCCAGCGGCAGGCTCAATTGCTGCGCCAGTTCACCGTGGCTCAGGTCGCGCACATAGGCCAGGCTCACCACTTCACGCTGTTTGTTGTCCAAGCGTTCCAGGCACTGATGCAGCGCCCAGGCCTGTTCGCTCGCTTGCGCCGTGTCCAAGGGGGTGGGTGACTCGGAGGTCAGCGTATCCGTCAGAGTCTCATCCAACTCCTGGGTCACATGGCTACGGTCGGCGGTGCGCCGACGCAACAGGTCCAGCCCACGACTGCGCACGATCAGGCCCATCCAGGCCAATGGCGGGCTCAGTGACGCACGGTAGTCAGGGGCCAACCGCCATATGGACAAAAAAGCTTCCTGCAACACGTCCTCCGCCCAGTCGCGGTGCGTGACTACGCGCAGTGCCAGGCCATACAGCTTAGGTGCACATTGCCGGTACAAAACCTTAAGGGCGGCGTCGTCTTGCTGCGCGATACGCTCGAGAAGTGCAATAAGCAGTGCGTCGTTGGTTTCAGTGTTCATGTTTACATTGTGATGGTCGCGATCCACTATCAAATTGATAGCGTTCCACGATGATTTCACGAGAACTAAATGCTGAAAGCATGACCAAGTATTTGGGAGGAGACTGTGTTGCATCAAAGCTGCCTATGAAGAATACGCAGCAAGTTGCCCATTGGATTCAAACCGCGCGACAAAAGATGCGTCCACCCTGACACGCAAAGGCTATCACCGTCACTCCATGCGCTTAACCGCCTCTTTCAACAGCGCAACTACCGCTTCCACACGCGCATTGTGTCCGCGCTGGGGTGACAACAGCGCATGGACGGGCAACGGCGCCATACTCCACCGCGGCAAGACTTGCTCTAGCGTGCCCGCAGTGACCGCAGCGCGCACCTCACCTGCCGGACGCAAGCCAATGCCCAGCCCGCTGTACACAGCCTCTGACTGTGCCCGCACATCGGTGCATTCAAAGCGTCCGCCAACTGCAGCATCCACGATACGCCCGCGCGGCCCCACCAGCCGCCACGTGGTTTGGGGGCGGTGAAGCAAGGCCCGCACACACTCATGGTGCTGCAACGCATCGGGTTGGGTTGGCCGCGCCCGGTCGCCAAAATAGCTGGGGGCGGCTGCAAGGACAAACGTGACTGCGCCTAGCGGATGGCTGCGGTAGCTGGAGTCGGACAAGGCCCCGACACGCAGCGCCACGTCAATGCCATCGGCGGCCAAGTCCATATCTTCATCACTCACCATCAGTTGCACGCGCAAGTGTGCATGGCGGGCCAGCAGCGCTGCGATGTCCTTGACAAAGCCAAACTGTACGGTGGTGGAGCGCACAGCAACGCGCACAGTACCTTCCAGCACAGCCGTGCTGGGGCGCACTGCCAGCTCTGCAAGGTCAACTGCTTGCAGCACCCGCAGCGCGTGCTCGTAGAACTTGCGGCCTTCTTCTGTCGCGGCAACCCGCCGAGTGGTCCGCGACAAGAGGCGCACTTGCAGGCGCGATTCCAGACGAGCGATCTGGCGGCTAACCGCGTTGGTGGTGGTGCCCAGGGTTTGCGCTGCACCCGTAAAGCCCCCTGAATCGACCACTTGAACCAACACGCGCAGTTCTTCCAAGCTCTCCAAGCGCATTAGATTGTCTCCAAAAATGAGATAAATAGTCGCACGATTGGTAGTTTATCTGCATTCAATTTCTTCTTACATTGCAGGGGCACTGAGGGTGTATCGGATGGATCGCACACACCTTCACCCACCAACCCCAACCAACAAGGAAACCCTATGGACATGCAATTACCACCCTCCGCTGCACAGGCTGCAGCAAGCAGCGCGACAAGCAGCCCCACACCTATCGTGGCGGGCCCAAACTCGCGCTTCACCCTGACCATGCTGATGACACTCAAACCAGACGGCGGGCAAGCGCTGGCAAGTTTTCGCGAGCAGGCCGCGCCCTTGTTTAAGAAATATGACTTGCGGATCGAACGGCAATTGAAGGTCGGCGGCAAAGGGCAAATCGTGGGCGAAAACCGCCTCGACATGCCCAATCTGATACAGGTCATTTCATTTGCGTCTGCAACAGAGTTCAAAGCCTACGCCAGTGACCCGCAATACCAGGCACTTGCGCCGCTGCGTGATGCAGGGCTGGAGCGCTTGACCGTAGTGGCGGGCACCAGCTTGGACATCACAGCCATTTCCACACCCGGCACAGGCCCGGTGGATACCCGCTTGTATGGCGTAGGACTGGTTCGCTTTAAGCCCAACGGCGCGCAGGGGCTGGATACTTTCAACCAGCGTGCGCAAGCCCTCTTTGCGCGGCATGGCATGCACGTGGAGTCCATGGTGGATGTGCAGCAGACCATGACACCCGTTGGCACGGCCGAAGGCTTGCAACCCCAGCGCGTAGTGGTGTTTTTCCTGGACAACGCGTCCGCCATGAAGGGCTACGCCACAGACCCCGAATACCTCGCCCTGGCACCATTGCGCGACAGCGGTCTGGAGGCGTATGACTTTTTCGTTGGGAGTGCGTCATGATGCAGCTGAAGTACCGCAACCTGATTCGCAACACACTCTCCATCACGTGGTTCAACGCCTTGCCAGTTGCTGCGGGCTATGCTGGCTGGGCCTTGGCCCAGGGAGGCAACCATGCAGCTTGGGGCGGCGTCCTGCTCACCACCGTTCCCATGTTGCTATGGGTCACCTATGCCATGGTCACCAAAAATCTGCCGCGCTCCAGCCACCGCCTGCCGTTGATCAATGCCCAAGGGGCCCTGGGTGTAGCCGCTGCCGCATATGGCCTGCTCGTGCAAGACGCTGGCACACTACCCCTGCTGATAGCCGTGGGGATTTACATCGGCTTCTTGTGGTACAGCTACTCGTACGCTGGCTTCCTGGGCGCGCGCCCGAGTCGTGCATTGACGGTTGGAAGGGTAATGCCTGCGTTCAGCGTCAGCGATGTCACGGGTAAACCTATCCATTCGGACAAGCTTTTCCAGCGTCCCACGATTGTGGTTTTCTACCGCGGCAACTGGTGCCCCTTCTGCGTGGCCCAGGTCAAGGAGTTATCACAACGCTACCAGGAGATTGAAGCCATGGGCGTGGGGCTGGTATTGATCTCACCGCAGCCGCACGGCAACAGCCAAGCGCTGGCACAACGGTTCAACATCCGCGCAGAATTTCTGGTGGATGAGGGAAACGCAGCCGCACGGGCGCTAGGAATTGAATCTGAATACGGCATCCCCACGGGCTTTCAGGCACTAGGGTATGACAGCGACACGGTCATGCCAACCGTCGTTATCGTTGAAACAGGCGGGCGCATTGTCTGGGTAGACGAAACCAACAACTACCGCGTGCGGCCTGAGCCCGACGCATTTCTTGAGGTGCTGCGGCGCGAAGGGCTTGGCGTGCACGACAACACGGCTCGACTTCGGGTGGCTTAAGCAAACAGGGCGGCGACAATACCGCCCATGTTTCATATCGTCCTCGTCGAACCCGAAATCCCGCCCAACACGGGCAACATCATCCGCCTGGCGGCCAATACCGGCTGCACGTTGCACTTGATTGAGCCACTGGGCTTCTCCATGGACGACAAACACATGCGCCGCGCGGGGCTGGATTACCACGAATACGCCACGCTGCACCGGCACGCCAGCTGGCAAGCGTTTTTGGAGACCCAACAACCCGCGCCAGATCGCCTGTTCGCACTCACCACCAAAGGCAGCGGTCAGGTCTTTGAGACAGCATTCCGTCCGGGTGACTGGCTGGTCTTCGGTGCAGAAACGCGGGGATTGTCTGAGGCCGTACGTGCGCACTTTGCGCCGCACCAGTGCCTGAAGCTGCCCATGGTGG
>CAYXWW010000070.1:15951-16817 GCA_964468905.1 uncultured Rhodoferax sp. | reverse complement strand
ATGGTCGGGCAGTTTGAAAACACCTTCATGATGTACTTGCCACGCCTGTGCGAGCACTGTCTCAACCCTGCCTGTGTAGCCTCCTGCCCATCGGGCTCGATCTACAAGCGCGAGGAAGACGGCATTGTGCTGATCGACCAGGACAAGTGCCGCGGCTGGCGCATGTGCGTATCGGGTTGCCCCTACAAGAAGATCTACTTCAACTGGAAGAGTGGCAAGGCCGAGAAATGCATCTTTTGCTACCCCCGCATTGAAGCGGGTCAACCCACCGTGTGCTCGGAAACCTGCGTAGGCCGCATTCGCTATCTAGGCGTGGTGCTGTATGACGCAGACCGCATTGCAGAAGCCGCCAGCGTCGAGAATGAAAAAGACCTGTACCAAGCACAGCTGGACATCTTCCTCAACCCCAATGATCCTGCAGTCATTGAGCAAGCACGCAAAGACGGCATTCCGGAAGCATGGCTTGCTGGCGCGCGCAATAGCCCCGTCTACAAGATGGCGGTGGATTGGAAAGTTGCGTTGCCCTTGCACCCCGAGTACCGCACGCTGCCCATGGTCTGGTATGTGCCGCCGTTGTCGCCGATTACTTCGGCCACCAACGCCGGACACCTAGGCATGAACGGTGAGATTCCAGACATTGCGCAGATGCGTATCCCGGTGCAGTACCTCGCCAACTTGCTGACAGCTGGCGACACGGAACCCGTGATTCGCGCACTGCAACGCATGCTGGCCATGCGCGCCTTTCAGCGCAGCAAGCATGTGGACCAGATTGAAAACCTGGCGGTGCTGGAGCAAACCGGGCTCACGGTGGGCAACTCTTTTTTCAAGACAGGCAAAATAGATTTACGCAAAAAGCTTTATTGAAT
>CAYXWW010000070.1:0-15941 GCA_964468905.1 uncultured Rhodoferax sp. | reverse complement strand
GCGAGACGGTTCAGGGCAAGGGCGACGAAGCGGTGTTGCGCCAGGTCGGGCTCACTGCTGCCCAGGTCGAAGAGATGTACCAGATCATGGCGATTGCCAATTACGAGGATCGGTTTGTGATTCCGTCCACGCACCGCGAGTACGCTGAAAACACCTTTGACCTGCGCGGGGGCTGCGGCTTCTCGTTCGGCAATGGTTGCTCAGACGGGGCCTCAACGACCAGTCTGTTTGGTGGCACCAAGGCGCGCACCATTCCCATCAAATCCATGGTCTAAACATGAAAAACAACCGCTATTCCCTACGCGCTCTGGCCTTGTTGCTGGGCTACCCCGACCAATCATTGCGTTCCAATCTGACAGAACTGCTATCTGCCATGGACCAGGAGGATGTCATTCCTGCCGCACGCCGCAAAGAACTGCAGGCGCTTGCTGCCGACCTGCTGCGCCTTGACCCCATGGACGTCGAGGCACGCTATGTCGAAACGTTTGACCGGGGACGCGCCACATCGCTGCACCTGTTCGAACATGTGCACGGCGACTCGCGTGACCGTGGGCCGGCCATGATTGATTTGATGCAAACCTATGGAAAGGCCGGTTTGCGCATGGCCCCCCATGAGCTGCCAGACCACTTGTGTGTGGTGCTGGAGTTTGCCTCCACGCAACCACCCCAGGTTGCCAAAGAATTCCTGGGGGAAATGGCCCACATCTTGACGTCGATCTTCAGTGCATTGGTTCAGCGCAGCAGCCCCTATGCGTCTGCCGTGGCCGCGGTGCTGGAATTGGCAGGGCAAAAGGTTCAATCGGTTTCCGTGGCAGCGGAAGAGTCCATGGACGATGTGTGGCAGGAGCCTGAAGCTTTTTCGGGGTGCAGCACCAAAGGCCAAAGCAAACCCGGTGAAGCACAGCCCATTCACTTTGTACGTAAAGCGGCACCCCAAAAACAAGGAGCGCAAGCATGAATTACCTCAACCACTTACTGTTTGGAATCTATCCCTACCTTTGCATCACGGTTTTTTTGCTGGGTAGCTTGGTGCGCTTTGACCGTGACCAATACACGTGGAAGAGTGACTCATCGCAGCTACTGCGCACCGGGCAATTGCGCTTGGGCAGCAACTTGTTCCATGTGGGCGTGCTGTTCCTCTTTTTCGGCCACACGTTTGGCATGTTGACGCCGCACTTTATGTACGAGCACTTCATCAGCGCGGGTTCCAAGCAAGTCGTAGCCATGGTGTCGGGCGGTCTGTTTGGATTGCTGGGCTTTGCAGGTGTCTCCATCCTGTTGCACCGGCGTCTGAGTGACGAGCGCATTCGCATCAACTCCAAGACCAGTGACATTGTGTTGCTGGTCCTGTTGTGGCTGCAACTGGCCTTGGGGCTGGCAACCATTCCCCTGTCGGCGCAGCACCTCGATGGCAGCATGATGATGAAACTCGCCGAGTGGGCGCAGCGCATCGTGACCTTCCAGGCCGGTGCGCCCGAGCTGTTGGCTGAGGCGGGCATCATCTTCAAGCTGCACATGTTTCTGGGCATGTCCATCTTCTTGATCTTTCCGTTTACCCGGCTGGTCCACGTATGGAGCGGCTTTGGTGCAGCAGCCTATTTGGTGCGCCCCTACCAGGTGGTGCGCAGCCGCAAATTGGGCATGACACCCACCATGCCGCTAAGCCAGACTGACCATACGCATTAAGGAGCCGCCATGACGATGACATCTGTGCAAACCACAACACCGGCTGCCGGCCCCACAGGGTGTGGCGGAGCGTCGTGCCAGTGCGGGGGAACTACTTCTGCCGCACAGCCAGCCACCTCCACACCGCCCAGCATCAACGGCATCTACCTGTTCGCGCCAGGACAGCCCGATCCAGCCCTGGATATGCGTGAGGTGGCCTATGCAGAACTGCTGCGCCAAGAGGCCGTCCGTCAAGGCCTTCTGCCAATGAGCAGAAGCCTTGTGGCGCCCGAACTGAGCGACGCGGACCGCCAGGTTCTGGAGGCGATGGTCGACACAGCGGTTGCCGTGCCCGAGCCAACCCCGGCGGAGTGCCAACGGTACTATGAAGCCAATGCCGCGCAGTATGTGGTGGGTCAAGCACTGCATTTGCGCCACATCCTGTTTGCAGTAACGCCTGGCGTACCTGTGCAAGCACTGGCGACCCACGCCGAAAAGGCACTTTTGGAACTCTTGCACAAAGACGCAGCGCCAGGCCGGTTTGAAGCATTAGCCGCCGAGCTGTCGAACTGCCCCACCAGCCAGCAGGGCGGAGATCTGGGCTGGGTCGAGCCGCAAGATTGCGCTCCGGAGTTGGCACGCGCACTGTTTCACGATGCCCATGCCCAGCGCAGCACCGGCGTGCATACCGCGCTGGTGCACTCGCGATTTGGCTTCCACATCGTCGAAATACTGGCGCGCCGCGAGGGGCAACAAAAGCAATATACCGATGTGCAGAACCGCATTGCCGCGCAACTGAGCTTGCAAACGCGCAGCAAAGCAATGCACCAGTACATGAGCCTGCTCGTAGGGGCGGCCCTAGTGGAGGGTATTGAACTGGAGGGGGCCGACTCACCCCTGCTGCAATGACCCAGGAAGTAGAGCCGGACGAGCTGCTGCTGCGCCTGCGGCATTTCCATTCCGACTATTTTCCGTTGCACCAGCAGCGGTTTCAGGATCTGGTGACGCAGGGTCAACACCCTAAGACACTGTTCATCGGGTGCTCCGATTCACGGCTCGTTCCGTATCTGTTGACGGGTGCAGAGCCGGGGGAGTTGTTCATTGTGCGCAACGTGGGTGCCTTTGTGCCACCCTACGACCAATCCCATGGGCTACACGGAACCATGGCGGCGATCGAGTTCGCCGTATTGAGTCTGAAAGTGGAGCGCATCGTGGTGTGCGGCCACACCCATTGCGGGGCCATCCGCGTAGCCTACGAAGGTGCGCCGCAAGAGGCCATAGCCCTCAAAGCGTGGTTACGTCTGGCGCAAGACGCGTTGTTGCCGGTGCAGCCCAGCCCAGAGGCTCTGTGCCGCACTGAACAGCGTTCTGTTGTATTGCAACTGGAACGTTTGATGGACTACCCGATGGTTCGCCGAGAAGTAGAGGCCGGCAACTTGACTTTGCATGGTTGGCACTACGTCATTGAAGACGGAGAAATTCACATATTTGATGTACAGCAGGGCCAGTTTGTGCCGGCTTCTGAGGCCACGAGCAGCGGAACCGGACCCTACGTGCCGTATGTGGAATCTGATGGGCACATGCTCTCTTATTGACAAACCTATTCGCCAAACACAGCGCTCGATCATGCACATCTCGAATTTTGACGACCTTCTTACCGCCGCGCGCAACCAATCCACGGCACAACGCCTGCTCTTTGTTTTCACCGCCATTGAGCTTCCCGCCGATAGTACGGAGCAACAACGTGCAGACTTTGCCGCTGGGCGCGGGGGAGCATTCACGCCGTTGATGTGCGTAGACCGGAGCCCACAAGAGGTCCACTCTTTCACGGAGTTGTGCCGCGAGGCCACGCAATTTGACCAGCCGTGGCGCATGGTGTTTGCTGCAGCACTATCTGGCACGGCCGGATGCCCGCCCTCAGAGCCTGCCATCGCAATGGCATTGCAGCGCATGGTGGATGATGTCAAAGAGGGCCGCTTGGGCGCCTACATTCCTTTCGACACGCACGGAGAGCCCGTTCAGATTGGGTAGCCCCGTTGCCAGCCCCAATGGGGCATGCACATTGGCTGATTTGCCGGTGCACGCCGTGTTGGGCCACAATCACACCATGAAAAAAATTCTCATCCCTCTGCTGGTGACGATTCTGATGGCGCACCCGGCTGTCAACGCGCAAGACACACCACAAACCCAATTGCCACGGACAACCTTGTCCATCGGGATTCACCAGATCGACGCCCAAGTGGCCTTGACACCCGAGCAACGGGAGATTGGCCTCATGTATCGCAAAGAAATGCCCCAAAACGAAGGGATGCTTTTCGCGTTTGAGAACCCGACCCGCCTGTGCTTCTGGATGAAAAATACGCTGTTGCCATTGACGGCAGCGTTTATTGCCGACGATGGCACCGTTGTCAATCTGGAAAACATGAAACCCCAAACAACCGAATCGCATTGTTCGGCCAAGCCCGTGCGCTTTGTTCTGGAGATGAATCAGGGTTGGTTTGCCAAAAAGGGCGTGAAGGCCGGTTCAAAAATTGCCGGCAAACCATTTGCACAATAAAAAAAGCCGACCCGATGGTCGGCTTTTTTAATTCAGCCCCAGCACTTTAGGCAAAGTTGCCTTCTGCAAAGCTCCAGTTGACCAATTTTTCGAAATAGGTTTCAACAAATTTCTGGCGCAGATTGCGGTAGTCAATGTAGTAAGCATGCTCCCAAACGTCCACTGTCAACAAAGCCTTGTCTGCTGTGGTCAATGGAGTGCCAGCTGCGCCCATGTTGACGATATCAACCGAACCATCGGCCTTCTTGACCAACCAGGTCCAGCCAGAACCAAAATTACCCACAGCGGACTTCACAAAGGCTTCCTTGAACGCGGCATAGCTGCCCCATTTTGCGGTAATTGCAGTCGCCAATGCTCCAGAAGGCTCACCGCCACCATTGGGCTTCATGCAATTCCAGAAGAAGGTGTGGTTCCAGATTTGTGCGGAGTTGTTGTAGATACCACCCGAGGATTTTTTGATAATTTCTTCAAGCGACATGCTTTCAAATTCGGTGCCCTTTTGGAGATTATTCAAGTTGACCACGTAGGCGTTGTGGTGCTTGCCATGGTGAAACTCCAGTGTCTCTTTGGAGTAAGCAGGTGCAAGTGCATCGATTGCATAAGGCAGTGCTGGCAGGGTGTGTTCCATGGAATCCTCTCAGTTGGTGGGCAAAAAAGCTTGATTGTAGGAATTATTTCGACCCTAACCCGCCAATGGTCAAGTCAACCGTACCGTCAGCAAGGGTTGCACGCACCTTTTCGCCGGCAACCGCACGGGCGACACGGTCCAGCGTGTGGCCATGCTCCAGCGTCAACCAGGCGTATCCTCGCTGCAAGACCAACGAAGGGTCCAGCAGGCCCAGCCGTAAGCCAGCACGGTGACAACGGTCCTGCGATTCCACCAAGGTGCGTTGCACACGGGCGTCCCATTGCTGACTGTGCTGGTCCACTCTGGAATGCATAGCGTGTAAGGCCATACGGGCTCCATGCTGCAGCTTCTGTTGTGCTGCAGACAACATCAGCTGCTGTCGATTGACCAAGGTTGACGGTCGCCCCAGGTGCGCGCTGGCCTGATCCAAGCGCTGCGCATGCTTCTCTAACGCCCGAAGCATGGCATCGCCCAGTCTCCCTTCAATGGCCTCCATGACACCCAGCCAGACCGCCAGTGGCTCGGACACCATTTCCGCAGCAGCTGTGGGCGTGGGTGCGCGTATGTCGGCAACGAAATCGGCAATCGTGAAGTCCGTCTCATGGCCTACACCGCAGATAACGGGAACCGGGCTGCGGGCAATGGTGCGGGCCAACGCCTCATCATTAAACGCCCACAAATCCTCCATAGCCCCGCCGCCGCGCACCAGCAAGATGACGTCAATCTGAACACCTGACAGGTCGCCAGGTGCCTCTGCAATGCCGTACAAACTCGTCAAGGCCTGCGTTAATTCACCCGGTGCGCCATCACCCTGGACAGAAGCCGGTACCAAGAGCACCGGTATGTGTGGCACTCTGCGCCGCAGGGTGATCACGACATCGCGCAAGGCTGCTGCCCCCAATGAGGTAACAAGGCCAATCCCGCGTGGCATCACGTGCAACGGGCGCTTGCGGCCACTATCAAACAGGCCTTCTTGTTCCAGCTTTGCCTTGAGTTTGAAAAATTGCTCAAACAACGTGCCCTGGCCTGCGGGACGCATGCTTTCCACGACCAATTGCAGTTCGCCACGTGTTTCGTAGACACCCAGCCGGCCCCGCACCTCCACGCGCGCGCCATCGCGCGGACTGAAGTCCAACAGTCCAGCGGCCCGCCGGAACATCGCGCAGCGAATTTGTCCCGTTTCGTCCTTGAGCGAAAAATAGCAGTGCCCACTGGCAGCACGCGTGAATCCGCTGATTTCGCCGGCTACGGTTACCGGGTTGAAACGCGCGTCCATTGCGTCGGCAATGGCTCTGCACAGAGCGCCTACTTGCCAGACGCGTGACGGTTGTCCATCGTAGTGTTCAGATTCCATCTATTTCTTTTGTTTTGACAATCGACATCGCGCATTTGAAGCCATGTGCGAGTCGGTCTGCGCCATAATCGCAGAGCATTTCATCAGCACGGAGTGACCATTTGTTTTCCATCATACAAGCCGCCGGCTGGCCAATCTGGCCTCTCATCGCCTGTTCCGTCCTCGCATTGGCCATAGTTATTGACCGCTTTATCAGCCTGAAGGGGGCCAAAGTGGCACCGCCACGCTTGCTCGATGAAGTGTTAAAGATTACGCGCACCGCCATCCCCAGCCCCGACGTGGTCACGCAATTGGAAAAAAACTCTGCCTTGGGCGAAGTACTTGCCAGTGGGCTGCGGGCCATTAATTCAGACCCCCGCTGCACCGAAGACGATTTGCGCGCAACCATGGAGAGTACGGGCCGCATTGTGGCGCATCGTCTGGAACAGCGCCTGAGCGCACTTGCAACCATTGCCTCGGCTGCGCCACTGATGGGGTTATTTGGCACCGTCGTTGGCATGATCGAAATTTTTGGCTCCCAAGCCCCAGGCGGTGCTACCGGCGGAAACCCGGCACAACTGGCGCACGGCATATCCATTGCCCTGTACAACACAGCCTTTGGCCTGATTGTTGCCATTCCGTCGCTCATCTTCTGGCGGTATTTCAGGGGGCAAGTGGATGCCTACTTGTTAACCTTGGAGCTCTCGGCAGAGCACCTGGCCCGTCATCTCAAAGTGTTCCGTAAATAGCACCATGAATTTTCGTCCGCGTAGCCAGGAAGCACCTGAGATCAACCTGATACCGTTTATTGACGTGCTACTGGTGGTACTGATTTTCCTGATGCTCTCCACCACCTACAGCAAATTCACGGAAATGCAGCTCAAGCTGCCCGTGGCCGACACCGATGCACAACGCGACTATGCCAAGGAACTTGTTGTTGCGGTCAGCGCTGACGGTTCGTACAGCGTTAACCGTGTGCCCGTGGCCGGACGAAGTCTGGACAATCTCGCCGTTGCGTTGGCTGAAGGTTCCAAAGCTGGAAAAGATACGGTTGTGATCATCAGTGCGGACGCAAGTGCCAAACACCAATCGGTGGTGACCGTGATGGAGGCTGCACGGCGAACAGGGCTGAATCAAATTACTTTCGCCACGCAATCCTCAGCGCAGGCCGGCGGCAGGTAGCGAAATGTTGAGCGCTTGGCGCCAGCAGCTGCAAGCCAGTTTGGTGCGCGCCTGGACCCGGCGTGGCCTGATCGCCACTGTGTTGTGGCCGGTGTCCTTATTGCTCCAGATCCTGGTGTGGTCGCGCCGCGAGCTGTATCAAGCGGGCGTCCTCAAAACCCAAAGCGTGGATGCGTTGGTGATTGTGGTGGGCAATGTGGTCGCCGGGGGCGCGGGAAAAACACCCACCGTCATCGCATTGGTACAGTACCTAAGCCACCAGGGGTATTCCGTAGGAGTGGTGTCGCGTGGCTATGGTCGCGCGGACACCACATGTACAGAAGTAGTTAACGACTCCTCCCCACAGTCCGTAGGAGACGAGCCTTTGCTCGTGCACAGGGCAACCCGTGTGCCAGTCTTTGTCGCACGGCGGCGGCACGAAGCCGCCACCGCCCTGCTGGAAAAGCATCCAGGCACCCAAATCATTGTCTGTGACGATGGCCTGCAACACTATGCGCTGTACCGGGATATGGAAATTTGTGTCTTCGACAACCGTGGCTGTGGCAACCGCTGGTGCTTGCCTGCGGGCCCGCTGCGTGAGCCGTGGCCGCGACGGGCAGTTGCCCGCGCCGGTCAAAGCAACGGGCGCTTGCTGACACTCCATACCGGTGGCCAGCCCGCCTTTGCCGGATTTACCGCCACGCGAAAGCTGGCATCCGTTGCCATCGGTCGGGACAATGTGCCCATTGCGTTGTCCACACTCGCGGCACCTGGTGCGCAGCCTTTGCTTGCAATTGCAGGCATTGCACAACCAGAAGCGTTTTTCTCGATGTTGCGCGCACTCAACCTACCGTTGCATGAAACGCTCGCACTTCCAGACCACTATCATTTTGATAGCTTTCCACGCAAGTCCTACGAGGGCTACCGCATTATTTGCACCGAGAAAGATGCGCCAAAACTGTGGGCCATTGCACCCAGTGCATTGGCGATACCGCTGATTTTTGAACCCGAGCCAGCATTCTTCACGGCGGTCGATGCCACGGTGGCTGACGCACTAGCGGCAAAGTTATCATCTGGCAATGGACACAAGACTACTTGAACTGATCGTTTGCCCCGTCACCAAAGGGCCCCTGGAATTCGACCGCGAGAAGCAGGAGCTGATTTCCCGCAGTGCCCGATTGGCTTACCCAGTGCGCGACGGCATTCCAATCTTGCTGGAAAGCGAAGCCAGGACCCTGACTGACACTGAACTCGGGCTGTAGAACCGGGATGGGCTACACCGTCATCATTCCTGCACGTCTGGCTTCCACGCGCCTGCCAAACAAACCACTGGCCGACATTTGTGGCATCCCTATGGTGGTCCGCGTAGCGCAGCGCGTGCGCTCGGGTGTTCCGAATGCGACTCAAATCGTTGTCGCTGCGGACGACGCGTCTATCGTTCAGGCCTGTCAGGATCACGGGGTTGATGCCGTACTGACCCGGCAAGATCACCCCTCGGGAAGCGACAGACTCGCCGAAGCCTGTCAGATACTGGGCCTTGAAGATTCGGACATCGTGGTCAATGTGCAGGGCGACGAACCCCTGATCGATCCGGGCCTGGTGCAAGCTGTGGCTGACGCGCTGGCCCGCAACCCAATATCCAGTATGGGCACTGCGGCCCATGCCATCGACAGTATTGAAGACTTTCAAAACCCTAACGTTGTCAAAGTCGTGCTGGATGCAGCGGGTCTTGCGCTGTACTTCAGTCGCGCGCCGATTGCCTGGTGGCGCGACGGATTTGCGCACGGCATCCACACACTGCCCGAGCCTGCACCACTGCGGCATATTGGCATTTATTCCTACAAGGTAGGCTTTCTACGCCAGTTTCCCCATTTGCCACAGGCGCCAATTGAGGTCACCGAAGCACTGGAACAATTGCGCGCGCTATGGCACGGACATCGCATCGCAGTCCACGTCAGCGCCCATATTCCCGGGCCGGGTGTTGACACCCCCGAAGACTTGGAACGCGTGCGCGCGCTATTTCTTTCGAGTGGCGGACAATCTGTAAGTTAGCTGTCGGCTCGTCCATGCTATTCTCTAAGACAAGTCGCATTTAGCGATGCGCGTGAACGCGCGCGCTTCCAGGCATTCAGTATTCTTTTTATCCGAGGGTATCCATGAGACTCATTTTGTTGGGCGCGCCTGGTGCGGGCAAGGGCACACAAGCAACCTTTATCTGCCAAAAGTACGGCATTCCACAAATTTCCACTGGCGACATGTTACGTGCCGCAGTAAAAGCTGGCAGCCCTTTGGGTCTGCAAGCAGATGCCATCATGAAGTCTGGTGGCCTGGTCAGTGACGAGTTAATCATCAATTTGGTCAAAGAAAGACTGACCCAGCCGGACTGTGAAAAAGGTTTCCTGTTTGATGGGTTCCCACGCACCATTCCGCAAGCGGACGCCATGAAAGCCGCCGGCGTTAAGCTGGACTACGTTGTTGAAATTGATGTGCCGTTTGACGCCATCATTGAGCGCATGAGCGGACGGCGTTCGCACCCCGCGTCGGGCCGTACCTACCATGTGAAGTACAACCCGCCAAAGGTGCAGGGCGTTGATGATGTGACGGGAGAACCTCTCGTACAACGTCCCGACGATCAGGAAGAAACAGTCAAGAAGCGACTGGACGTATACAGTGCGCAAACACGACCTCTCGTGGACTACTATTCGCAATGGGCCAGCAAGGACCCAATCAATGCACCCAAGTACCGCGCGATCAGTGGAATGGGTGAAGTCGATGTGATTCAAGGCCGCGTTTTCGACGCACTGAACAATTGAAGCAAGTTCAATGACTTCCAACGAAAGGCCGCACTTGCGGCCTTTTTTGATTGCGCGCTAAACTTTTTTGCCAAGCTATCGCAATAGCGCCAGAGCCAACTCAATGCGTGCCTTTACTGGCGAGAGCGGCCAACACTCTGGCAGTGCATTCCCGTCGTCGTGACCAGCTACAACCTGCCCATACGCACAACGAGAAGTTCTCACCACCGCAAGACCCAACGCCCGCGCTTGCTGGACTGCCAACAGTAAGTCAGCATGAATGGTCCCATTGCCGGTACCGGCAACCACAATCCCCTTTGCCGCCTGATCCTCTGCAGCTGGCGGTCCACACAATGCGCGCACAATTGCTCCCGATGCGCCAGCGAAGCTCAACACAATTTCCACCCTTGGCCAAACCGCAGTGGGCAGCTGATTGACAACGACATGTGGTACCGGCGGTGCGAGCACGGGACAAGGGTGTACCCACCGCACCCTTCCCTCCTCCACAAATCCAATTGGACCTGCTTCGCCAGAATCAAACGCATCCAGTCGATAGGGATGGATTTTTTGCACATGGAGCGCCGTGTGAACCGTACCGGCGCATACGGCCAGTACGCCCGAAGCGTGACCTGAAACTGCCACCGCCACTGCATCAACGAGGTTTTGTGGGCCGTCCGAATTGGCGGAAGAAGCAGGTCGCATCGCACAAGTCAAAACAACGGGCTTGCACCGCAAAGCGTCTTGGTCCAATACGCGCGAGAGGAAATATGCTGTTTCTTCGAGCGTATCAGTACCGTGCGTGACGATGACCGCCCGAACATCCGAACGAGCCAAATGGCCCTGAACGCGCTCTGCAAGCATCCCCCACTGCGTCATACCCATGTCCTTGCTATCGACCTGCGCAACTTGCTCGGACTCTGACACGTACCCGGCCGCTACGTCGCTCAGACTCGGAACGGACACCAAAATGTCATCAATATCAATTTGCGCTGCTTGGTAACCAATGTTGTCATTGCGGGTGCTAGCCAAGCCCGCGATGGTGCCACCCATGCCCAAAAAAACCAATTTTTTCAACATTTTTCAACTTTCAGCTTGCAAACAAAATTAAACTGGTTAAAAATACAGTCACTGGATGCCGAAACAGTGTGTATAGACGAACAGTCACCGGCCCAGAACCAAGGAGTCAGCATGCTTGAAAGTCCCAAACTTACCGCACGGCAACAACAAATTCTGGACCTGATCCAAAGCGCGATCGCACGCACTGGTGCGCCACCCACACGCGCAGAAATTGCGAGCGAGCTCGGCTTTAAGTCTGCCAACGCCGCCGAGGAACACCTGCAGGCGCTTGCCCGCAAAGGGGTTATTGAATTGGTCAGTGGCACTTCTCGTGGCATTCGTCTTAAAAATGATGCGTTGCGTTCCATCAATGAATCACGCTTCAAACAGTTCTCTTTGCCGTTGCCTGGTCTGGCTCAGTTGGCTTTGCCTTTGGTTGGCCGCGTGGCAGCTGGCTCGCCCATTCTCGCGCAGGAACACGTCGACAAGACCTACTATGTGGAGAACAGCTTATTCCAACGCCAACCCGACTACTTGTTGAAAGTGCGTGGCATGTCCATGCGCGATGCAGGCATTATGGATGGCGACCTGCTAGCGGTGCAGGCAACCAAGGACGCCAAGAATGGCCAGATTATTGTTGCAAGACTCGGAGAAGAAGTCACCGTCAAACGTTTTCGGCGTAACAAGCACTTGATTGAATTGCACCCCGAAAACCCAGACTACCAAACCATTGTGGTCGAGCCGGGCGAGTCTTTTGAAATAGAAGGTCTTGCGGTTGGGTTGATCCGCAACACCATGCTCATGTAAACACGCCACAGAGTCCACACCATGAACTTCGCTTTCTTCATTCGCTCGGCTATTGTTGCCCCCGTGCACAGCCTTCTAAATTGGTTGGCATCGGCTGCTTCGCCTGCATCTAGCGTCGCATTGCCCGCACTCTCCGGTCAAGGTATTGCTCATAAATCAATAGCACCCAATGCAATTCGGACGAGGGATATCTCCAGAGTTGCTGCAGTGCAAAAGCCGCTTCGGGTCGTCCGCGTGGTTGAAGCCGGGCAGTCCCGTACGAGTGTCGGTCGAATGGTAATTTCCGGGCGCATGGCCGATGTGTGCGCGGAATTAGACCGGTTAGCAGCACGCGAGGCGGCCCCGTCTTAACCTTGCTGGTGGCACCCAAGCCAAGGAAGCGCTGCGGGCCTGTCTCGATAACCGTGTGGGCAATGCGTCACGGCATACGGCCATTGTCGCAATACAGTTAATTTCATTGAAGGGCCGGTTCCGGCCACTGCCCTGACAAGGCACAATTGCATCCATGAATATTGTGATTCTGGATGACTATCAAGATGCAGTGCGTAAGTTGAACTGCGCGTCCAAGTTGGAAATCTACCAGGCAAAGGTGTACACCAATACGGTCAAGGGGATTGGTCAACTTTCAGTGCGTCTCAAAGATGCAGATGTCATTGTGCTGACCAAAGATCGCACACACATCAACCGTCAACTGATTGAAAAGCTCCCCAAACTCAAAATGATTTCCCAGACCGGTCCTGTAGGTGCCCATCTGGACGTACAGGCCTGTACTGAAAAGGGCATCGCAGTTGCCGAAGGAAAGGGGGATGGCGTGGCACCTGCCGAATTGACCTGGGCACTCATTCTTGCTTCCATGCGCAGGCTGCCACAGTACATCGGCAACTTGAAACATGGTGCCTGGCAACAATCAGGCCTGAAGGCCATTTCCATGCCCGCAAACTTCGGGATCGGCTACGAACTCCACGGCAAGGTATTGGGTGTGTGGGGTTACGGCAACGTTGGAAAACTGGTTGCTGGCTATGGCAGAGCCTTTGGCATGCAGGTCCGTATTTGGGGTAGTGATGCTTCGCGCGAAAAGGCGGCCATGCACGGCTATGAAGTCGCATCCAGTCGTGAAGCGTTTTTTGAAGAGTGTGACGTGTTGTCAATTCACCTGCAATTAAGCGACACCACCCGCGATGCAGTCAGTCAAGACGACTTGGCACGTATGAAAACAACATCAGTACTGGTCAATACATCTCGTTCGGAAATTATTGATTCAAACACCTTGATTAGTGCTTTGAATCGTGGACGCCCAGGTATGGCTGCGGTCGATGTTTTCGATATCGAACCCATTCTCCAAGGACATGCACTGTTGCGCCTCGAGAACTGCATCTGTACCCCGCACATCGGCTATGTGGCGCAGAACAACTATGAGAAACTTTTTGGCACTGCGTTTGATAACGTAGTTAACTTTATCAAAGGGACGCCGACCAATATCGTCAACCCCGGTGCGCTCCAAGTCCGTCGGTAGCGCCCTGAGACTTAGCGGGGTGCCTTGCTTGACCCCGACCACAATTCATTGAGATCCGAAAACCGCCATTTAGCAGGATCTTCTCGACTCACTATTTTCTCCGTCGTACTCGGCGATGAAAGGTCGATCACCTCAGGAACAATCCGCATATTGGACTTGGTGGAGAAGAAAACCTTGACACAAGGCGTGGTGAGGGACTTTCCAGTCTGATCGACCACAACACCCAAACGCCCAGATGTCAGCTTCACTAGAGAGCCGATTGGATAGATCCCCAAACTCTTCACAAATGCCTGGAAAACCTTGCCATCAAAATGACCATTGGCCCATTCAGCCATCTTGCGTAAAGATTCTGCTGGGTCCCAACCCGACTTATAGGGACGATTGGATGTAATGGCATCGTAGACGTCACACACTGCACCCATTTTTGCAAACAAGCTTATGTCGTCCCCTCTCAGGCCTTTGGGGTAACCGGACCCATCAACTTTCTCATGGTGGTGAAGGCACACATCGAGCACCATAGGGTCAACATTGCGACCGGTTAAAAGCATGCGGTGCCCTTCGACCGGATGTGTCTTGATGATATTGAACTCCGTATCCGTCAACTTGCCCGGCTTGTTCAATATCTCCATGGGCATCAAGGCCTTGCCCAAGTCATGCATGAGACCAGCCATGCCCGCAGCCCGGGTCTGCGCTTCGTCCAGTCCCAGTTGCTTGGCCAGCCCAACCATCATTGCACATACAGCCACGGAGTGCATGTAGGTGTAGTCATCAACCGTTTTGAGCCTTGCGAGGCTGATTAGGGCGCCCGGATTGCGCGCAACAGAATCGGAAATCTCTTCTACCAACTGAACGGCACCGCCGGTGTCAACGGACTTGCCCATGCGGGCTTCCTGAAACATGGATATCACAGCCTGCTTGGACTGAAAGCAAATTTTGGCCGCTCGTTCCATTTCCACGGCCATGGTGACCGGCGCCAACTCACGCTTGTCGAATACCGCCTGCTTCAGTTGCGCTTCAACCTCTGCCTCGGACTCTGAAACTGAAATAGCCAACTCGCCATCACCGACGTCGAGGCCTTTGCTGGTATCAATCCATACTTCCTTTATGCTGCTTGCCAGTACGGTTTTGATGTCTTTGGGGTCAACAATGACAAACCCTGTGCGCCAGAATGGATGCTCCATCCAGGAACCGCAAAACTCCTTCAGGTGCATCCCCACCACAAGCTGATCAACACTGATCTTTTTAAGCATAGTGACGCTTCGCTAATCGATGAGGCCCGTATAGCGCCACGTCAATCCCAGCGTGTGGTTCAGCAAGCATTGGTGGAGATTCATGCAAGCCATGATATACCGAAGATATCAATGCAAGTGGCGTGGTTTTCGACCCCCACCGTGCCCGCCACCGTGATTGCCGCCGGAACCACTCGGCGGCTTTCCCAATGCTAGCGAGCTAACCAAATCGTCAAAGCGCTGGGTGAACAATTTATCGACTTCTCCGACAACCCCACTTAATTCGGCACCATCAAAATGACGCTCCATCAAGCTGATGACATCTTGCACCAACAAGTCTCGTTGTACTTGCATGATGGCGGCTGGGTTAGGACCGACAAACAGCATGAGGAAATCGTCTCTTGACTCCCCACCGGACTGGCCTTCATCTTCATCAAAATCCGCATCGTAGAACGTCACTTCGATGGCCGCGCCGGCATCGGCGACTTCATTGAGGTTCATGCACAGCTCATCCAGCGTCTGGCGAAAGTCGGCATCGCCGGCTACGGTCCAACACATCTGAAGGAGATGCTCCGGTTCATCGAATTTGATACCCGGTTCGTCTTCATAGGCACTGTTGGCCCCGTCAGACAGGGAACGCGCTCCGGCGTATTTCCACAGCGGCTTTAACGCGTCTTCAATCTGATCAAATCGTACATCTGTACGCAAGGCGACCTGTCCATGGACATGGATTTCAAATGGAGCGTTGTAGCGAGGCATAAGCGGAAGTGTATGAGGTGCCTACTAAATGGTGCCCGAGACCGGAATCGAACCGGTACGCCCGTTATTCACGAAGCGGCGGATTTTAAGTCCGATGTGTCTACCTATTTCACCACTCGGGCACGTGGGTCTATTGTCAAACAAAAACGCCCCGCCAACCGAGGCCGACGAGGCGTTTGTGACCAGAAAAATCTGGAGGCGCGGTCCGGAGTCGAACCGGACTAACCGGATTTGCAATCCGGGGCATAACCGCTTTGCTACCGCGCCAATTTTCATTTAGTCAAAATCCGGAACCGGACCTGTGACTAATAAAAAAGGGAAGCAGTTGCTTCCCTTTTTTGGAATTGGAGCGGGAAAAGAGTCTCGAACTCTCGACCTCAACCTTGGCAAGGTTGCGCTCTACCAACTGAGCTATTCCCGCGTTTCAAGCCTCAAATTATA
>CAYXWW010000069.1:0-16834 GCA_964468905.1 uncultured Rhodoferax sp. | reverse complement strand
CTACATCACCGGCCGCGAATTCGGCAATGGCTTCAGCGAATTGAATGACGCCGAAGACCAGGCCGCCCGCTTCCAGTCCCAGGTGGATGCCAAAGACAGCGGCGACGACGAAGCCATGCACTTTGACCACGACTTTGTGCGCGCGCTGGAATACGGCATGCCCCCCACTGGTGGTTGCGGCATCGGCATCGACCGCCTGATGATGCTGCTGACCGACAGCCCCAGCATTCGCGACATCATTCTGTTCCCAGCTCTGCGCCGCGAGGTTTAAAGGTGCGGTTTACCTACTGCACCAAGCGCCAAATTTTGAAACACGCACTCTTCGTCACTTTGCTGGGTTCAATAGTTGCATGCCAGCAACAAGAAGGCCTAAGCCCCCATGCGTTCTACACAGACTACACCCAGAAAACCATCACTGGCAAGCTGTCGTTTGAAGAGGATGCCACGCATTTTTCGAATCGAAAAAGATCAGAGCTGGAGCCCAAAATGCTGGCCATGATGACCAGTTCGGGCAAAACGCGGGAAGAACTAACTCGTATTTATCTCGACTTTTCTCGGGGAGTCGCGAAATGCAAAAAGATTGAATTGGAAAGCGAATCCATCAACGGCAACGTCGCGACACTTGTCTACAAACAAACTGACATCTGTGGAAACAAATCCGCCACACAGGAGCTTCAAAAGGTACGCCTTGTCAATGAAGACGGCTGGAAAATTGATAACGTAGAGATTTCACTGTAGTGGACGAAGTCACTGAAGCAAAGTCCACGAATCCCTCGTAAAACGTGCGTTAAAAGCTATGAAAACAATAGCACCCGTGGCCATGAAGCTTCTGCAGGGCTACCCTGCAGAAACGGTGGCGCAGGTGCAGCAGATGCTCGCCGATGGCCGCATTGGCCCCTGGCTGCTGCAAAAGTATCCGACTGCCCACGGCGTGCGCACCGACCGTGCGCTGTACGACTATGTGCAGTCACTCAAGACCGAATACCTGCGCGGAGCGGAGACGCTGAGTAAAGTCAACTTTGACAGCAAGCTGCAGATCGTGCAGCACGCACTGGGCACCCACACCACCATCGCACGGGTGCAGGGCAGCAAGCTCAAAGCCAAGCGCGAAATCCGCATCGCCTCGCTGTTCAAAGACGTCGCCCCCGAATTCCTGCGCATGATCGTGGTCCACGAACTGGCCCACCTGCGCGAGCGCAACCACGACAAAGCCTTCTACCAGCTCTGCACCCACATGGAGCCCGCCTACCACCAGTTGGAGTTTGAACTGCGCATGTACCTGACCCACCTCGACGGTGGGGGCGAGAGGCTATGGGAGTCGCCTACCGGAAAAATAGTATCCGCGGATCACGCGCAACGAAATACGCCGTAAGGGTGTGCTGTTTCTGTAACGATGGTGTGGTGGAGCTGGATCATCATTGCAGCACCCATTCTCCTTTGGGGTCCCACTTCACACCCATGCGCTCGCCCTTCTCAGAGGGATCCCGGCCACCTGGGGACAAGCTCAGCTTGAGGATGAGGTGGCACTCGTACCAGCCTGCAGGAGCCCGCGGTGACCGGTCACAATTTTTCTCCTTGCGCACCTCAAACAACTTCGGGTGCAAGGTCAGCGACTTTCCCGTGGCCGTCATGGTGACCGGCAGGCCGCCGGCCTTTTCGATCTGGTCGTACATCTGAAACGCAAGCTCGCGGAGCACCGCCTCCGACGGCTCTTCCGCCGGGACCGGGACAACGGAGGCGGTCTCAGACGTTGCAGTTGCTGTGGTCAGTGGTACCGCTAATATGCCGGAAGGCTCGGGTTTGCTTTTGGAACAGCCGGACGCGAGCAACGCGATGGACATCGCGATCACAATTCCCAGATGATGAGCTCGTTGCAAGGTCGCACTCATGTTGCGGCACCCAATAGGACTACGAACTGCTTGTACGAATGCATTCATATAAATGAAATTGAGCTGTAGCCCTCGCAAAACGGCCATAAGCTGCTATGTATATAGGAGCAATATTCGCTGACTTTCCTGAAACGATCTTGCAAAGAAATTGTAGGGTAGTTGACGGAAAGGCAATTCAACTCCTCCACCCCAAGTTTCGCCCCGAAAAAGTCACAACGCCCTCTCCGGCCTCCCTAGTTACCGTATTGCCAAACTGGGACAACTCCCTCAAAACTCCCCTCCAACCGCAATTCCACTGACTAACCCAGTGGACTCCTTTGGCTGCGGTTCTCCGTGAAGCGCGAACTGTGTTGCGCGCGCTATTTAGTAGCCCGTTCTATTGCCTCGGCAAACGTGCACTCAGGGTAAAGCGCGTTCATTGCATCAAATCCTTCCTTTAAACGCTTGCGCCAGCCTGGGCCTCGGCTGTTTACGTCCACCCACATGGCCGCGATCTCCGCCGTGTCGTGGACCAACAAGTAGTCCAGCAAAGCAGCGGCCTGCGCGATGTCCTTGCGGGCCTTGGTGCGCTGCGCCTGTGCACGTTCGCCGTACACCAGTAGTTTGTGCAACGCATAGCGCTCAGGCCGCGGCAAGTTGACTACGATGGGGCCGTTGCGGGCAATCAGCGTGGCACGCATGGGGTCCTGCAACGACAACTCCATAAAGCGCAGCGGCTGCATCGTCAGGTTCAGCCGCGCTACCGTCACAGGTTTGTCGCCGGTGCGCCCACGCGATGTGAGGAAGTCGAGGTCAAAGTCAGGCTCGTCAGCCTTGCGGAATGAGGTATAGGCTTGGTTGGGTATGAAACCCATTTCAAGCGAGTCAATCGCGGCGGTGGTATCGATTTTCAGGTTCTCGGGCAGGGCCAATGAGACATTGCGACCGGCATGCGCAAAGTCCAAATCCAGCGTAGCGGCGCCCGCAGTCCACCGCACGCCGAAGATGTTTTGGTAAGCCAGAAAGGCATGCGTGCCCACCAAGATTCCACCCGCCGAGAACAAGCCGCTATCGGCCAAACGTTCAATTACCCGGGCATGTTTGGGCGGGATATCGGCGCAACCCAATTCCATGGCAGAGCGGGCCAAGCGCACCAGTTGCTGCTGCGCAAGTTTGTGTGCTGGGTCCCCGTGGCGTTGGATCAAAGCCTGGGTGGCCGCATCATCGGGCCCCACATACGATTGGCGCAACTGACCATCGGGGTTCTTGACCTGGTAATACCAATAAGTGCGACCCGCCACCAGTTTCTTGGCAAAGCCTCCGGGCAGATCGGCGATGCTGCGGTTCAGGTCGGCCTGCCGGGCGGCGGTGTCCAGGCCAGCGAATGCCGTCTGTGCGGCTAAAGAGAATTCGCTATGAAGTGCCATTTATACTACCAAATAGTTTTAGGTAGTATAGTTATTTGAGGCAGATAAGGCAATTCCGTTTAAGTGAGGGTTTTCACCAAGAAAGTTCAAATTTGCCCGAGCTCCTCTTTCGGCCAACTATCGGATTTCGAAAGAATCTAGGCAAATTTCCACAACGTAAATGTCAATACAGTGACTGCCAATGCCACGTTTGTAAGGACCACTTTTTTTCTAGTACCGCCGTACCCTGCATCTGAAAAATTTAGCGAGCACCTAAAAGCGGCTATGAACCCGATCGCACAACCGCCGCCCACAATCGTCCATGCATCGCGTCTGCCCGTCAATCCAATAGTTAAGACACCGAAAAAAAACCATATCCAGAAAGGCAGTGCTGTACTCGAATATCGATCGGCCGCGGCGTCCCACCATATGGACGAGAACATCTCTTCTGAAAGAGCTACTGAGTCCTTTACCTCCGCAGAAAAAATTTCTCCGTTGTAATCATTGCGCAGCACGTCGATCTGCTCTTTCATTGCATTTACGGCGCACCCACAATTGACACAGTCTTTGTGCTCGGCAAGGTTTGGTTGACCACAAATTGGACACGTCCAGTCCATGTTCCAACTCCTTCAATTCACAAGTACACGATTCATGTGCTCAGGAGTGGACCAGACGCCAGGCAATGTAGGCACCCAGCACGGCGTTTCCCACGGCAAAGCCTGCCACCATGAAGCTGGGCAGTGCGCCCAGCGCGTAATGGTGCGTGATCCACCCCAGTAAGGCGGACAAGCAATTGAGGACCAGCATGATCCAAAAGAGTGGGTTTCGAGGCTGGAAAACGCGTTGAATTTTCATGGTCAGTCAGTCATGCCGGGGGGGGTAGTCGCTGCGCGGCGCACTATAGCGTCAGTCTGGTAGCCAGGCAACGCCGCGCCACAGTGCATGCAAAACCGGGCATTGACGGCATGCCCCTCTGTCAAACACTCGTGGCAGGTCCGCGTTGTAGTGGGTTGGGTAACACGCGCGGCACTTATCTCGGCCGTCACAATGCCTGTGGGAACAGCCAGCGTGCCCCAACCCAGCAACATCATCATGGACGCAATCAACCGGCCCAAATCGGTCTTGGGAGTGATATCGCCAAAGCCCACCGTCGTCATGGTGGTGATCGCCCAGTAAACCGATGTGGGGATGCTGCTAAAACCGTTGGCCGGACCTTCCACTACGTACATCAGCGTGCCCATGACCAGAACAATCATCAGCACCGCCGACAGGAACACCAGAATTTTGCGGCGGCTGGCGGCAAGCGCGCGACCCAGAGTCTGGTATTCCTCAACGTAGGCGGTGAGCTTGAATACTCGAAACACCCGCAGCAAGCGCAACACACGTACGTCAATCAAGGCCTGCGCCTCGGGCACCAACAACGCGATGTAAGTAGGCAGCAGTGCCAACAAGTCAATGACACCAAAGAAGCTTCGGGCATACCGCAACGGGTGGCGGACACATGCCAAGCGCGCAATGTATTCCAGCGTGAAGGCAATGGTAAACAGCCACTCCATGGCAGAGAAAGCCGTCGGATAGCCATCGCCCAGGCCCTGCACACTGTCAACGACCACCACCACGACGCTGATCAAAATAACGGCAATCAGCCATTGGTCGAACAAGCGACCGGCCCGCGTGTCGGCCTCGAAAATCACGGTATACAGACGAAGGCGCCACCCGCCAAGGGGCTTGCCCAAGGTCACCGTTACAGGGTCCGTTGTGGTTGTTGCAGCCATTAAAAAGCGCAGAAATGCAGGTAAGACGTGGCGCCAATTGTCTCAGGATTCAACGTGGCGTGATTTCTGCGCGGAGCGCAGGCAACTCAAATAGCAGGGCCTTCGTCAAGGTAGCCTGTGATCGGCACTGCGCTGGATTACTCACAACGCTTTGCTCGCGCCCGCCTGATCGACTTTGAGGATTTTCGTAAAGTAGTGACTCAGGCACATGTCTTCGCGCGTTGCAAAGGTCTGGGTTGTCAAGGTGAGCGTCTGCAACCGATCGAATCGAAAGGTGCGATAGTCATTGCGCAACTCACACCACGCCAAAAGCATCCAATTTCCATGCAACCCGACGATGCCCAGAGGCCAAATCGTCCGTTCACTGCTTCGCCCGGTTTCGTCGACATAAGTCGCATGCAATTTGCGGTTTTGCTCGCAGCCCACTCTGATGCGGCTGTGTCGTTCGCGCGCAGTCTCATCTTTGAGCAGAACAGGAATCCGATACGGGTGACTGATCTGCCCGATGTCGCAGTTGCGGCGACAGCACGGCGCGAATTTTCTCATCGGCCGTCTGGGCTGCTCTGGCAAGCCCAGGGTCGGTGAAAGCCTGAACCATGTGGCTCCCCACTAGCATCGCAAGCACCTCGTCCGCCGAAAACATCAGGGGCGGCACGTGGCTGTGTTTCCGGAGCAGATACCCCACGCCGGGATCACCGTCTATCATGACCCCTGACTGCGCCAAGCCCTGAACATCACGGTACACGGTGCGCACCGAAACTTGCAGGGTCGTCGCGATGTCGAGCGCAGTTATCGCTTTGCGCCGCCCCTGCAACAGAGTGACCAACTGAAAGAGGCGATCCGCTTTCTTCATTTCACGCCTGGCTGCGAACCTGCGCGTGAGACATTTTCACGCTCGAAGCATCTATCAGTACCATGAAGGCCGATTGCTCCAGATCGGTCATGACACTCTGCGATGCAGCCTGCGCAGTAGCGCGAGATTCCCAAAAAACAACGTCAAACCAGAGTCCATCGTCGCCCCGTGACAAAGCGCGGGACATAAAGCCGGGCTGCGCACGTACCCACACGTTGACCGCCTCACTAGCTGAGGCAAACTCCTCGGGTGAGGTGCTTTCTTTGATGCGAAAGGTAACCAATTCCATAACGGTGTAGCTCATCATATTCTCCTGGGAAAACCCATTTCCAAACGCGAAGTTGCGCACAGAGAAATGTAGATTTCACCACTGTCAGAACGTGTCAGCAGTGAATCCAGCCTGGGCTATATTCGGTCATGACCGATGCGGCAAGACAACTCAAGGACATGAAAAATATAGGCGCCAAGTTTGCGCTCGCGCTGTCAAACGTGGGCATCACGTCGCCCGCTCAACTTCAGGCAACCGACCCCTTCGACGTATACCTGCGACTGAAGCGCGTTGTACCCGGCACCAGTTTGGTCGCCCTTTACGCACTCATCGGTGCCGTCGAAGACCGCCATTGGCTGGAGATAAAGCGCGACCGTCGAACCGAAATATTGATGCGCCTAGACGACATGGGCTGCGCCCCAAGATCGTACGGATAGGCAATTCAGTCCCTCTGGCCACAGGAATCAAGGATGGTGACTTCCGATTTTGTACAGGCCGCGGCTTCTAGAAAAAGCACCCCGATCACCTCACACTACAACGCATCAACTTTTGTTGGCCCAACGCGTTTGCGGCCTTGACAACTTCGAGCCCAACACTGCGATTTGAACGAGCAGCCGGTGCGGTCATAACTTGATGTTTCATAGAAGTCACTTTTCAGGGCAGCGTGAAGTCAAACGTATAGACATGTTGGCCCGCCTCGATCTGAATGCCCATTTGCCCCACCAGGCCGACCAGTTCGTCGGTACCTGAATCGGGCACTACTTGCACAGTCAAGTGTGGGGTGCCACGGTTCATGACGCCGGTGTGCATCAGCACGAAGCTGCCTTGTCTACCCAGCAGCGTACCGGTCACGCGCTCCATGGCGACGTAGCCCGCCGAGCCTTTGACCTCGGTGCCGGCGGCGAGCATTTCGCCCAAGCTGTGGGCACTCAGATCACCGTGGTAGGTTTTGTCCAGCGTCTGGCGGCCTAGCTTGGCAGCCTCTATCGCAGAGGTGGTCAGCTGCGGTGTGAGCTCTACGTCGAAATTTCCAGTGATATGTTGTTGCTGTTGTAGCATGCGCGGCTCCGTCAAATTGGTGGGTGGTGTGTTGCGTGTCGATTAGGCGGCCGTTGCCAGCACAGCACGCATTAGATCGGGTAACACGGCAGATTGATAGGAGAAACGCGACACGCACGGCACACTACGGTCCAGCATCAGCAAACCATGAGCCCCCACAACCCACCACCAGAGAGCGCACCCCATGGCAAGCCGCGCGGCATATTGCGCCCCAGCTTCAGCCAGGGTCAGTTCGAACACCAGCGGCAATTGCCGTCTGCGCCACTGACCGGTCTGGTTGAACACTATTGGCATGTGCGTTGGGACCTGCGTGGCCTGCCCGCGCAGCAGCAGACGACACTGCCACACCCCAATGTGCACCTGGTGGTTGAGCAGGGCCAGGCGCGCATTTATGGCGTGCACCACGGGCGCTTTGTGCGCCAGTTGCAAGGGCTGGACCAGGTGTTTGGTATCAAGTTCAAGGCTGGAGGGTTCTACCCGTTTTACCGCCAGCCAGTGGCCGAGTTGCTCGACCAGTCTATGGACGTAACAGAGTGCTTTGGCCCCGCCGGTGCTGACCTGACGCAGCAGGTG
Source organism: uncultured Rhodoferax sp. (assembly GCA_964468905.1). Taxonomy (GTDB): domain Bacteria; phylum Pseudomonadota; class Gammaproteobacteria; order Burkholderiales; family Burkholderiaceae_C; genus Allorhodoferax. The sequence goes on along the minus strand of CAYXWW010000069.1, from coordinate 9,032 downwards.
CTGGAATCTGTTGACTTTGCAGCAATGTGTGCGGCGGCACAGCGCTTTTTGTTGCAACATTTGCCCGCGGTCGATCCACAAGTGGCGCGCGTTGGTAAGTTGCTGGAGCGTATTGCACAAGACTCACGCATCCTGTCGGTGGAAGACGTATTGGGTATCAGCGGTCTGAACAAACGCGGCCTGCAGCGTCTGTTTCAAAAATATGTCGGCGTCAGCCCCAAGTGGGTCATCCAGCGCTACCGCCTGCACGAGGCCATCGCCCAGGTGCAGACTGGCAAACCCCTCAGTTGGGCTGCGCTGGCACTGGAGCTAGGCTACTTCGACCAAGCCCATTTTGTGCGCGGCTTTCGTCAATTGGTGGGCATGCCGCCGGGCGAGTATCAGATGAGTCTGCCACGCTAGGGAGGAATAGAAGGAAATTTAGCGGGAACCCGTTTGACCTAGTGCCCATAAATCCCGGCAATTGGCAGGACCCATCAACCAAGCCCCCTCACATCGCCGCAAACTGCCTTTCCACCGCCTTGTGGTCCACCTTCCATGTGGCGTAGAGTTGCTGCGACATGGCGTCGGGGAATATGTCTTCCGCCCCGGCATGGTGGCCAGTGCCACCACGGTGAGCACGTTGACCAGCGCACCACCACCCTTGCCGTCTATCACGCCCGCGAGAGCGCGGGCCATGTTGAGCTTGCCGACGAAATTGGTGTAGAACTGGTGCGCAACTTCGTCGATCAGGGATGCTAGCCAAACATCAATCGACGAACTGTGGCGGAATCTGCAGCTGAGATAAAGGCGCGGCTACTGCAGAAATGAGCTGAACAACTACCGAAAAAACCCACTCGCACGGTGTAACGCACAATCCAAATATGCGCATGGGTTTAACCAAGGCTTTAAGGTTTCAGCTGTGCAGATGATTGGTATTTAAAGGGGATATCCCAGCGCGTATAAGTGGACGCCCGCCACAGCCATTCCATAGGCCCATAGCGGAAATGTTTAAACCACCAAGCTGCAGCCAGTATTTGTGCTAGCCACAAAAATACCCCCAATAAGAAACTATTCACCTGTCCTAAATACGTCCAGGCGCCCAATCCAAACCCATAAAAGATCGGCACACATAACAACGATTGGCCCAAGTAAATAGTCAATGTCATACGCCCTGGTGCGGCTAAGTAGCGCAACAGGCTGTGCAAGGGCGACTGGTAGAGCAGGATAAACACACAGACGGTGCCCAACGTCACCGCCAAATTAAAATAGGCGCCGGTAATTGCGAACAGACCATCTAAACCTTTTTGGCTAACAAAATTAGTTTTAATAGCCGCTTCGGCATAGAGCACGGCCAGTGCTGCAACGACACAAACGGCCAAACCTATTGCAAATTGCCGAGAATACTTGGTGTGTGAAGAGAATACTTGCAGCCTCGCCATTAAAAACCCCAGCAGACTCATTCCTATCACCGTCCACAGGCGGCCGCTCTCCAGCATAAACAACCACTTGCGCCCATTGCCCAGCAAGGCATTGGTTTGCAATAGTTGCCAAAAACTACCTTGCGCATAAACCCCTAACACGCCATCAAACTGGGTAATGGCCGGTGGCGCGGCCTCAGCAGCGAAACAATGCTGCCAAATAAATAACAACCAAAGCGGCCCCTGTAGAAGAAAAAACGCGCCAAGGCAAAACACAAGGAAATGGGGCGCACGCCACAGGGGAACTAACAACAAGCCGCACAGTGCCAGAACTTGCAAAATATCGCCTCCGTATAGCAGGCTATGTAAATACCCCATGCCTAGTAACAAGCACAAACGCCAGACAAACCGTCCGCGAAAATCCACACCGCGACTGTATTGGTTATTCAGTAAGATAAAAAAACTCACGCCAAATAACAGCGCAAATATTGCAAAGGCTTTGCCACCAAAGACGGCGAACACCGTGGCATTGAGGGGGTGTGGAATTGGGTTGAGCCAATAAATCTCATAGTATTCCACCATGTGAATTAGAAACAACCCCATCAGCGCGTAACCGCGCAGTGCGTCTAAAAGATCAATTCGAGATTGCTGCATAGGAAAGTGTTCGCAGAAGCTCGGCCCATAAGACAGGCCAGATTCAAAAAATTATAGGCTTCTGGGGCTGTTCGTCAGACGCACAGCACCGATTAAAGGGCGCGTTAACCGACTGATAGGAAACTACCTCGCGAGCTCTGGCTGTGTAACAGCTTGCTTGAACTTTCAGATACTGCCAATGTGCTTGAGGTTGCCCACGTGGGATCCGTCAGGCAGGTGCACGCTGTACACGTTGGCATTGACGGCACGGAGCGAAAGCGGGTGCATGGGATCAACCTGGCGCATTCAGTGCGTGACGAATTCGTAGGCCACTTCTTCACTTTCGACCATGTCCAGGATATCGTTCAACGCATCGTTGTCTTCGGTGCTGCTCCAGGTCTCTTCGGGGTCGCTGGCGAACAGCGGCTCGATGGCCAGATCCAGGTACTGGTCATTGGGCAGCTTGAGAACCTGCCCGCCTTCGGAGGTGGTGGACAGCTCCCAGTCATCGGGTACGGACATTTCGAGCTGTAGTGAGGCGGCGAGGTTAACCTAATCGCAAGCTGTACCATGCCACAAACCACAATGAAGTCCGTTATGGCAAGTACCACGCTAAGGCCCCTGTTGATCCAGACCCTGCGCATAGACCCTGCGCAGCACCCGCGCGGACAGGCCCACCTGAGTGCGGCCAGCGGCCTGGTGCGGGTGCACCAGCGTCTGTATGTGGTGGCGGACGATGAACTGCATTTGGGCATGTTCGACCCTGAACACCCCACGGGGTCTTTGCTGCGCCTGCTGGACGGCGATTTACCCCAAGACAAGGACAAACGCAAAAGGGCCAAGCCCGATTTTGAGAGCCTGGTCCATCTACCGCCCCTGCCGGGTTGCCCTGCGGGCGCGCTGTTGGCCTTGGGTTCGGGCTCCAAGCCCAACCGTCATACCGGTGTGCTGGTCGGCCTGGATGTGCAGGGTCAGCCCAATGGCCGCATGGCCACCTTAGACCTTGCCACGCTTTACGCACCCCTGCGCAAACGTTTTGCTGATCTGAACATTGAAGGCGCGTTGCTGGTCAGCGGTGAATTGCTGTTGCTGCAACGCGGCAACAAAGGCAACGCACTCAATGCCTGCATCCGGTTTGACTGGAACCAGATGGCACCGTGGCTGGCCGGTGTGCGAACACAGGCACCCGCGGCCAAGAGTGTGCAATTGCTGGATCTGGACAGTGTCAATGGGGTGCCACTGGGATTGACCGATGGCGCTGCGTTGCACTGCGGGGCCTGGGCGTTCAGCGCGGTGGCCGAAAGTACGGACAACAGTTACCTGGACGGCGCCTGTGTGGCCTCGGCCATTGGTACCGTGGGTGCCGATGGCACATTGCAAGCGCTGCACCTGCTGGAAGGTGCGCCCAAGGTCGAAGGCCTGGCGGTGAGGGCGGACACAGGTGGTAGTGCGGCCTGGGTCTGCACGCTGGTCACCGACCCCGATGACCCCAGCGTGGCGGCGCAGGTGCTGCAGGTGCAGCTGCCTTTCTGACAGTACGGGGTCGGTCAGAATGCGCACGCCGTCCAGCTCTACCAGCACACTGGCATAGCCCAGCCACCAGGTTCGCAGGCCCGGTGCAGCGGGCTTGTCCAAATCCTCGCCGGACATCTTCAGCACGGGTACTTCAAACGCGGGCTCACGCACCTGGTCGCCCATGTAATCGTGTAGCTCGCACTGCAGCGACATGTTGCTGACGTAGGGCGGTGTGTTTTCAAACCGGCCGTTGACGAACTGTTTGGACTGCTGCATGCGCGCCAGCCGCGCACCCTCGGCCGTACCACCAAAGGTGGGCAGTTGGAACACCAGCTAGGTCGCTATGGCGAGCACCGCGGCCAGTACTGCGATGACCACTTCAATGGTCATGAGACGTTTCATACGCGCACCTCCTGTGGCATTGTGGCCTTCAACCGGGTCCGCAAAAAGCCTAACCACACTCACCAGTCCTCCCACAGCGGGGGCCCGCGTACCAGGGTGACCAACATGTGTGGTGCTGGGTTACTCCTGATTTGATAGCTACTAACGCACGTTCTGCGAGGGCTAGCTGGCGATTTGACCACTAACCAGCGTCCACCAAGCCCCCTCACATCGCCGCAAACTGCCTTTCCACCGCCTTGTGGTCTGCCTTCCATGCGGCGTAGAGTTGCTGCGACATGGCGTCGGGGAATATGTCTTCCGCCCCGGCTTTGATGCCGGCCATGATTGCAGCCGCCACATCCGCTGGCGCGGCTTTGGGCATATCCACACTGGCCAGCATGTCAGTGTCTACCGCGCCTGGAAACACGCCAAACACTTCGATCCCTTTACCCGACAGCGTTGCCCGCAGGGACTGGGTCATGGACCATGCTGCGGCCTTGGAGGCGTTGTAGGTCGATAGGCCCGGCATGCTGGCCAGTGCCACCAGTGTCAGCACGTTGACCAACGCACCGCCGCCATTGCCTTCTATCACGCCGGCAAAGGCGCGCGCCATGTTGAGTTTGCCGAAGAAATTGGTGTTGAACTGGCGCGCAATCTTGTCACTCCCCACGTCGAGAAAGCTGCCAAATTCCAGCACGCCTGCGTTGTTGAATACGACGGTGACATCGGATGCCGCGCGGGCCGCAGCGTCTACGGATGCTGCGTCCGTCACATCGAGTTGCAACGCGACAACTCTTTGGGGATCTAACGCGACGGCGGCCTTGAGCGTGTGCACATCGCGCGCTGTGGCGTAAACCTTCAGCGCGCCTTCGGCCAACGCGGCCTTGACGATTTCAAGACCTATTCCGCGATTAGAACCAGTAACCAGTGCGGTCATACCTTGGAGTTTCATACGAATACCTTTTCAGTGGGTTTGGAAGATCTCCGCAATGGTTTCATTGCAGACTTTGGTGGCCAATGCGCCGCGCAGTTGTGACCGCAGAAGGCGTTGGGTGACCAACGAGCCGAAGTATGACTATTGCAATTTGTTTTATAAATACTAACTAATACATTTAACTAATGCACAATTTGCACTAATCAGAAACACCCAATGTCGCGTAATGTCGCGTAGTGCATTGGGCAACGCGACTACAGGAGTTTTTGCATGGATCTAGAAGCACTGGACATCTTTGCAAGCGTGGCCAAGGCCGCCAGCTATACCGCTGTGGCGCGCGACCGCGACGCAGACCCATCATCGATCTCTCGCATCATCGCCACACTGGAACGCGAATTGGGTGTCAGACTTTTTCAGCGCACGACCCGCCAAATTACCCTGACAGAAGCCGGAGCCGTCTTCCTGAACCGCATTGCCCCGCTAATGGAGGAGTTCCGACAGGCACAACTGGAGGTAGCGGATACGTCAAGCCAACCCAAGGGTCTGCTACGGGTTAGCGCCGCCAATTCGTTTGGGCTTACCTGCATCGTGCCGACCCTGCCGGCCTTTCAGCTGCGCTACCCCGACCTCACTGTGGACTTGCAACTGTCGGATCATGTGGTGGATTTGCTGGCCGAACGCATGGATGTGGCCATCCGTCTGGGCGTATTGCCCGACTCCAGTCTTATGGCCCATCGGCTGTTGGCAACACGCTATGTGGTGTGTGCCGCGCCAGGCTACCTTCAAAAGGCGGGCGCACCCCAGGCTCCCGGCGACGTGGGGCAGCACGCATGCATCGTATTCCCGCTACAGGGCTTTAGAACGCGTTGGATTTTTAGAAATGCCAAAAGCAAAACCACTGAAGTGTCTGTAACAGGTACCACGATCTTGTCCAACGGGATAGCGGTTCAACACTGCGCGCGCGCGGGCATGGGGATCGCGTTGTTGCCCACATGGCTGGTAGCCCAAGACCTTGCATCCGGGAAGCTTATCGATCTATTTCCATCGTATGAGGTTACCGCCACAGAGTTCGACACCGCCGCATGGTGCGTTTACCCATCACGCAGTTATGTGCCGACCAAGGTAAAGGCTTTTGTAGAGCATCTCATGCAAGCGCTCAATGTGCCGCCATAAAAGCGCCGCCATAAATCTCACCTATTGCCCTACCCCGGCGTTGGGATAAAACAGCTGCTCTCCACCAATTTTGTAAGCCGCAATCGCCGCCTGCCCTTCACGCGATACGATCCAGTCCACAAAGCGCTGGGCTTCGCGCGCCTTGACGTGTGGAAACTTCACTGGGTTCACGACCATCACGCCGTACGGATTGAAGAGCCGCGAATCGCCTTGCACCAGCACCACCAGGTCTTGCCGGTTCTTAAAACTGAGCCAGGTGCCCCGGTCAGCAATGACATAGGCTCCGGTGGTGGCAGCCATGTTGAGCGCTGGGCCCATGCCGCAGCCGCATGCCTTGTAGCCTGTGCCCTTGCGGTCGGTCGATGCGGCCAGCCAGTAGCGCAACTCGGCGGCGTGGGTTCCGCTCTTATCGCCACGGGAGATGAAATCCGCATTGCTAGCGGCAATATTTTTCAAGGCCGTAGCGATGTCCCCTCCCCCCGCGCGCGCAGGGTCTGCCACAGGGCCCAGCAGCACAAAATCGTTGTACATCACCGGGTAGCGCTTTTGCACAAAGCCCTCTGCCACCATTTTCTCTTCGGCCTCTTTGTCGTGCACCAGCAGCACATCGGCATCGCCCCTTCGGCCCATGTCCAAAGCCTGCCCGGTGCCGACTGCCACCACCTTGACCTGCACGCCAGTTGCGCGGGTAAATTCAGGCAAGAGGTGGGCAAACAAGCCAGACTGTTCCGTCGACGTGGTGGACGCCAAGACCAGGTTTGGCGCTTGCGCATGCACGAATGGAATAGAAGTAGCTATAAAAAATATAGCTAGGTACGCCCATTTCATGAGGGCTAGCACCCTCAATTGCTCAATGAATTTCAAAACAGCTCTCCTTTTACAAAAAAGTGGGCTTGGGGGTACTGCGTTGGCAACACCGATCCGTCAAAGAAAGTCTGTACCGGCAGGTCTGCCAACACCTGGCCGTGTTCCAGATAGATCACCCGACGGGCCAGCCGCTTGACCTGCCCCAGGTTGTGGCTGGCAAACACCACCGTCATCTCTGGGCGTGCAGCCACCTGCTGTATGCGGGCTTGCACCTCGCGTTTGGCGTGCGGGTCCAGGCTGGCAGTGGGTTCATCCAGCAGAAGTACTTGGGGATTGGTTGCCAGTGCGCGTGCCAGCGCGATGCGCTGCATCTGGCCTACTGACAAATGCCACGCATTGCGTTCGGCCAAGGCCAGCAGGCCGGCTTGTTCCAGCGCCTCCCGCCCTTGCAAACACGCCTGGCGCCAGGGCATACCGCCCAGCCACAGGCCCAACGCCATGTTGTGCTGTACCGACAAGCGTAGCAACTGCGGGCGCTGGAAAAGCATGGCCTGGCGCATGCCCGGCTGACACTGCAGTTGCCCGTGCGTGGGTGCCAGCAGCCCATGCAACACGCGCAGCAATGTGCTCTTGCCACTGCCATTTGCGCCCACCAGGGCCACACACTCACCCAGATCAATACGCAGATTCAGCGCCGACAATGCCGGTGCTGCGCCATGGCGTCGTTGCAGGCCCAGATCGTGTAGCGCAAAAACGGGGGTCATCGGCCACCCCCACCGCCATCTGCACCCACGCGCCAATGGCGCAGTGCTGCCAGCACGGCGTTGAGCACCAAGACCACCAGCAACAAGACCATCCCCAAGCCCAGAGCCAATGGCAGGTCGCCTTTGCTAGTCTCCAGGGCAATCGTGGTTGTCATCACGCGGGTAAAGCCCTCAATGTTGCCACCCACCACCATGACGGCGCCCACCTCGGAAATAGCACGCCCGAATGCGGCCACCACCACCGTGAGCAAGGTGTAACGCGCATCCCATGCCAACAACTGGCTGCGCACAAAAGGCCTGGCCCCCAATGAGCGCAATTGTTCACCATGGGCCCATTCAGCGTCTTCCACAATCTGGCGCGTGAGCGCCATCACCACGGGCAACACCAAAATGGTTTGGGCCAGCACCATCGCCTTAAAGCTAAAGAGCCAACCCAAGTAGCCCAATGGCCCGGAGCGTGACAACACCACATACACCACCAAGCCCACCACAACCGACGGTAGTGCCAAAAAGGTATTGACGACAGCCAGCGTGACACCGCGCCCCGGAAACCGGGCCACCGCCAACCAGGCTCCCAACACCAAGCCAATGGCACTGGCCAACGCGCAAGCCCATGCACTGACCGCCAATGAACGCGCCACGATGGACCACAGCCCCGCATCCAACGAAACCAGCAATTCCACGGCAGTGGCCGCTGCAGTGGCAAGCGCGCTCATAGCCCGTTGCCAAGCGTTGTTGAAGGTACGCGGGCGGTGCGTCTATTAAGCATTTTGGTCAGGCATCTTGGTTGCGCATCCAATCTGCGGTCTGAAAAAAAGCCTGCTGCAACTGCGCCGCCAGATCAGGGTCTACCTGCGTATCGTGCATAGCCTGGGCCATACAGGCCAGCCATTGGTCGCGCTCCTGAACACCGATTTTGAAAGGCATGTGGCGCGCCCGCAGCCGGGGGTGCCCAAAGCGTTCCACGTAATGCTGCGGGCCGCCCATCCAGCCGCACAAAAACCAGAAGAGCTTCTCGCGGGCGCTCGACAAGTCAGGGCCATGGGTGGAGCGCAGTGCGGTAAATCCGCTCTCCAATTCCATCAGGTCATAAAACCGGTCCACCAATGCACGAATGGCCGTCTCGCCACCCATGCGGTCAAACACGCTGTGCTTTGCTGATTCCTGGTCCTGGTCGTGCATACATTCGAATGGCTCGTGTCAATCCATGCATTATCAAGTGCGCCCCCGCACCGCTAGCTCAACGCTGTTGAGCCCGCAGGGGCTTCAGCAACTCACCCAAGCCGTTGTGGTCAATCTCGTGCATGAGGTGAAGCAAGCGCCCTATCTCGCCCTTGGGAAAACCTTCACGGGCAAACCAATTCAAATAATTGCCGGGCAAGTCGGCCAACACCGTGCCTTGGTGTTTGCCAAACGGCATGCGCA
>CAYXWW010000068.1:0-17128 GCA_964468905.1 uncultured Rhodoferax sp. | reverse complement strand
GTGCTTTGGATTGAAAATCCTTGTGTCGGTGGTTCGATTCCGCCCCAGGCCACCAGAATTCAAAGCCGACTGCTAAGTCGGCTTTGTCGTTTTTGCCCAGACTTTGTCGCGTATTCATAACGCAATGGCAAAACTGTCCGAGCTCGAGTAGTATTGACAAAAAATTGTGGAGATATTCCATGTTTGGTCGTTTTCTTGGCAATGGCGATAAGGTTGACGGTGATGCGAACAAGGATTCAGTAGATTCTCGTGGCTTGGAAGTCATTGAAAACGACCCGGAAACCACTTGGAGTCTATGGGATAGCGCTGTCGCCGAGCGGGATTCAAGCTTTTGCCCGCTACCTATCCTGGATAGTCTGCCGGATGCTTCTGGTGGTTTTTTGCAGACAGTGCCGCTGCCCATGATGGAAGATGGATTGCCTATTCAGCCTGAGCAGCTGTATCGGTTGCCTGTCAATGAGCGCAAAGTTGCCGCATTGCATATTGTCGAATTGCACCACCACCGTATTGCAATGACCTTGCGCAGCTTATGGGGCCACAAGGAATGTAGTGATTACATTTCCAAATTAATTCTGAGTGGTGGAGATGGCATGGGTCATGCGCGGATTGGTTTCAATCAGGACGCTGCTTTGGCCATGATGGTTCTTTCTGATTTGCACGACACTCTTTTTGGTCTGAACGCCTCTATTGGCGGTACTGGCTTTGGGGATTTGCACGGTGGTACGGATTTCGGTGGCCTTCGCTAAGCCGCCCACTACCGGATTTGCGCAGCTGCGGTTGCTGTGTTGAGTGCTTTTTGGGCAAATTCGGCCCTGAGGGCTTTGAGTTTTTCGCGCGGATCTTCGCGGACAGTGGCCTTGTCTAAACCCATTTCTGCAATGAACCGACTTGGCAAAACCGCAATCATCTCGCGACCTTTCTTTCGTCTGCGTGTCCAACTTACTGCAAGACTGCGCTGAGCGCGGGTTATTCCAACATACATCAGACGGCGTTCCTCTTGCAGCCGCTGCGCCATGTCTTCGTCGACGCCCTCGTGTGCCCGTTCGCTTCCTCCCAAACTGTCTGCCCCTTCATTCAATTTGAAAGGCAACATTCCTTCAGTAACACCCACCAACAGCACGTGTGGCCACTCCAGCCCTTTGGAAGCATGCAACGTGGACAGGGTTACCACATTCTGGTCTTTTTCGCGCTCACTGATGGTTGACAGGAGTGCGATGGTCTGTGCGACCTCCAACAGGCTTTTGACTTCACCCATGGGTCCGCTCGTAGTGTCTTCCCTGTCACCACCACATCGCAGTGCCATCCATTCGCAAAACTCCAAGACATTGGACCATTTGGCCGCAGCAACTTTGTCACTGTCTTCACCGTCGAGCAGATGCTTTTCGTAGCCTATGTCTTTGAGCCAATCCATCAGAAAGGTGCGGGCGGCCTCGGCTCCCTCAGTGCTGCGTGCCCTGTACTCCAGATCGTTTACGTAGCGCCCAAACTCGTGCAAGCTGCCGACCGCCTTGGCGGCCAATACGGAGCCTAGCGAGTTAGAAAACAGTGACTCAAACAGGCTGAGTTTGTACTGGCTGGCGAAAACACCCAGCGCGCCCAGTGTTTGATGGCCAATCCCACGCTTGGGAGTGGTTACTGCCCGCAAAAAGGCCGGGTCATCGTCGTTGTTGCTCCACAGACGAAACCAGGCACATAAGTCGCGGATTTCGGCGCGGTCAAAAAAGCTCTGGCCACCAGACACCTTGTACGGGATGTTCGCCTTTCGCAGAGCCTTTTCAAATGGCTTCGCCTGGTGGTTCGCCCGGTACAGCACAGCGAAATCACGAAACTCCATGTACTGCGCGCCAGCTTGTGCCAAGCTGCCCTCTGCGCGCAGGCTCTGGATGCGAGCTACTGCGCGTTCAGCCTCATGTTCTTCGTTGTCTGCATCCACGACGCGGACCGGCTCGCCTTCACCCAAATCACTCCACAGGTTCTTGGGAAATAGCTTGGGATTGGGGCCAATCACATTGTTTGCAGCACGCAAAATCGCGCTGGTCGAACGGTAATTCTGCTCAAGCTTGATGACTTTGAGCGCAGGGAAGTCCACTGGAAGCTTCTTCAAATTGTCTAAGGTTGCGCCACGCCAGCCGTAAATGGACTGGTCATCGTCACCCACAGCAGTAAATCGCGCGCCGTCCGGTGCGTTGCCTCCTACCAAGAGTTTAAGCACTTCATACTGCGTGGCATTCGTATCCTGGTATTCATCTACAAGAATATGGCCCATTTGCCCTTGCCATTTCTGCCTCACTTGCTCATAATTTTGTAGTAGCTTGAGGGGTAGGCTGATCAGATCATCAAAATCGACACTTTGGTAGGCGCTTAGGCGTTCCTCGTAGCGGGCCATGATGGTGGCGGTGATTCTTTCGTTGTCATTCGCAGCCAGTGCCAACGCTTGCTCTGCATTGAGCCCCGCGCTCTTCCATGCGCTGATGGTCCATTGCCATTGGCGAGCGGTGACCGCATCGGTGCTGCCGCCGGCATCTTTCAGGATGCTGGTCACGTCATCACTATCCAAAATGCTGAATTGGGATTTGAGGCCCAAAACGCTTCCGTCTTGTCGCAGCATGCGTACGCCTAAGGCATGGAACGTACACACCACCACGTCTTTAGCGGCTTTACCAATCAAGCCCTTGGCGCGCTCGCGCATTTCGGCCGCAGCTTTGTTGGTAAATGTGATGGCTGCAATGCGTTGTGGTGCCATGCCGGATTGAATCAAACGTCCGATCTTGTGGGTGATGACCCGGGTTTTGCCTGATCCAGCCCCAGCCAAAACAAGACAGGGTCCGTGCATGTAGTTCACGGCTTCTTGCTGGGCCAAATTGAGGCCATGCGATGGGGGGGCGGTACTTGGAGACGAAGGGGCAGACATCAAGCTAAACAGACGGAAAAGCACGCCATCTTACCGTTGTGTGGCCAGTTCGCTATAAAAGCTTGGACAATGGCCGGATGTTACAAATATTCACCGTAACGTTTCCATTCTTTGCTCTTGTCTTGTGCGGCTACATAGCCGCACAACGCGGTCTGTTGCCCCTTCTGGCCATACCAGGCCTCAATGCCTTTGTTTTATTTTTCGCGTTGCCCTGCATGTTGTTTCGATTTGGTGTGAACACGCCCATCGCACAACTGCTAGACCCCAGCGTTGCCTTGACGTACCTCGTTAGTGCCCTATTGATTGTTGGGTTTGTCATTGCTGTGACTCGTCATGGGCGTATTGGTTGGAACGATGCGTCGTTTGGTGCCTTGGTCGCGGCCTTCCCTAACACCGGTTTCATGGGTGTGCCCCTTTTGGTGGCATTGCTAGGGCCGAAGGCCGCTGGCCCTGCCATCGTCACTATCTTGGTCGATATGGTCATTACGACATCTTTGTGCATCGCTCTGTCGCGACTGGATGGTGTAGCCGATGAGCGCTCGGGTGTTTCTGCCGGACAAGCTGCCAAAGGTGCGCTGAAAGGTGTTTTGGCAAATCCCATGCCGTGGTCGATTCTGTTGGGTGCGGCTGCATCCGCATTCCACATCTACTTTCCAAAGCCAGTCGTCGCAACCATTGGGCTAATGGCCGATGCCGCTTCACCGGTTGCGCTGTTCACTATTGGCGCTGTCCTCGCCCGCTCGCACATCATGGCGAGCAAAGGCGAGACTCACACCGTGCATTGGGCTGAGGTGCTGCCGGTCGTGGCGGTGAAGCTGTTTCTGCACCCGTTGCTTGTGGTTATGTTGGGCGCAAGTGCCATTCGCATGGGCGTCCCGCTGGATCGCTTTGCGTTGACCGTGCTGGTTTTGCTTGCCGCGCTACCGAGTGCGAGCAATGTGTCATTGCTGGCAGAGCGGTTTCATGCTGACAACGGGCGCATCGCTCGCATCATCTTGGTATCGACGGCAGCTGCTTTTTTTACCTTCTCTGCGGTGGTCTCCATGTTCATTTAATCTTCCGCTGGAGCCTTGCAGATACTGGAGGCAGGTAAGCGCGGGATAAGTTTGGTGTTGCAACTTCTTTGCGTTACAGTCGCGCAAACCAAAATCACTTTATGCCAATTACTGGGCCTTCATTCGTACACTCTCGCGTTCGCATGTTGTGGGCTCGGGTGCGATCATTGCGGGTCGCCATTGCGTTGACCGTGGTGGTGGGGGGCATGATGGCATCGTTTCTGTCGTATGTGGAGCAAACCTCCGATTTGCGTGAACAGCACATCGCGCAGATTCTCAACGAATTGGACCATTTGGGCGCATTGACCGCACTGGCGTTACGCGAGCCGTTATGGCAATTTGAGGCCGAACAGACCAATTCCATTATGGAGGCGGCTTTTCTCAACCCAGAAGTAGTGTCGATCGAGATATGGGACGACAAAGGAACCTCATTTGCGACCCGTAAACGACCGCCAGAAGACGCGCGGCTGATGGCGAGCACCAACCATGTTGTGGAGCGCAACAAGACAGTTGTGGGCACGCTTACGATCCATATGTCTACAGCCGGCTATCTGCGCAAGGTTAAAGAAGTCCGGCTGCAATATGTAAAGCACGGGGCCCAGATTTCGGTTGGCGCACTGATTGTTATTCTGTTGTTGATGCATTGGCGCTTGGTCCGCCCACTGGAAAAGCTCGTGGAAGCATCTGGGCGCATCGAGCGCGGGCAGCTTGCGGTGCCCATTGAGCGCATTTTCCATGACGAAGTAGGCGCGTTGGCCGATAGTCTTGAGGCAACCCGATTGGCGCTACTGAATCTTGTTGCGCAGCTTGAAAGTCGCAATCAGCAGTTGACCGATGCCAACGAGAATTTGGAACAGCGCGTCTTGGAGCGCACAGAGTCCCTTGGCAAGACCCTGCTGACCCTTGAGCATGCGCAGGAAGAAATCATTCAGACCGAAAAGTTGGCCTCCCTGGGGCGCGTCGTCGCGGGCGTGGCCCATGAACTCAACACGCCCATTGGTAATGCGTTGACCGTTGCATCCACCATCCAGTCCGATTTGGCTGAGTTAAAGGCTGAAATGGCGAATGGATCGCTACGACGCTCGTCCATGCTCCAGTTTGTTGAGCGTGCTGATGAGGGGTTGGCGCTGTCGATGAACAATCTGCAGCGTGCCGCACACTTGATATCTGATTTCAAGCAAGTTGCAGTTGACCAAACCAGTGACCAACGTCGCAAGTTTGACTTGGCAGAAGTAACCTCTGAAGTCCTCAACATGCTAAACCCGACCATTCGCAAGTCGGGATGCGAGATCAAAAAGAATTTGTGGGCCAACCTTTCATGTGACGGTTTTCCAGGCCGGTACGGTCAGGTGTTGACCAACTTGGTGATGAATGCCACGATCCATGCCTTTGACGCAACCGCACCAGGCGCAATTACGGTGACTATTGGCGCTTTGGATGCGGACAATGTTGAACTGATCGTGGCAGACGATGGGGTCGGCATGGATGAATCCGTTCGCGCCAGAGTATTCGATCCTTTCTTCACCACCAAATTGGGCCGCGGTGGTTCAGGCCTTGGGATGAATATTGTCCACAGCATAGTTACCCGCATCCTGGAAGGGCATATCACGGTGCACAGCAAACCGGGTGAAGGAACAAGCGTGCGCGTCGTGTTCCCGAGAGTTCTGAAGGCACAACCCGAGACTGACGCTTAGGCTTTTCTTGGTGTCAAATCGCTAGTGGGTCGACGTCGACTGCCCACCGGATCAAGCCTTTGGCTTGCGGAGCTTGGCGTGTGGCGTGCAAAATTGACTGCCACGCGGTCAAAAATTGTTGCAGCGCTGCGCGTGAGGGGCTTTCGATGAGCATTTGAGCCCGTTCAATATTCGCAACACGCTGGATCGTCATGGGCACTGCAGGGTACAGGGTGATTTGTGACCGCACCGCTGACCAGCCCTCCCACTGCTCCATGTCAGTCTGTACTGCGCGGCTTGCAGCATTCAAAAAGCCTTGCGCGGCGTCTTGTGTGCGTGCTTCGGCTCTTACCAGCGCCTGGGCGGTGAACGGTGGAAGCCCCGCCTGTTCACGTTCTTGCAATTGTGCTGCTGCAAATGCCGGGTAGTCATGCCGTTTAAGGGCTGCATACAACGGATGCGACGGCTGAAACGTTTGAATCCAGACTTCACTCCTTTCGCCCAAAGCAGCGTCGCGCCCGCTGCGGCCTGCTGCTTGCATGAGCAAGCCAAACAGTCTTTCTGCTGCGCGAAAATCGCTGGAGAAAAGCGCGCCGTCCGGGTTGACCGCTGCCACCAACGTGATGCGGCGAAAGTCGTGCCCCTTTGCAATCATCTGCGTACCGACCAGCACGTCCACGTCACCAGCATGTACTGCGGCCAATTGGCTCTGCAGTTCACCTTTGTGTCTCGTGGTGTCGGCATCGATCCGAGCAACACGCACCGGCTCACCGTCTGGGGCCATATCGCTGCAACTATTGGGTCGGCGCACATCGGCCAGAAGTTCCGCGAGATGCTCCTCCAGGCGTTCGGTCCCACGGCCCAACGGCGCAATATCAGGGTTGCCACAGGACGGACACGCACGCGGTACGCGCTCGGTAAAACCACAATGATGGCAACGCAGTGTGCGATCAATCTTGTGAAACACGCGAAAGGCGCTGCAGTGCGGGCATTCGCTCTTCCAGCCACAATCGGTACAGTGCAAAACCGGCGCATAACCCCGCCGGTTGAGAAACACCATGCATTGTTCGCCCCGTGCGACCCGGTCCTTGATAGCTTCCAACAACGGAATAGAGAACACAGCATGCCGATGCTGGTGGTTCATGTCCACGCGACGTACCAGCGGAAGACCCTGCGGTGTACCGGCCGTCAAGCGTGTCGCCTGAAGCGCCGCACGCGCAGGATCCGACGCTGCGTAATGCTCTGGAGTAGCCGGGCCTATGCGGCTAGGCATATGCAGTCGCATATAGCGACCGCCCTCAGCGGCAGGGCGGCTGTGGTGCCAGCTCTCCAGCGACGGAGTAGCAGAACCCAGCACGACCTTGGCACCGTCGAGGCGCCCACGGTAGACGGCTAAATCACGTGCCGAATAGCGAGCGCCTTCACTACTTTTATAACTTGGGTCATGTTCTTCATCGACCACAATGAGCCGCAAATTGGGCATCGAAGCAAACACCGCCATGCGCGTGCCCAACACAATTCTGGCGCTGCATTTATGTGCGCTAAGCCAGCTTCGCAGTCGCTGAGGGTTAGTCATGCCACTATGCAGTGAGACCACCGCATCATCGCCATAGAGCGGTGCAAAACGCGCCCTGAACCGCGCTTCTAATTGCGGTGTCAGATTGATTTCCGGAACCATAATGAGCGCTTGGGAATGCGCGGCACTGGCCAGTACGGATTGCACACATTGCAGGTAGACCTCTGTTTTTCCGCTGCCTGTTGCGCCAAACAACAAAAAGGGGCCATCGTGGGCATGAATGCTGTCGACGGCTTGTGTTTGCTCCATGCTGAGCACTGGCCGCAAGGTGTCGGTCGCTGCGGGTGGCGCCACGCCGCCAACGCTGCCTTCTGTCTGTCGCTTCTTGCGCGCCAAGCGGCGTTGCATTTGCAATGGGGATAGCTCGCGCAACTGAGGTGGCAATGCCGCAAGTGCGACTTCACCGATCGATCGCTGGTAATACTGCGCCGAAAATGTAACGAGCTGTTGCCACTGTGTGCTCAGTGGCGGGATGCCGTCAATGACGCCAGCCACCGCACGCATTTTTGCGGGGTCGACCGCACCGATGGCTTGCGCGGGGTCCGCGTTCCACACAATCCCTAGCGTTTCACGCGAGCCCAACGGCACACGCACCAGTGTTCCGGGCGGTAGTGCTGACTCACTTTGATAGCTCAAGATGGACCCGAGTGCGGCGTGCGCTGGGGTATGGACCAAGACAGAAAGCCAATGGGTCATGGTGGAGTGTGTGGGGCCACCTGGACACTTGTCCTGCGAGTGGCGACTTGAGTCTATTTGTTGATGTTAACTTGCGAAAAGTGCGCTAAGTGGTTGATTTAAATCGACTTTGACACAAATCCAAGGTTTCTGTGGATAACTTTGTTGATATCTCCCGTTGAGAGGCGCTGGAGCCTTCAAAATCAAGGCTTCAGCTGGAATGCCCACAAAAAAAGCAAAGTTTGAATCCTTTATAAATCAAGCACTTACAAGCGCTATGGGTTTCATAGCGTCTTAGCGCCTGAATCCCGGGGTCCCTATAACCCTATCCCTATTTTTGTGCATAAGTGATGCAGCCTCCGCAAAATTTGGCCTTAAAAAGTGGTATGCATTTATGCACGCATTGCGCGGGAATGGCGGTGGACGGCTTCCACCAGCGCAGCCACATGTTCTGGAGGTGTGTACTGACTAATGCCATGCCCCAGGTTAAAAATATGGGTGGGTCCGGTGCCTGCACCTTGGTACGGCGCACCAAAACTGTCGAGCACGCGGGCAACTTCCACCGCAATTTGATCGGGCTTTGCAAATAACACATTGGGATCAATATTGCCTTGTAGCGCTTTGCCGGGGCCGTTTTCTACTCCACCGACCTGCGCACGGGCGGCGCCCAGATTCACCGTCCAGTCTAGCCCCAGCACTTCGCAATCGAGCGCGGCCATGTCGTTTAACCACATGCCTCCACCTTTGGTGAACACAATGCGTGGAATCTGTACTGTGTTGCCGCTGGCATCTGTATGGGTCTTCTTGAGTTGCGCCAGCACCCGCGCCGTATAGGCCAGACTGAATTCCTGGAAGGCCCCATCGGCCAGCACACCACCCCAGCTGTCAAAAATCATGACCGCCTGCGCGCCCGCATCGATTTGGGCATTGAGGTAGGTCGCAACAGAGTCGGCATTGATGGACAGAATGCGGTGCATTAAATCGGGACGGCTGTACAGCATGGTTTTGACGAGCCGGTAGTCGCTGGAACCGGCTCCTTCAACCATGTAGCAGGCAAGTGTCCAGGGGCTTCCGGAAAACCCAATCAGTGGCACGCGCGACTTTCCGTCTGGCAGGGTCAATGCCCTGCGGATCGATGCCACAGCGTCAAAAACGTAGCGTAGTTTGTCCATGTCTGGCACCGCTAACGCGGCCACTGCCGCTTCATCGCGCACAGGCGACGCAAAGCGCGGCCCTTCACCCACGCCAAAGCTCAATCCCAGACCCATTGCATCCGGAACCGTCAGTATGTCGCTGAACAAAATGGCAGCGTCCAGTGGGTAGCGGTCCAGTGGCTGCAAGGTCACTTCTGTGGCGTATTGCACGTTAGTGGCAAGGCCCATGAAGCTATTGCCCGCTTTGACCCTTGTGGCCACGTATTCTGGCAAATAGCGCCCCGCTTGGCGCATGAGCCACATGGGTGTGTGGTCAGTTGCCTGACGCAAACATGCTTGCAGAAACGAAGGGTTATGGTGCTTGTCGAAAGTAGGGTTTTGGGCAACAGGCGTGCCAGTTGCAATGTGCGGTGCGTTCATGCGCCTATTGTCGCAGTTCAGAGCACTACAACGACGCGCCGTCCGGTAGGGGGCGCTAAGCCCTGCGGCGATGCTCCACCATCAAGCACTTGTCCTGCACCACGAGCAATCCTGCGGCATGCGCTTGCGCTGCTGCAGCCTCGTGGGTCACGCCCATTTGCAGCCAAATGCCCTTGACCCCAATGGCGATCGCATCATCAACAACGGGCGGCACGTCGTCGCTGTTACGAAAAATATCAACCAAATCGATGCGGTGGAATTGTGCCGCTTCGGGCAAAGATGCGTAGCTTGTTTCGCCCAGAATCGTCGCCGCATTGGGGTTGATCGGCACAATCTTCCAACCTTGTGCTTGCATATAGTGGGCCACCCGAAAGCTGTCGCGGTGTTCCTTGGGCGAGAGGCCGACAACTGCAACCGTACGGCAATGGGCCAGGATTTCGTCGACTTCAGTGGTGGCCTGGGCCGCAGGGTCTTTGTTCATCGGGAATTGGCCTTTCTAGTTGGGAGCTATTACAAGCTAGCCAATGCCGCTCTTAGAACTTGCGCATCCAGAATTTCCGAAAAAACCACTGGAGGCCGTCCGGCTTGGTACAGCACGTAAACCGGCACACCGCTTCGCCCCAATTGTTCCAGCGCCAAGGTGATGGCGGGGTCGCGTCGCGTCCAGTCGGCGCGCAGCAGGGTGACTTGGTGGGCCCGCATATCGGCCAGAACATCGGCGTTGCTCAACGTGGTCTTCTTGTTGAATTGGCAGGTAATGCACCACGCTGCGGTGAAATCCACAAACACAGGGCGACCTGCCGTGAGCTCGGCTTCTACGCGCCCCGGCGCCCAAGGCTGCCACGGAGCTGCAGCATCGACGTTGCCGGCAGGGCCATAGCTAGATGATGTCTTTGTGTCATCCAGTTGCAATACAAATGGGCCTATAGCCCTCAATAAACCTGCAAGAGCAGCTATTGAAATAATAGCAAGCACCAAGCGACTTCGACCTGTCAGGTTCAACGCCCACACCACCAGACTCAGTACCAGTAACAGCGCCAACAGAGCGCTCGCGCCATCCAGTCCACTCAAGTGTCCCAGCACCCACAGTAACCACACTACGGTGGCAAACATGGGAAAGGCCATAAAGCGGCGCAGCGTGTCCATCCACGCACCGGGGCGTGGCAACCAGTTGCCAACGGCAGGTACCCACGCAGCCGCCAAAAATGGCAGTGCCAAGCCCACTCCCAATGCGGCAAAAATTCCCAATGATTGCGCGGCCGGCAGGCTAATTGCGTACCCCAGCGAAGCACCCATGAACGGGGCAGTGCAGGGTGAGGCAATGGCAACAGCCAGCACACCGGAAAGAAAGGCGTCTGCGACCGGGTGGCGTGCTTGCATGGACGCCAGACGATGTGGCAACACGCTGCCAATTTCAAACACGCCCGCCAGATTCAAGGCCAGCAGCGTGAACAGAATGGCCAATCCCGCCACCACGGCGGGCGACTGCAATTGAAAGCCCCATCCCAGCTGTTCGCCACCGGCGCGCAAAGCCAGAACCAGGCCACCGAGGGCTACGAACGACACCACTACGCCGAGCGTGTAGGCCACGCCCTGCGCGCGCTGCAGCGCACGGCTGTGTTCACTGTGGCGCGCAAACGCCAGCACCTTGATCGCCAGCACGGGCAGCACGCACGGCATCAAGTTCAAGAGCAGGCCGCCCAGTAGAGCCGATGCCAGGGCCAGACCCCACGTGCCCCAATTGCCTTCAGAGCCTGTGTCTGCAAGCGTGCCGTTCAATCCGCCACCCAAGGTCATGGACTGACTTACTGACGTTGCAGATGAATAGGGCGCAACGTTTTGAACGGGTACTGCAGGCCATGGCCCGCTGACCGTTGCGATGGCGCGAACACTATGTGAGCCCAGCGCAAGCACCACCGGCAGGGTATCGATCGTTGATTCACGCTGTGCGGATAGCGGGAAGTACCCGGTCCACACACCATCGGCCCATGCTTGTACTCCCGGCCTTGGTGCGGCTGCGTTGTTTTGCACGCTGTCGCTGCTTTGGGGTGAGGTGACAGGCTCTGCGACATTGGGTGTCTCTGGAAACGCTTGCAGCGCCTGACCCTTCCAACTGGCGGGTAGACCATTGATAGTTAAGACCAAGCCATCTGCGGATACCTTGGCATTTGCAGCGCCGTTCAGTGGACGGGGACTCACTGCGCGGGTTGCTTCGAAATCAGTTGCATGCGAGGCAGTTGAGCCCTTTGCGGGCACCTGTAGCACAAAATGGCCTTCTTGCGGAATGCACTCCTGGCGGCACACCAGCCACGACGCCGTGAGGCGAACGTCCAGCGTGCCAGTGGCGGAAGCTTGAAATGCTTTGTCGATGTTCAGTGTTACTGGCAACAGGACATTTCCTTCGTAGCCATAATTTGCCAAGTTGCCTATCGTGATGCGCTGGGGCGTTGGCCAGGCGATGTCTCCGGCTGTCACACCTGTGGGAAGGGTCCATTGCAAGGTGGTCGGCAATCCGGCTGATGCTGTAGTTGCAAACCCAATAGAACGGTCTTTCCAGAGCCCACACCGTCTGGCGCATGTGCTACCAGCTCGGCGCGCACCTGTTCGGTTTGTACAACAGCGCCCGGGCCAACGGCCTGGGCTGACATCTTGGAGAGAAAATCAGCGCTAGCCCTCGTTGGTATTGCGCAAGCAGCTATAAAAATAGTAGTAAATACCAGGCCAAAAATGCGTTTGGATATGCCCAGGAGCGGGTGCCAAAGGGGCGTCAGATGTTGGTTCATTGCGAAAATGGGAGTCAGTGGCCTGCTGAAAGTTCCGTCGAAGGGACGCGCTCCTGCAGAAACACAGGAGGCAATTTTTTCGGCGCGTGAATGCGCAATTGTTTGTTGATATTTTCCTGTCCAAACACGACCTCAATGGCCGATGCCGGGACGCCAAAATGCGGAGCCAAAAAACGCACCATGTGGTCTGTCGCTTTGCCATCTTTCGGTGCCGCTGTTACGCTGACTTTGAGCTGCGTACCTTTGGGTTTGCCAATCGCGTCTTTGCTGGCCGATGGCTTGCCTAATATGTTGACAATCAGTGTGTCACCGTCCCATGCAAAGAATGAATCGCCAGTGGCATTGCGAGGGCGTGTGGTCGACATGGGCGGATGATACCGCGCGCCGCTGGAGTGCGACCGCGTTACCATTGCCCGACTCCTTTACGTTTTCGACTATGACTGACCATCACACTGCTGTCGACGCAACTGCTCCGATTCCATCGCGCTATTGGGCCGATTGGAGTACCTACGACTTTGAACAAAGAAAGGCACTAGGTACGCTGGATCAAATCGTCGCGATCCTGCCTGTTGCCGCCACGGAGCAACATGGTCCGCACTTGCCCTTGCAAGTTGACACAGCGTTAATAGACGGGGTGGTCGCCGCATCCATCGCGCATATTGAGTCGCCTGTTACCGCTCTGTTTTTGCCAACCCAGGCCGTTGGCCTCAGTCCGGAACACGCAAAATTTCCCGGCACATTGACGCTCAAGGCAGAAACGATCATCCGCCTGTGGACCGATATTGGGGAGAGCGTCGCAGCCAGCGGGGTGAAAAAGTTGTTGCTACTGAATTCGCATGGCGGTCAAGTGGGTGTTATGGACATTGTGGCGCGCGATTTGCGCGCCCGATTGGGCATGCTCGTCTACAGCGTCAACTGGTTTGGACTGCCGCTGACAGGCCCTGCAGGAGAAGACGTGAATGGCCTGTTCAGTGCACACGAACACCGCTTTGGTATCCACGCTGGCGATATTGAAACATCCATGATGCTGGCGCTGGCTCCGGAGCTGGTGCCTATGGCGCGCGCCCAGAACTTCGCATCCACATCCGAAGACCGTGCAGCCCAGTTTCCTATTCTTGGTAACGGTAAGAGCGCCAAGCTGGGCTGGCAGATGCAGGACTACAACCCGCAGGGCGCGGTTGGCAATGCAAGTGCGGCAAGCGCCGAAAAGGGGCAGGCCGTGCTCGAAGCGGCAGGTCGTGCGCTTGCGCGATTGTTGGGTGAACTTCACACGTCGCAAGCGCCCGCCTAGTAAAACAATAGATCGATTGCTGTCAGTGTGAAATGTGCCAAGTAGTTCCCAGGGCCGCGGACTCGTCGCACACCGTGTGCATCGCCAATTTGCCCCAAACTACCCAATCCGCCGAAAAAAATGCCTGAAATCCTCTCTTTTTGCAGTGCAGTTTTGGGCTTGTTTATGGCATTGCCGTTAATGGTCTTGCGCCAACAACGTGCGGCCAATTTTTGGCTCGGAATGTTTGTGCTTTCGATTTCGCTGTTGTCTCTCTCTGGCACCTATATGTACCACCAACGGCCAGAGTTATTTGGTCTGTTGGACTGGCCTATTATTGCCCTCGGACCTTTTTACTATTGTTATGTGCGCGGCATGGTGGGGTGCGGTAATAGCTTTCGACAAATCTGGCATTTTGTACCCACGTTTTGCTTTATTGGTTTTCTGATATGGATGCGAAGCGGAGTCGATGGATTAGGTTTCTATTTTAATTTTGACCTTTTCTTTATGGGGTGGGAAATAATCGCAACGGTTTATGTATTGGCTGCGGTATACCGGCTTTATCAATACCGCCTTCTGGTGCGCGAGAGTTATTCGTCTGTCAATAATCGTGACCTCATCTGGTTGTCGTGGCTATCGGTGGTGGTCATTGCCATTTTGTTGATTTGTGTAATGACTTCATTGGTGGGTGGGCCATGGGTATGGTTTCTCGTGATTGGGCGCGTTGCTGTTTTGTATTTTGTTGGTTGGTATGGCATGCGCCAGATTATTGTGTTTTTGCCATTGATGCCGACTGTGCACACCAATACAGAACCTCAAGCGAAAATTGCGATCAGTGAAACACCAAATAATCTAAGCACCAATACACAAGAAGGGGCCGAAGTACTGGAAACCAATCGTTATGCGCGTTCAGGCATGACCGAGGCGGCTAGTGAACTTATCGGCGAACGATTGGTGCGTCGGATGACGCAACAACGCGACTATCTCACCATGGATCTGAAGTTGACGGATTTGGCGGAAAGCATTGGAACCTCCCCGCAACTGTTGTCGCAGTATCTGAACGAAAAGCTTGGACTGAGTTTCTTTGACTACATCAATGGCTTGCGCGTTACCGAGGTCCAGCGCATGCTTCAAAGTACAGCATCCGGCGACACACCTTTGTTGGAACTAGCGCTGGCGGCTGGCTTTAGCAGCAAGTCCACTTTCTATACGGCATTCAAGAAAATTGCTGGTAAGACACCGTCTCAGTGGCGAAAAGACCACGTAAGAATGTCCGCGCCGATCGGTTGAGACCTTAAAAACATCGCCGGAGGGGATATTCACTCTGTTCGGTGGTCCGAACGAGAGTTGCGTGCGACCTCTCTTGTTGCATGGCATTTATCTTCCTATCTTGAAGCAATTATGAACATTCGAAATATTTTGACGGTTACGGCGTTGGGCCTTATTTCGTGCCATGCCTTGGCGCGAATCACGGTGACCTCACCCGCCTTTTCAAATAATGGGACCTTGCCCAATGAGTTTACTTATTCTTATAGCAACCAGTGCTCTGGGGCTAATATGTCGCCACCGCTCAATTGGTCCAATGTGCCGGTAGGAACAAGAAGCTTCGCCATCATGAATGTGGACGTTGACGGTGGCAATTATCTCCATTGGAAAATATGGAATATTGATGCGTCAACCACGGGACTGCCATTGAATGCAGCGGTCATTTCCAGTGGCTTTCAGCAAGGTCGGAACTCATCTGCCACGGTGGGCTACGAAGGTGCGTGCCCACCTGCGCCAAACAACCACCGCTATACATTCACGGTCTATGCCCTCAATACGACATTTACCAGCGAACCCTCGTTGGCTGAAATCACCGCAGCAACGATTGATTCTGGAGTTTTGCAAGCCAACCGATCCGCCTCCAGCAATGTATCCTGGACCAAGGACGATTGTTTGTTTAGCTGGGGTGAGCGCAATTACGCTTCACTGCTAACACCGGCCAGCGTGGATGGTGCTGGCTCCAGCACAATTTCTGCGGCAAATACGCCTGCGCCTTTTAATGTGCTGGGCCCATTCACTTACCGGTACTACGCCAATACGGGCATTTATGTCGGCGTGTCCAGGGTCGACAACAACCTCTATATCTATGACCCGCAAAACGCAAGTGGCCTCTTTGCTACCAAAGCCGCGGCTGCTGCGGATATATACAAATTGGGCACAGAGGCCACATGGCTGATCAACTCGCTGTGTTCAGCAACGAAATGACCCCGGTGACGTGCGTTGTGCGCTTTAGGGCGCGTCCATCACCAGGCGAATACCCACGAGCGTGTAGCGCGTTTGCGGGGAATTCCAGTTGCGGTAGCTAGAGCGGGTATACAACGACCAGGTGTGCCATGAGCCACCGCGCCGTACGTAGACCGATCCTTCGCTGGGTCCTTGGGGGTCGTCAACGGGTGACTTTGCGTAGTAGTTCTCGTCGTGCAAGTCGTTCGTCCATTCCCAGACATTGCCGTGCATGTCATACAGCCCAAACGCGTTTGGTTTGTAGCTTGCAACCGGTGCCGTAAATGCAAAGCCATCGTCTCTGTTGCTAGCATGGTCCGCCAGTGCAGGCCAGAACGGCGCAGCCTTGGCGTCAAAAGTGTTGGCCACTTCGGCGAGCGCCTGTGGTGCATCTCCATGGTGGTATCGCGTGCGGGTGCCCGCGCGGGCAGCGTATTCCCACTCCGCTTCCGTGGGGAGCCGGTAGGTGCGCCCCTCCGTGCGGCTGAGCCACTGGGCCATGGCTTGGGCATCACGCCACGTGACGTTTACCACTGGATGAGAATCGGTTTGTGCAAAGCCGGGATCGGTCCAGCTGTAGCGTACATTTCGCCCCTCAAACTGCTCGCCCCGCGCGCCACTTGCCATGTGGTCGGCATTGAAGCCATATCCGCCCGTGCCGTCTGTAATGGACTCTGGCACATAGCCGGATGCGCGTACGAAGCGGCGGAATTGACCGACCGTGACTTCGGTTGCGCCAATATAAAAGTCTTTTGTGATGCGCACACGGTGAACAGGGGCTTCGTCACGTAGGTCCTCCAGCCTCGCACGCTCCATGTCCGGAAAAGTCTGCTGCAAGCTTTCGACAGATTCCTCGCTACCCATCAAAAATTCGCCAGCGGGTATGCGCACCAAGGGCATACCCAATGTATTGACCAATTTTGAAAAGTCTGCGGTCGCTTGTGGTGCATTGGCACAACCCAAAACACTTGCCAAAGTAGCGAGCGAGACAAACCTTAATAGCATGCGACGTGCGTTGCGTGCGTAATTGGGCAGGGGTGGGAAAGCAGCATGTTTTTGCATCGAAATAATTCTGCCCCGTATGGCGTGAAATGCGAAGCTAGTTCTTCACAATTGCGCAATCAAGCGATGGGGGTTGATGCCGAAATGAGACGGCGCAGCTTGCAAACCCAAGGCTGTTGGGTGCCCGGCTGCCACTCCACCCAGGAGTAATTTGTCTGCTATGTTGGCCAGGAAGGAGCGAATAAGGCATCGCAGCCTATGCAAACTCGTAACATTTGTAAACACCCCTTCCCTCGGCGACTGCAATTTGATGTAATTCAGCCCATCTTTAGTTAGCGCTA
>CAYXWW010000067.1:0-17159 GCA_964468905.1 uncultured Rhodoferax sp. | reverse complement strand
GAGTGGCTCAATATTCGATTGGAATCTGGCTCAGTTTGCCTCTGGAATCAACAGCCAGGCGATCGACTGCGGTTCGGTACGCGTCGATCTCCCCACGCAGGACTTCGATCTCCTCCTCCAACCCCGAACGGCGCTTGAGTGCTTCCGCGTATGCACCGCGGGGCGACTCGGTGGACGGCGTCAGGAGTTGGTTACGCTCGGTCTCCACGACCTTGATGATGTCGTCGCCGCTAGTGGAGGCCAACTCGCCAAGCGAGTCCCCCAGTGCGTTGCGCAGATGGTCGCTGGCAAAACCAACGGCCTTGGCGAGTTCATGCGAGGTGCCCTGCTTGATCCAGAGAAGTCCAGGAATTCCCATGTGCTCAGGCGAGCTACCCCCCCTGCCAGCAAAACTGAACCCCAGCAGTTCTCCAAGATAATCTTCAGCCTCGGTCCCGTCCAGAATCTTCCCGTCAATGCTCAGCTGGCAGCGCTTCTTGCTCAGAAACACCTTGCTGAGCCGCGCGGGCTTGCCGCCGAGCTCGAAATCGATCTCCACCGAGGGCGTCGCGGAGCCATCACTCCACGGACGTAAGTCACTGACCGAGCTGGACTTGTGCCGCTCGAAGAAGGCCGCCCGAATGGCTTCGGCAACGGTGGACTTGCCCGCCTCGTTCGGGGCGACGAACAGGTTCAGCCCGTCAGCGAAGTCGCCCAGCTCCAAAGGCGCTCGAAAGCGCTTGAAGTTCTCGATTCGCAACCGCTTGATCTTCATGCGTCTGCTTCCGGCCCAGGACCGTGGTCGTCCAGGATTCGGGCCAACACCAGAAGCGCGTCCCGCGCCAACTCTGGTTCGGTGCCGGCTTGCTGTTCGCGCAGCTCCTGCAACACCTCGCCCACGAAACCATCGGCATGCAAAGATTGAATGTCCTCCTCGATGGGCTCAAGCCTCAGTGCCGTCGCGTCCCAGAGGACTGCCCGCGCCTTGGCGCGGGCAGTCCCGAGCGAGGCCGATAATTTGCGGTGGCCCGCTAAATTGCAGGTCCCGGACAGGCGCACGTGAAGGACATCGCTGCCGCTCACCGCCTCGAGTATCCGCGCGACCTCGTCGACGTCAGAATCGACTGCCATCTGCTGCTCGATCTGACGCCAGCCGAACTTGCCCGTGGGTACCGCTGTTACAGCTGGGTCGCCCGCTGTACCCTCGATGGAGACGAGCAGCGCTTGGCCCGAATCATTGGCCTTGAACCTGTCCGACTCTGGCGTGCCGGCGTACCAGGTTCTTCCATCAACCCGCTTGGTGCCATGCCAGTCCCCTAGCGCTAGGTACGTCAGCCCCGCGCCTAGTGCTCGGCCCGCGGCGATCGGATTTGCCGAGTCCACGTCCTCGGGAAGGATCCCTTGCACGCTACCGTGAGCCAGACCGATTCGTGGCAAGTCGTCGACTGGAACGTGCGCCGCGAACCACTCAGTGAGATCGGTGTATGTGTTGCGCTGAGTCAAGGGTGCCGGTAGCAAGGTGAACTTGCCGGCCACCACAAGGGGTTTGGGTTCCAGGCACACGATAACGTTACCCGGGATTGCACCAAGGCGCTGCGCCCGGCTCCACACCGACTCGGCTAGCGCAGCGTCGTGATTGCCCGGCATAAGAACCCAGGTCCCGGTGAAACCTTGCATCGCGTTGAAGAGCCGGCGGATCGTCTTGTCGGCCACCGTTTGAGCGTCAAACACGTCGCCCGCGACCAAGATCGCATCGACACCACGATCGGTCGCGAAACCGGCCAATCGCTCCACCACGGCAAAGCGGGCCTCGAATAGCGCAGCCGCGTCATCAGGCTCAAACTGCGCGAACACCCGGCCGATCTGCCAGTCGGCGGTATGCAAAATTGAGATCAATTCAACCCTCCCCGATCGTTATGCTCTGTAGGAGTTCTCCCGGAGCGGCAACTTGATGCGCCGCTCATCACTAGTGTAACGTTTTGAAACAATTCGTTCGTTGACTGCGTAGCCGTCTCTTGCAATCAGGTCACTTTAAGTCTAAGTCCGGCCACGACCGCTGCGGCCAGCATTTACGAGATCGTGCTCCCCTTGACTATTTGTTCAACCCCTACGAGCCGTGCTTAGCGATTCTTGGGTGAATACTGTTAGCCAGGAAACCGGCTCTGTCGCGATGTTGTCGCCAGCCGAAACTGACCACCCCAAGTCAACCTCAAAGGCTGGTGCACGCACCGGCACGCAGCCCAGCGCCAGGGCCTGGGCCAGAGCATGGCGCCGTACGCTGCGGCACCGGCGCTGCGTGGCACGAACGAGCACACCCAGTTTTCTTAGGCTAAACGGACTGAATCGTTAAGATGCCACCCGCCTCTTCATGCCCCTCACCGCCTTGATCTTGCGCGCCAGTTCCTGCGTCGAATAGATCGACGTTGTATCGATGCTGGCATGCCCCGCCAGCTCACTGGCCACTTCAATCGGCACCCCATCCACCAGCGCCTGGCGTACAAAGGTGTGACGCATCCAGTGCGTACTTGCTTTCTCAAACCGTTGCGCATCCAAGCCTGCGGCTGCAGCAGACTTGGCCGCCTGCCTAAAAAACCGTTTAAGAACCGCATAGATCCCGGCGCCCGACAGCGCCGACCCCGCCTGTTCCGTCTGGGACTGTGTCACCAGCTCTCCCCCCTGCCCTTTTTTCCATTGCGGCACCGACGCGCCCAGCGTACGGATCAAGGGCAAGCTGTCTTTGTCATTGGATTGCTTGTCTTCTTCCAGGAACTCTTTGCCATGCAGGGCCAGCAGTTGGACCACATCCGGATTGAGGGGAACCTCCCGTGTCTTGTTGCGCTTTCCGGTCACGGTCAGTATCCACGTCTCCGGCAGATCCGGCAGGGCTTCCAGTCGCAGGTCCTTGTGGCGCGCCTTGGCCAGCTCGTCCAGGCGAATACCGGATGTGACCAGCAATTCCAGAATGCATTTCAGGCGCAAACGCTCCGGGCCGATCGGCTGCGCATCCACGCAATGCAGTACATGGACCCACTCCGCTTCCGTAAACGACCGCCGTATATCCAACTTGGACACCGGCAGGTCAAAACCCTTCATCAGCGCACGCATGGGGTTGGCCACCAGGTACCCAGCATCGACCAAACCACCAAACAGAGTTTGCAATATCACCAGCGCCTGCTTCTGCGAATCTGCATTGGGCTGCTTGCGAAACGCCCGCCAGCCCGGGTCCGTGCGTTTCAGGGGTCGGTGTTGGATCCATGTTGCCGGCACGGCCTGCAGGAATGCACGGTATTTCTGGCAATCGGGTGCGTTCACACTGGATAGGGGTTTCTTCAGGTCCTGGGCGCACCACAACAGAAAGCGTTCAACCTCCTTCCTGTAGCTGCGCTGGGTTTCTGGCTTCTCGTTGTACCGGGACAGCCAGGCGCTCACGGCCTCCAGGTCGTTCTTGGCACCCAGGGTATTGGCCATGTGGGATCGGAAGTCCCCCTGGCCGCCAGCTAATGCCGGCGTGTTGTGCATATGGTGGATGGCGCTGGCCACCAAGGTGCCGGCGCCAAACCGGCGCACGGCCAAGGAGTCCTGGCCAACCGATGGCAGCAAGGACGCCACACGCAGTGCCTGCTTGGACTTGGGTTCGTGCACGCTACCGGCTACCTGGAGATTGAGCCTGTCCTGCTCCAGGATCAGCCAATGCAAGACTTGCCGTGCGCGCTGCGCACCAAAACCCTTGATGCCTGAATACCAGCGGTGACCATAGGCATTGATGAAGCGCACCAGGTCACCCAGCGTGAGTATGCCTTGGTTGCGCAGGCATTTGACGACCGGGCGGGCAAACCAAAACTCCAACCGGTCAGTCGCCGACGGGCTGACCGAGAGCACGGTCTCCATGTAGTTGAGCGCCCTCACCCGTTCGCCCACTGGATCTTTCAAACCCACGGCAGCTTCGGCCGCGTCGGCATTGTCCAACCCAAAAACCGCCTTGTATTCAGCCATCAAGTCGGCTTCGGACCACCCCTCAGGGTCCATGCCTTCAGCTTCTATCCATTCGTCAAGGCTTGGCAAGACAGCCGTCGGTTTCACAGTCGTATCACTGCGCAGCAGGTCCAGTAGCTGTGTGATCTTGGCGTGCGCCGGCTGCGTGGCGTCGTACTGTCGCCCAGCTTCAATGATTTGCTTTAACAGCGCATCACGCCTATTCTGAACATGTCTGAAATCGCTGGTGCTGTCACTCCAGGCCATGTAGCGCGCGAAGGCATCGGCCAGGTCCAGGCCCAGGATCGAAGAACGGACAAACGCAAAGTGGTGCACCCCCAGTGCGCGGGGGTCTTGCACTACCTGCGCCCTTGAGCCCAGGGGCCGCCCGGGCCGTCGCTTGGGCTCTGGATCTGCGCTGTGGAACAGCGGGGCCGCCGCACGCGGTGCTGGTGATTCCATAGTGCCCCCCGCTAGTGTTGGTGTCGTACGAGTAGAAAAAGCCGCTTTAGCCTGTATTTTACTGCGTCATGATTATAAGGATAATCATGACGTGATTGAAAGCTATTAATTTTCTAAACACGTCAAAATGCCTCACAAACAAGTAAAGTTGGCGCCGCTTTGCAAGGAACCTTGACTCCAGTTCGAGCGCGGGCCTAACTCCCCCCGTTGCGAGGAGCTCACGCTCAAACGGAAATGATTCTTCGTAGCGCATCCACCGCGGGTCAAATTTAGGTTTGTGATCGAGCATTAGTGACTCCTACCGAAATCATGCGGATGCGGTGATATGCCGCACCACTACAGATCGGTTGGATCAGAATTCTTCAGTTCTGCGAACTTTGCTGCCATCGTAGGATTTCCCTTTGTAAGTTTTTTGATGGTCACGTCCTGAGCTTTGTTATTCGCATGACCTAGTTGCTTGACTGTGTCGAGTAGCGCTTCTTTTGTTTTTTGCAGATGATCAATTGACTTTTCAATTTCAGCGACTGCCTTTTGAAAATGTCCGGATGCAAGGTCGTAGTTCCTGGCAAAGCCGGCCTTGAATGTTTCCAGCCCTGCCTCAAAATTGGTAATGTCAATGTTCTGCGCCTTTACCAGCACTAGCTCAGTTTTGTATTTGAGCGCATTCATCGCCGGGTTCCGTAACAAAGTGATGATTGGAATAAAGAACTGTGGCCGGACGACATACATTTTCGAGTACCGATGGGACACATCGACGATTCCCGTGTTGTAGAGCTCGCTGTCGGGCTCAAGCAGAGAGACCAGTACTGCGTATTCACACCCTTTTTCGGTACGATCTTTGTCGAGCTCTTTCAGGAAGTCCTCATTCTTTTTTTTGGTTGCCGTTCCGTCGTTTTCGTTTTTCATCTCAAACATGATCGAGACAATTTCAGTGCCAGATTCATCAAAGTCCCGCAAGATGTAATCACCCTTGCTGCCAGAACGTGCGTCATTGTCCTTTTCAAAATGAGCTCGTTGAAATGCAGTTGAACGAATTCGGTTGAATTCAGTTTCACAGTGCTGTTCCAGAGTCTCGCCAACCATCTTGGTTGACAAACGCGCCTTGAGGTCCTTAAGACGCTCAATCGCGTCGTTCCGATCCTTTAACTGCGTTTCATATTTGTCTTTTAGTGCTGCTTCGGCCAGTTGCTTTTCGAGTTCGGCTTGTTTGAGATTACTTTTCAATTCATCGCGCTCCTTTGCCACCTCACCGACCGCTTGGGCAATTGCCAGCATCTGCGAAGTCTCAAACCCCGCAAGTTTTGCCTCGAGGTTTTGGATCTTGGCCTCTTTTTCTGCAGCGGTCTTTTGCAACTCGCTTGCTTTCTGTGCTTCTGCCAATTGGGCCGCGCTCTCCTGATCACGCTTAGCCTGCGCAAGCTCGTTTGTGAGGTCGTCACGCTCTTTTTCAATTACTCTTAAGGCTTCATTTACCGCAAGCTTTCTAGCAACTTCCGTCGCCGCAAGCTCAGACCTTAACTCCTGAATCTCCATCTCCTTCTTTGCAACGGCTTTCTGAGATTCATTAGCACCTTTTATCTCAGCGAGTTCTACCGCATTGCGTTTGTCTTGATCAGCTAGTTCGAGTCGATCGTGCAATTGCCTTTCAAAATCTTCGTCGCGAACCTGCTTCAGGATATCCGCGTAACCGGCCTCATCAATCGTGAAAGCTTTGCCGCAATGTGGGCACTTAATTTCATGCATGTCCCCTCCTTTTATTTTGAAGTTTTGGCATCCCTAATTCCTCTCACGTATGTCATTGCGGAGAACCCGCGCAAGGATATCTGCAACCGAAGAATTTCGGATGATCGGAGGGGTGTTGTTTGAAACAACACCTCCTGATTTCAACAAATTAGCTTATTGATCGCCTTTTCAACGATATCCATTTGGCTTGCATTCATCCCGGCCAGAGTGATTTCGAAAGTCCCACTCTTCGGATTGAAGCTGATTTTTCCAGTCTTCCCTGCCTCACCTTTGATCGACACTGGGGCTCGTCGTGAAGTGTTGTTTGAAACAACACCTTCTCCGATCAGCTCTTTGAATACGTCTCCAGCGGACGGCTTAGGATCGATCTTTGCTAGAGCCGCAGCACGGCTCAGGACAACGTCTGGGTCCTTCTGAAGCGCAGCAGAAAGCCTCGTTGACCAAGCCTGTTGAAGGTCGAGTGGAGAGGCAAATGCAGCCAGCACTTGCGGCGGCAACCGAGCCAGCGTCATCGCCTTACTGGCGTTTCCGACATCCACGCCAAGCGCCTCTGCCATCTTTCGCAGAGATGGAAACAAGCTCTCGTCCAATGCCCGGGTGTACATAACACCCTGCTCGAAAGGTCGAAGATCCGCACGTTGGCGGTTCTCACGATCCATCTCTGCAAATAGCTCCACGTCACTCAAGTCTTCAATGACAGCAAGCACGGGAAGACCCAGTTCCAGACAAGCACGATGACGACGGTGGCCAAACACAACTTCAAATTCGCCGAGTTTGCCTGGGCGCGGCCGTACCTTGATGGCCTGGACATTGCCGCCAGCTGACTCGATTTCCAACTTCAAGGCTTCAAATGCTTTGGTCTTAAACGACGCTTCATTTCTATTTGCCCAGTGACTGGGGTGAACCAGCTTAGCGTCGATTAGCCTAGTGACTTCGGCGCCTTCAAACTGACCAAGCATCGAATTTGCTTCGTCTAGCTTGCGCTGTACGTCCACTAGTTCTTTAGAAACTTCGTCTTTTCCCGTGATGGCCGACATAAAGATCCCTGCACCAGTGAATGACTTCGATGTGGGCCGAGCAGGGGAGGGCGCGTCAACTGACGCAGCAGGGGTACTTGCCTGGGCAGAAGAAAGACCCGCTGTTGCTGGCTGTGTACGAGGCTGGAACCCAGCCAAACTTATGCCTGCTGTCTTTTCATTAATTTTTTTGTTGGCCATTATTTTTACCCTTGGTTTGATATCTGACGGCGCCAGGTTGCACGAATAATTTCTTCCATCAACTCAGATACGCGCTCATAAGCGTCGCGAGCGCGTTTGTAAGTCTTCTGGTTACCTTCATACTTTGCCACGTCATAGACTGTTCCAAACTCGGCAGAGCTGGAGCTGGCGACGGTCGTCTTGGGAATGTCCGCCGACAGAACTTTGCCTTCATATGTTTTGCTGATCCAATCCCGAATCGTCGCGGTCGTTGAATCCTGGCTGTCCACCCGAGTCAGCAAGACGCGAACAAAATCAAAATTTTTGGTAACGCCACGTTGCTCTACAAGCTGCCCAGCCAAGTCGGAAAACAACCGCCAGAATTGCGCCGCCGAAGCTGCATCTAACGCATTGGGTGGTAGCGGCATCAAAATGCCATCACTGGCCATTAACGCATTGATGGTCACATATGAGAGAGCAGGCGGTGTATCAACAATAATCACGTCGTACTGATCGCGAACATCGTCAAGCGCCTGATTCAAAACATTCCAAAATTCGAAGTCTGCTTCTCTCATTTGCCGTGCCGGAAGTCCAAATTCCGCGGCAAAGAGGAGGGGGGCGGCGCACACCAAATCCAGACCAGGCCAATAGGTGCTTTGGATGGCTGTGGAAATGCTCGATTCCTGGCCAAGGCAAACTGGCAAGATTGTTTGCGATTCATCGACCTCCGTATCTGGCAAGATACCAAAAAGCGTCGTCAACGAGCCCTGCGGATCGCAGTCTATGACTAGCACTTTGTGCCCCTTAAGCGCGAGACCTTGGGCTAGTGTCATTGTGGTAGTGGTTTTGCCGACACCCCCTTTGAAATTTGCAACTGCTATACAAACAGCCTGAGCACCTTCGGGCCGCAGTTTCCCAGCGCGGAACTCGCGGATCCACGGCACAGCTTCTTCCAAAGTGAATGTGCGCCGGTTGCCGCCCAAATTAATTGTTCCAGAAGGAAGATCGCCTTTTGTCGATCGGTAAACAATTTGAGATCGATCTGCATCACACAGCGCAGCCAACTCTGTTGTGTTGAAATGTGGGGCGGCTTTTCTGTTTTCAGGTGCGAGGAGGGCACCGCGAACTGCACTCATCATGTAGCTGGCTTTGTCTGCCAGCGTCATAACATCGGACAGACTTTCAGGTAGAAGGAGCAAGTCATTTGGTGTTGCCATTCGGATAGAGTCCTGTTGAAGAGTAGTAGAGTTTCTGGATAGTCGCAATTTTGCTAGGTTTCTTCAGCATAGACAACAAAAATCATTTTTTCTGATAAAAATTTCTATCTTCAACGACTGATTGTGACCAAATTGTTCTTTTTGGCGACGGTATTTGGACTTCTCTAGATGTTTCAAATACAACCTGCGCTAGTTTGAAAACTTCTAATACCTATAAACCCTTTAATACCTTTGTGGTTCAATTTATTCAATGCTGACAATAAGTTACGGGTCGATACGTGAGGTTTTACAGGGCTATATGTGAGATCAAATAGGGTTCCAGCGGAGACGAAAGAGGGCGGAGTGTGAGTCCAAATAGGGATGAACGTGAGTGGATACAGGGTTCGGGATCACAGTAAAGCCACTGGGCAATGCTCCTCATTTCCACTCACGTATTTAGTTGTTTCCTAAAAACAGACCCCGCTGTAAACAGTCTTGGGCAAACCAGATTGAAGACCACCTCCACAATGCCCTAATCTCGGAAAGATGCGTGAGACAAAAAAGGGACTAGAGCAGAGTTAAGATATGTGAGACGCTATCGCTTCAGTAATCTCACATTTGCCGGTATCATTGCTCAATGAATCAGCCAAGTCTCTTTCAGCCAGACGCTGACACCGACGAATTTCTACTGAAGCACGTCAACGCTGTGGCTCTAATGCCAGTCCAGGGTGGTCGCCGAATTTCACTCCTGGGGCGTCGGCTTTTCAACGTGCTGCTACATCGCTCACAAGACGAGGGTGAGCAAGAGGAGTATGAAGCTAGGTTGCATGAAGTCCTCAGCGCCGCGGACTACAACAGCAAAGACACAGCGCCATTGAAGAAGATCCTGCGGGAATTGATGTCAACAACAGTCGAATGGCAGAGCCCGTCCAGTGGCGAAATTGAAACTTGGGACGCCTGCAACCTTTTGAGTGGCGCGGGTATTACCAAAGACAAGAGATCGGGTGCCGTCACTATCCGATGGCGGTTCGATTCAAAAGTTCGTTCGCAGCTTTTGAGCCCAGACCGCTATGCGCGCCTGTCACTTGAAGCCATCACACAACTCTCATCGCATGCTGCTATGGCCCTGTACGAAATCTGCGCGAGATACGTTGACAACCCCGGCCACAAGACTGCTAGACAGCACTGGCGCTGGTGGAAGCCTGTTCTAACGGGGGTTTCGGGGGACGATTCAAAGTCTGAATATCGCTTCTTTAAGCGCGACGTATTGAACCGAGCAATCGCCGAAATCAACGAGCGCACGAACATTGAAGTCAAAGGCCCCGTTGAATACAAAGAGCGGGACAACAAGACCGTGGCCGAAATTCAATTTGAGGTTTGGCTCAAGGGAGAACGAAGGAGTAGGGTGGTCAATCCGCCGTTGCATGAAATGACGCCTCAGGATCTGCCAGTTATTGGACGCGCAATTTCTGCAGGCGTGAAACAGGATCAAGCGGAAATCCTTTTGCGAAAACATGGCCGCGCGCCGCTGGCCAACGCTGTCGATGATCTGGAGCGTAGGTTAGAGATGCCGGTGGAGATTGTGGGGGAGGTCAGGAAGCCCGGAAGCTGGCTAAAAGACAGTCTGGAGCGTAAAGCAAAGCAAGCCAAGGCGGCAGCAGGGTCGCCGATGGCCAAGCAAGTCACAGCTGATGAGATGAAGAAACGCCGGGCAGGGTGGACAGAGACCTGGTTGCGTAGCAGAAAGGCGGATTTGTTGCGCGGTTTCGAAGAGTTGACGTCGCTGGAGCAAGAAAGAATTTTGGTAGACTTCAGACGTGAATTGGAATCGAACCAATCCCATTTCTTGCGTAGATTCGACATGTCAGGATGGAGTCACGGGATGATTCGCGAATCCTTCATTAAATTCTTGGGTATTCAACTGATCGGAGCGGACTGGTTCAAGCCCAGCCCGGACGACATTCTGGCTGTCGCCGCAGCCCAGGGGTGATCGACAGGAATCGTCACGTTACAGTGCCAGACGAAATTTTGTGGTCTTAATCCGAGAGCTTTATGGCGCGAAGAAAATGCAGCGCGTAGTCCGAAAACCTAGACGCTGCCATTAGGCTTTTTGCGGTCACACATACTCTGGTAAACCGCCTCCTCAACTCACTCCATTTATACTCCGCGCAACGCGGACATTGTCCGCCACTGGCGCAAACTTTGGGCGCCGCGACCACATGCCAACTCAGACACCAATCAACTATCCTAGACCTCCAATTATTGAGGCCGTGGTGGGCATCACTTTTAGTCACCCGATAAAAGATTCGGTCCTGGCGACTGTGGACCGGCGGTTTGCCAAATACTATCCGGCACATCTGGAAAATGAACACACTAGCCTTTTGGTCAATCGGATCATTGGTGCCGATGCTCGTCCAGTCAGCAGTGTGCAGGAACAATCTATCTGGGGCCACAGACGCATGAGTTCTGCTATGGACGAGATTGCAGTTCTGATGCCCGACTCTTTGACTGTCTCCCAGCTAGCACCTTACAGCGGGTGGGAAGCATTCCTCGCCCGCCTGCAGAGAGATCTTGCACTTTATAAAAGACCTGGCATAGCGCGGGAAATCAGTCGCATTGGGGTACGCTACATCAATCGCGTTGACATCGCTGCAAGCGGCAACGTAGTGGAACACGAGCGATACTTAAACTTGTACCCACGGGTGCCTCCCGAGCTTGGGCACATAGTAGGTTACAACATGCAGACTACCTTCAACCTTGCAAATATAGGTTGCGAAGCCACATTAAACACAGCACCTGTCCCATCCCCCACGCTAGGGCATGCCTCGTTTATACTGGACATCGATGTTTATAAAACTGCCCACTTGCCCATGAATGACGTTGGCATATTGTCGCTCTTAGGACAGATGCGGGTGGAGAAGAACCGCATTTTTGAAGTGTGTATTACTCAGCAGGCTCGCGAGCAAATATTTGGACATGGAAATGCCTGAGACTTCCTTTTCAGGAATGATGCTTTACAGGCCGTCGACTGCGAGTGTCGCATCCGCTGGGCAGTCACTTGTTTTGGGCAGACTGCTAGCGGGGTATGACGAGAAGCTGACACAAAGCCACACCCAAATGCCTCTACCGACACAGGGCGCACCGTATAGTACCGACATATCAGCCAAGACTTCTTCTACATATGCTCTGTCTGAAACTGAACAGTTCAGGCGGAGGGACAAGACAGTGGGGGAGATACTGTTCGATGCAAATGTTGCCGCCAAAATATTGACCTCCCATATATCGATGTACTTGCGCGATGGCTGGCGTGACAAACTGTTTTACCAATTGGATAATTTGCTGGACCCTGAAGAATGGGACCCCCAGGACAAACCGCTCCAAAAGAAATCTTTTGAGACTTTCCTTAAGGCAATTTGCGACATTAGGCCAACGGTGCGCCCCGGGCTGGGGTTATCCTTTAGCGGCAATTTGATTGCCGCGTGGATTTCTCCAGAGAAAAACCGACTGTCATTGGAGTTCGCGCAAGACGGCAGTGTGCGATTGATCGGGACTCGCTATATCGACGAAGATCCAGTGTTTTTTTCTGCGCATGCTAGCGTGGTGAATCTTAAAAAAACCTTGCGCGAGTTCAATTGCGCGCGATGGTTGGGCTGTGATTAAACGCGGCAATGCACTGCCGGACGCCGATCACGTGATGCGTCACGTGTCGCACTCCAAACAGATGCGTGATGCGAATGACAATGTTGTGGGGTTTTTGCCTGCAGCATTTGAGCACCGGGAAGGTGAGGCATCTTTGTCAATGATGTGGCTGGAATTTTATGGCGGTACGCATCCTGAAAATGTGGCGGCTTGTAAAGCCAGCCTTCTGGCAAGTCGGCGCGGCGGAAAGGCCCTATTTGGTGTGGCTGAAGTTAGTAAAACAAAAATAATAGCCAAGCACAACAACAAGCCAGTCCGCATTGTTTTTGCGCCTTCCGCCGATCTCCCATCGCATAGTGCAGTTCATATTGCCACTCCGGTTCCAGACATTGTGCACGAGGCACTGGCGCACGAGTTCTACCAAGAATACTATCGGCCTTAGGCGGAGACAGGCTCATCTCCGGTTTCTAGGCAGTGCAGCGTCAAAAGCCCAATGCCCCATTGAAAACTCAGACACTATTCCAGGGTTTCACTTTGCAGTGGCCGTTGTTCTTGATTCGAAGCACGAACGCTGCTGAGTGCGAATACTCCGCTTCGACACTTCAAATATCCCAGGCCTCACCGAGCGCTTTCGCCTGCGCCAGCACCAGTTCCACAGCCGCGTCTTGCAAGTCTGGAGGGTACTTGTACTTGCGCAGAATGCGCTTGACCATCAACCGCAACTTGGCGCGGACGCTTTCGCGCTCCGACCAGTCCACACTCAGGTTTTGCCGGAGGTTTTCGGTCAGCTCATGGGCGATCTTCTTCAGCGTCTCGTCCTTGAGCTCACGCACTGCCGATTCATTGCTGGCCAAAGCATCATAAAACCGGATTTCATCTTCGGTCAGACCCAGCTCTTCGCCCCGATTGGCGGCTTCATGAAACTTCTTGGCCATCTGCACCAGCTCTTCCATGACCTGAGCGGTTTCGATGGAGCGATTCTGGTAGCGTGTCATGACATTGCTCAGCAGCTCAGAAAACTTCTTGTTCTGGACCACGTTGCTGGCAAACCGGCTCTTGATCTCGCCTTCCAGCAGCCGTTCCAACAGTTCAACCGCCAGGTTCTTTTCGGGCAGGTTCTGCACCTGGGCAAGGAATCCCTCATCCAAAAGGCCGATGTTGGGCTTGTCCAGGCCGACCGCGTCAAAGATGTCCACCACGCTGTCCGACACTACGGCGGAATTGATGATCTGCCGAATGGCCAGCTCACGCTGTTCGTCGGTTTTCCTCTGAGCTGTGATGTCTTTCTTGGTCAGAATGACTTTCACACCTTGCAAGAATGCCACCTCTTCGCGCACCGCTTTGGCTTCGTCCAAGGTGCAGCACAGGGTAAAGGCCTTCGTCATGGCCAGCGCTATATCGGCAAAGCGTTTTTTGCCATCTTTGATCCCCAAGACATGATTGGCGGCGCCGGCCAGCGCTTTGTGGCCGGCAGTCATAAAGCCACTGTAATCAAAACCATGCAGCATGGCTCTCAAGATGTCGAGCTTCTCTTCCAGTACGCTGTAAGCCTCATACGCATCCACCGTCGGCTTGCCGCGCCCTTTGGATTGCGTGTATTCCTTCATGGCGGCCTTGAGCTCGTTGCCAATGCCGATGTAATCCACCACCAGGCCACCCTGCTTGTCCTTAAACACCCGGTTCACCCGTGCAATGGCCTGCATGAGGTTGTGGCCCTTCATGGGCTTGTCCACGTACAAGGTGTGAACGCAGGGCGCGTCAAAGCCTGTCAACCACATGTCGCGCACGATCACCATGCGCAAGGGATCCTTTGGATCTTTAAAGCGCTTTTCCAGCCGGGTTTTGATGTGGGCGCTGTAAATATGGGGCCGCAATAGCTCCTTGTCACTGGCGGAACCGGTCATGATGATCTTGATTGCGCCTTTTTCTGGGTCCGCATCGTGCCAGTCGGGACGCAGCTTGGTGATCTCGTTGTACAGGTGCACGCAGATATCGCGGCTCATGGCAACGACCATTGCTTTGCCAGGCTGGGCCTTGTCACGCTCTTCAAAGTGCGCCACCAGGTCAGACGCCACACTTGCAATTCGGGGACTAGCACCGACCACTTTTTCCAAGGCGGCCCAGCGGCTTTTTAGAATGGACTGGGTGCTTTCTTCTTCATCTTCGGCCAGCACGTCCACGTCGCTGTCAATCTTCGGGAGGTCTTCATCCTTGAGCCGAAGCTTGGCTAATCGCGATTCAAAGTAGATGGCGACCGTTGCGCCGTCTTCCTTGGCCTGCTGCATGTCATAGACCGAGATGTAGTCACCAAATACCGCCCGGGTGTCGCGATCTTCACTGCTGACGGGCGTTCCGGTGAATGCCACAAACGTGGCTTTGGGCAATGCATCACGCAAGTGCTGCGCATAGCCGACTTGGTAGGTTTCGTGCCCTGGCTTGCCTTTGAGCTTGGCCTCAAAACCATACTGAGTTCGGTGCGCTTCGTCGGCAATCACCACGATATTGCTGCGGTCAGACAGCACGGGAAATGTGTCTTCGTCTTCGCCTGGCATGAACTTCTGAATAGTGGCGAACACGATGCCACCAGACGGGCGGTTGGCCAGCTTGTCCCGCAAGTCTTGCCGGGTAGCAACCTGCACCGGTCGCTCACGCAAAAGGTCCTGCGCCAGGCTAAATACACCAAACAATTGACCGTCCAGATCATTGCGATCCGTGATCACCACAATGGTGGGATTTTCCATCGCAGCTTCCTGCATCACCCGTGCCGCAAAGCACGTCATGGTGATGCTCTTGCCGCTGCCCTGGGTATGCCAGACGACGCCACCCTTTTGGGATCCACCTGGACGCGAGGCCTCCACGACTTGGGTAATGGCGGAACGCACGGCATGGAATTGGTGATACCCGGCAATCTTTTTGACCAGGGTTCCGTCATCTTCAAACAGGATGAAATACCGCAAATAGTCCAGTAAATACGTCGGGGCCAGTGCACCACGAATCAGGGTTTGCAGCTCGTTGAACTCCCCCAATGGATCCAGCGTCACCCCGTCAATCGTGCGCCAGCCCATGTAACGCTCGCCGTTGGCCGACAGGGATCCGAGTAGGGCTTCCGTCCCATCCGAGATCACCAGCACCTCGTTGTACTGAAACACGTCCGGGATCTGTTCTTTGTAGGTTTGGATCTGGTCGTAGGCCTTCCAAACATTGGCATTCAGGTCTGCGGGATTTTTCAGCTCTATGAGTACCAGGGGCAACCCGTTGACGAAAAGAATGATGTCGGGGCGGCGCGTGTGGTGCGGTCCTTTGATGGAGAACTGGTTCACGGCCAGCCACTCGTTTTTCTCGGGAGTAACCCAGTCGATCAGGCGAACAAAGTCCCCACGGGTCTCACCATCCTTCTGATACTGCACCGGCACGCCACCGACCAACAGCCGATGGAACTGGCGATTGGCCGACAACAACGCGGGGGATCCGAGATCGACAACCTGTTTCAGCGCGTCTTCGCGCGCAGCGGTTGGAATATCGGGGTTGAGCCGGTGGATCGCCTCACGTAACCGAAACGTCAACTGAACCTGGCGGTAGTTGGCACGCTCTGG
This sequence comes from uncultured Rhodoferax sp., assembly GCA_964468905.1. Taxonomy (GTDB): domain Bacteria; phylum Pseudomonadota; class Gammaproteobacteria; order Burkholderiales; family Burkholderiaceae_C; genus Allorhodoferax. The sequence continues at coordinate 1,379 of CAYXWW010000067.1, read as the reverse complement.
CTTGGGTCCATCATGGGCAATATCTGGCCCATAGAGGTGGGCGTACCCCACATCCCGCAGCCACGCCAGGGTTTCCTGTTCGAGTTGGTCTTCGGTCATGAGTTGCCCTTAGGCTGCAAGAGCCTCGTTCTGTGCCTGTGCTTCCGGAATCCGCAACTGGCCGGAGATCAGGCGAGGGAGCAGGGTGTCGCGCAGGACGGATAGGGTTTGGGCCTTGCCGCGGTTGTGACCGATCCGTTCAAAGATGGGTTTAACGATTGCACCAAATTCCTTCAATGCGCCACGATCAGGAATTACCGCGCTCATGGTCGAAACCCCATCGGGTTTCACTCGTTGATGGCTATTCGATGTACCTGTAACAAGTTGACAAAGCGACTCTTTGAATTTGGCAGTTGTGAAGGCTAAATAAGGGTTCCCGTGCGAGACCTGCAAAATCCGGCGTTAAGGAAATTAACCTAACTAAATCAACGCTTTGCAGCCTTCCCGGACGCCGATTCTAGGACTTGACTCACCTGAAGCCTGATTTGTTCTGTCACTTTTTGTGAGGTTTCAACCGTTACCCGCATTGTCAACAGCTCAGACTCCAGGTCACGGTTTCTCAGTTCGGCCGCTTTCCGTTGGTCAACCTCGCTATTTAAGCTGGATTGCAAATTCTCCGAACGCTTCTTTTCCTGCTCAAGCTGCCCGCTCGCCGCATCCCGCTGGCCCTGCGCCGCTGTCAGTTTTTCCGTCAGGCTCTGAACCTGCCCTTTCAGCTTTTCCATCTGGCCCAACTCACGCCTGGCGCTACCTAATTCGGACGTCAGGCCTGCCAACTCCCTAAAGGCTTCCGTCGACTTCAATTGCGCTTGCGTCAGGCTCTCTTTGAGCCCATGGTTCTCATGCTGAAGGAACTGAACTTGGTTTTCGTGCTGGCGTGCCTCTTGTTCGCGCTGCTCCCGACTAGCCTGCCGAAAATGCTCCAGCGACTGGCGGGCATCGGCGTACTTCGCCTCAGTGGCTTCCCGATGTCTAACTTCGGATTCAAGCTGCAACTGTAGATCCGAGGCGCGCTGCTCCGCTGTATGGCGTGCCTGGGTTTCGGCGATAAAGGTCGCGTGGAGTTCTTCATATCGTTCCCCCGCTGCTACAGCTGCCTTTGCTGCAGCTGTCAAATCCCCCTCTAGGGATTTAACCCTTGCATGCGAAGTTTGCAGCAAGTCCTGAGAAGTCTTCAATTCAACGGCGTGAGCGGCTTTGGCAACTAAAACCTGCTGGTCCGCCTCGTCTTGGAGCTGCTCTGCTAATTTGGTGGCCAAGTTTTGGATTGCTTCAGAAAGTACAACGGGGTCTCCTCGTTTTCAGTGCAATAAGTGACGGTACGAAAAGCTAGCACTGGC
>CAYXWW010000066.1:15387-17269 GCA_964468905.1 uncultured Rhodoferax sp. | reverse complement strand
GCGTGGGCAGCGAGTGGTGCCGCATGGGCACGCAAGACAGCACGCAAATGGGCAAGGACCTGGAGCGCGCCATGTGGCGCATGTATGCCCCGCACAAGGTCAAGTTCGCCGTATCCGGCTGCCCGCGCAATTGCGCAGAGGCGGGTATCAAGGACGTGGGCGTGATTGGTGTGGACAGCGGCTGGGAAATGTATATCGCTGGTAACGGCGGCATCAAGACCGAAGTGGCCCACTTTTTCACCAAGGTCAAAACGGCCGAAGAAGTGCTCGAATACACCGGCGCATTCTGCGAGCTGTACCGCCAAGAGGGCTGGTACCTGGAGCGCACCGTGCACTACGTCTCACGCGTGGGCCTGGACCACGTGAAGAAGCGCATCCTGGAAGACGAAGCCGGTCGCAAAGCACTGTGGGCGCAATTGCAAGCGGCACTGGAAGGCGAACCCGATCCGTGGTTTGATTTCAAAGAAGCCGAAGTCGACACGCGCCAGTTTGCGCCAGTCAATGCCTGAACGACTTCAGCAACCCCTGCAAACACCGCATACAACCAGAAAGGGCCCCGTGCTAAACCGTAGAACCTTGATCGCCGCGTCTCTCGCTTTGCCATGTTTCCATGCCAAAGCGCAGATCAACGATCTATCAGACGCCATCAACAAAGCCGGTCGCCAGCGCATGCTGAGCCAGCGCATGGGGAAGGCATGGCTGGCCATGGCCAATGGTAGCGAAAAGGTAGCGGCGCAGGCGATCCTGGAGAAGTCGGTCGGCCTCTTCGAACTGCAATTGTCTGACCTGAAAGCCTATGCCACCGCGACCGATATACGCGACACCTACGGCAAGCTGGATGCCTCGTGGGGTGGCTACAAGGCTGCACTGACCGGAACCGCCCCATCGCGTGAGAACGCGGCCAACATGCTGCAGCTCAATGCCTCGGTACTCGCACTGGCCCACAAGGGCACCGTGCAATTCGAAGCAGTCATGGGCAAGCCAGTCGGTAAGCTGGTGAATGTTGCAGGGCGTCAGCGCATGCTCAGCCAGCGCATGGCCATGTACTTCTTTTCCACTTCGCTATCGGTTCAGCCGGAGATTGCTCTCGCGGAAATTGACAAAGCCCGCAAAGAATTCGTCACCGCCATGGCTTTTTTGCACGATGCACCGCAAACAACGCCACGTATCGCACAGGAACTGCAATTGGCCGACGGACAATGGGTGTTCTTCAATGCAGCCCTGGAACGTATAGGCAAGCCCCATGCGGACCCCAGCCGACCACTTACTGAGGTTTTCATTGCAAGCGAAAACCTGTTGGCGGTGATGGATCAGGTTACTGGCATGTATTCATCTCTGAAACATAGTTAATAACAGAATTGCCCTGTAGCCCTCGCAGAATAAGCATAAGCCACTATAAAAGGAATAGCAAAATGAATGAATGGACCACCGTTTGCAAGGTTGACGACATCCCTGTGTTGGGCTCACGCCGGGTCGCACGCACCAATGGCCTGGACGTTGCCGTGTTCCGCAACGATGCCGGTGAAATTTTCGCCCTGCTCGACCGCTGCCCGCACAAAGGCGGCCCCTTGAGCCAAGGCATTGTGTTTGGCACCAGCGTAGCGTGCCCCTTGCACAACTGGACCATTGGCCTGTGCGATGGCCAAGCCGCGGCACCCGATGAAGGCTGCACGCCCAAGTTTGCTGTCAAGGTGGAAGACGGCCAGGTGTCGCTCAAGACTGCTGAACTGGCTGGCCATGCGACCGACCTCACACGCCCCATAGCCGGTCCTATCAGCAAAAACACTGCCCGCACCTAAGCCGCAACCCGTCAGGAGAAACTATGCCGCCCCCACGCTCACTGTCGTTCGCTGCCCCCCGTGGGGGCTCTTGCAGCGGCCCG
>CAYXWW010000066.1:7643-15377 GCA_964468905.1 uncultured Rhodoferax sp. | reverse complement strand
GGGAACATGCCACCCTAGAGGCGGCTCGTCGGGAGGCATATCATGATTTTTGGTCGCACCAACCGCAAGCCCATCTCCATTCCGGCCAAAGAAGTCAAGGAGTGGAAGTACACCACGTGCAACTACTGCTCTACGGGCTGTGCCATCGAAATCGGGCTTAACGACAAGGGCAAGATCGTTACCAGCCGCGGCCACGCCGGGGCTGATGTGAACCGGGGCAAGCTCTGCATCAAAGGCCTCTTGGAGCACGAGCTGTTTGACTCTCCTGGCCGCGGCACCATGCCGCTGATGCGCGAAAAAGCGCACCTGCCGTTTCAGCCCAGCAACTGGGATGCGGCACTGGACAAGACAGCCGAGAAAATCAAGGAGATTCAAGCCAAGTACGGGCGCGACTCCTTTGCCATCGTTTCCACCGGCCAGTTGCTCACCGAAGAGTTTTACACACTGGGCAAGCTCGTGCGCGGCCAGATTGGCACCAACAACTACGACGGCAACACCACGCTGTGCATGGCCTCAGCCGTGTCGGGCTACAAGCGCTCCTTTGGGTCCGACGGCCCACCGGGTTGCTATGCTGACTTTTAGCACAACCACTGCTTCATGGCCTTTGGCTCCAACCTGCCAGAGCAGCACCCCATCATCTACTGGCGCTTGAAAGAGGCGCTGGAGAAACGCAAGTTCCCGCTGATCGTCGTCGACCCACGCGTCACCATGCTGGCGCAGTTTGCCGACATCCACCTGCCCATCACCCCTGGAACAGACACGGTGCTCATCAACGCGATGATGCACGTCATCTTCAAGGAAGGGCTGGAGGACAAGGAATACATTGAGAAGTACACCCAAGGCATTGATGCCCTGCGCGCGCTGGTGGCCGACTACGACCCCGTCACCGCCCAACACATCTGCGGCATTGACGAAGACCGCATTCGCACTGTGGCCCGCATCTATGCCAAGGCCCCTGCGGCCATGAGCATCTGGACCATGGGCATCAACCAGTCCACGCACGGCTCGGACGGTGTGGTGGACATCAACAACCTGAACTTGATTACCGGCAACATCGGCAAGCCAGGCGGCACAAGTCTCTCGATCACCGGCCAGTGCAATGCCATGGGCACACGCGAGTGGTCTTCCTGCTCCGGCCTGCCGGGCTACCGCCTGCTGGAGAAGGAAAAAGACCGCAAGCTGGTAGCGGACTACTGGGGCATTGACGAAAGTTTCTTTCCGCCCAAGCGCGGCCTGGCGCAGACCGATATTTTCCCCGCCATTGAAACCGGCGAGATCAAAGGGCTGTGGCTCGTTGCCACCAACCCCATGACATCGATGGCCAACCAGCCGCGCATCCGCAAGGCGATGGAAAACCTCGAATTTTTGGTGGTGCAAGACGTGTACGAAGACGTGGAGACCGTCAAATACGCCAACATCTACCTGCCTGCCGCCGTGTGGGCCGAAAAGGAAGGCTGCCACACCAACACCGAGCGCCGGGTCAACCTGACACGCAATGTGCTGCCCGCCTATGCCGACAGCAAGCCCGACTTCTGGATCTTCAACCAGATGGCCAAGCGCTTTGAAGACCGCAACAAGATCCATTTCCCCGAGACGGCCGAGGGCGCGTTCGACGAGATGAAAGAACTGTCCAAGGGCGCTGGGCGCACGCTGGATATTTCTGGCATGAGCTATGACCGCATTGAAGCGGCACGCGGCATCCAGTGGCCATACAGCGAGGCGCAGGCCATCAGCGATGCCGAAAAAATTGGCGCATCCAGTGGGTTTGACATGCAGTTGCGCCTGCCCTTTGATGGCAACCCACGGCTCTATACCGACGGTGTGTTCCAAACCCCCACGGGCAAGGCCAACTTGATCCCCATTCCGTTCATCAACAACAACGAATGCCCGGACACCGAATACCCCTTCTGGCTCAACTCGGGCCGCGTGGTGGAGCATTTCCACACCCGCACCCGCACCGGCAAAATCGGCAACTGCAATAAATTCAGCCCCACCCCCTACATGGAGATGAACCCTGACGCAGCCGAAAAGCTGGGCATTGAACACCAGAGCTATGTGCGGGTGGTCAGCCGCCGTGGCGATGCGGTGGTCATGGTGCAGCTGACCCAGCGCGTGGGGAGCGATATGCTGTTTATCCCCTTCCACTTCCATGACTGCGTGAACCGCCTCACCTTGGGGTTGCTAGACCCGCATTCCCGCCAGCCTGCTTTCAAACAAAATGCCGCACGGGTGGAAAAGATCGACCAGCAAGAGGCTGCACGCTTGAACCTGGAACGCCGTGCGTTCTGATCGCTTTTTGCAACAGTGAACACATCCCCCATGTCTACCGCGCCTGCACCCACACCCGCTCCAGCCCCACGCCTGTTCAGCTTCATTGCAGGCAACACGGGCCCCTGGCGTGTGGAAAGCATGGCCACCATTGCAGGGGAGCCCATGGCGCAGGCTGCGCGCATTGAGGTGGTGACCGACGCGTGCGCGTTTCCAAACGACGCATCCTGGCTCTTGCGCGGCATCACCAGCAACGAGCGCTATGTCGAACGCACCGAGAAAGATGCACTGGTTGGCAAACAAGAAGGCCTGGGCCGCGCACATGCTACGTGTGCGGCGCTGATTCCCATTCGTAAAACCGCCACGTGGTGGGCGCTGACGCAAGACGAACGCCGGCATATTTTTGAAGCGCAATCGCACCACATACAGATTGGCCTGCAGTACCTGCCCGCCGTGGCACGTCGTCTGCACCACTGCCGTGACCTGGGGCCCCATGAGCCATTTGATTTTGTGACTTGGTTCGAATATGCGCCTGCGGACCAAGCGGCTTTTGAAGCACTTTTGCAAGCGCTGCGCACCTCACCCGAATGGGCCTACGTAGACCGCGAAATTGACATTCGCATGTGCCTGGCAGCACGTTAAAACAAGGAGACTTTCTATGCAAGAAAACACCTTAACAACAGACGCCAAAGTGGCCAATCCCGCTGCGCACGGTGGCTGCGGCAAACCAGAATGCGGCAGTGGCGGCTGTGGCTCCAAAAAGGCCGAAAAGAAGATCTGGGAGATTCGTACCGAGGAACAGGTCTACGCCTTTCTCAACGACAAAACCCACGCCGACACCAACCGCTATGGTCAAAAGATTGACTTGATCGAGCACACCAAAGGCGCGCTGCCGGTGGGCCGGTCCATGTTCATTAACGAGAACCCGGCTGTTGGCACCAACCCCAATCGCAACAAACAACACGGCTTCTTCTTCACTGCTGACAACTGCATTGGCTGCCACGCCTGCGAAGCCGCTTGTAGCGAGAAAAACGAGAACCCGGCGCACCTGGCCTTCCGCTCGGTAGGCTATGTAGAAGGTGGCAGCTTCCCCGACTACAAGCGCATGAACATCTCCATGGCCTGCAACCATTGTGATGACCCAGTGTGCCTGAAAGGCTGCCCCACCCGCGCCTACACAAAACACGTGGAATATGGTGCCGTGCTGCAAGACCCCGAAACCTGTTTTGGCTGCGGCTACTGCACCTGGGTGTGCCCCTACAACGCACCCCAGCTGGACCCGGTCAAGGGCCAAGTCTCCAAGTGCAATATGTGTGTGGACCGGCTGGAAGTAGGCCTCAAGCCCGCCTGCGTGTCGGCCTGTGTGGGCAATGCATTGGATTTTGGTGTCATTGAAAACATCCCCGGCAATCGCGAACAAGCGCGGGTCGAAATCCCTGGCTTCCCCAGCCCAGAAATCACCCAACCCAACATCCGCTTCCAGCAAATCAAGCAGATGCCGGACGAGATGAAGCGCACCGATTCGATGCCCATCAAGTACCACAAGGATGCAACTGGCCGCTACCGCCCCGCCATTGACCAAAAGAAAGGCAAGGCAAAGCATTGGAACCTGGCACGCCTAAGCTCGCGTGAGAACCCGCTGGTGCTGTTCACGCTGGCTGCACAAGCTGCAGCTGGTGGGTTTGCGCTGCTCTTCCTGGGGGTACAAGCAGGTTTGGCAGGCTTTGTGGCCTTTGCACAGTCAGCGCTCTACGCGCCACTAGCCATTGCGTGCTTCTTGTTGGTAGGGTTTGGCTTATTCATATCAACCACGCACTTAGGTAAACCCATGCGCTTCTACCGGGGCTTTAACAACCTGCGGCACTCGCCAGTGTCACGTGAAGGCCTAGGCATCGCCGTCTTCATGGGCATGCTCGGCATGCACATCACGTTTAGCCTGCCGGGCAACAGCGTGTTCCAAGCGTTGTTCACCACCGTGCTGGGGTTTGACACCACCGCCATCATCAGCGCCACGCAAGCCACTGCCTTCGCCAACGTGCTGGGCTATTTGGCCGTGCTGGGCAGCTTGGCCGGTCTGTACTACATGACCAAGTGCTACCGCATCAAGGCACGTCCGTTTTGGAACCACTGGCAAGTCGCCACCAGCTTTGGCGGCAATGCGCTGGCATTGGGTGCGTTGCTGGTCGGTAGCGTTGCTATTGCAACGCTAGCCTATGCGGGTGAAAGTGTGCTCAACGTAGCGATGGTTTCCACTGCTGTTTTGTGTGTGGGCATGTTGCTTGAAGGCATTGGCCTGACCGCACACAGCCGTGACATGGGACTCGCAGAACACGAAGGTGGTGCGTCGTACTACGTGCAGACCACTACCTTTGGCAAGACCTATGTGCTGCGTAACACGCTGCTGGGGCTGAACCTGCTGGTCGCCTGCACTATTTTGGCTGACATGCTCGTGTTCAACACCGTGGACTGGACCATCTTGCTCGGCCTGACCCTGGTCGGCCTGGTGCACGTGGTCACCAGCCTCATGGGGCGCGCACTGTTTTACATCCTGGTCATCCCCACCACCATGCCTGGCGCATTCTTCTGGAAAAACAAGGGCTTTGAAGAGCATGCGCGCGACATTGGCCTGGCCAACATGCCACAAGTGGGTGTAGCCCCACTGCGCCATTAATCCACCGCAAGCCTTCCCCCTCTCGCCCTGCTCAGCATAAACGCCAACGCCCACGACACCATCCCATGCTGCTTGAAGAACTGCTAACCAAAACCTGCGTCATCGGCGTGTCGTACTTTGATGTGCAGGGCGAGCTGATGAAGCAGACCCAGTACGCCGGCCAGGTGGCCAAGGTGGACGCCGAGCTAGGCATTAGCGTGCAGCTGCACCACAGCGACCCGGCGGTAACCGACGCCGATTTCATCCTGCCCCCGCACCTGGACGCCTGGTTCAAAGCCCCACCCGGCCACTACCGCCACGCCCCCAGCGGCGTAGACATGGAAAACCCCGACTACCTGGTCACTTGGAACGTCTACCGCACGCAGGAAGAAACAGCAGAGGGCCAACACGAATGGTGGGAGTGGGTACCCAATACGGAGCGGCCGAAGGTGGGGCAACAGGCGGATAACCCGGTTGCATGACGGCTGCATGCCGCCAGAATTGTGACGCCACAGGGTTTGAAGGGACTACTGGCAAACCAACTCACTCCCCCATTACTTCTTCAATTCCCGGTGCTGGTCGAAATCAATGCCTGTCGTGGGCGTGCCTTTGATGGTGGTGACGATGTGTTCCTGGTACTCAATGTTAGGTAGTTCTTTTTCACGGCGTTCCAATGGTGTGTGGTTGTAACGAATCAGCCATTTCAGGATCACAACGTCATCACGCACCTCATGCACAAAAGTGGGATCGTAATCACCAGGTGCCGAAGGTCTGTGTTCTCTTTGAAAGGGCAAGTCGATTTGATGATTCTTGAAATACTCTCGCATGATGCTGCGGGAGTCGATGTTCTCTGCAATGAACTGGCGACCGTCTTTCAGCACCCAGCGCACATGCAAGGGGTAATAGACTTGAAGTAAGTTGTATTCTGAGGGTGACTGCCCCACCGTGATGTCGATCCAATGACGCGGGCCCGAATACAGCGAGTAGTCAGACTGGGCACGGGCAACATTCTCAAAATTCTCCTTGCTTTGCGAGACGCCATAACTGTAATACTGCGATCCACCCGGGAAGTAGTCACCTCCACTGCTTTGCGCAGCAGTGGTCGCGCACGCACCCAAAGCCAATGTGAGAAGCAGCAGCGCAATGCTGGAGAAAACGTTTGTCATCAATTGATAGGGTAAGTTTGTTTACAGGTCCGCACAATCGAATGCCCCATCATCCCGATATTTGGCTGGGACAACTGGCATTGTTGGAACTGCCATGAAAAATTACTTTTTACATTGGGTAGATGCGATATCTTGTCATAGTGCACTAAATGACAATGTCATTACAAAATGCTAAGATCAACTTTTGCCAGGAGACATCCCATGCATGCCGCAAGCGAAGCCAAACGCGAAACCCTGAACATCCGCATCAAGCCCGAAGAACGCAACCTGATTGATCGCGCGGCCAAATCGCGTGGCAAAAATCGCACCGATTTCATTCTGGATGCCGCGCGTCTGGCGGCAGAAGACGCCTTGTTAGACCAGCTTGTCATCACCGTCAGCCCTGAGGCCCACGCCCAGTTTCTAGCCCGGCTGGACATGCCCCCCAAGGCCAACCCACGCTTGCGGAAAACAATGCAGACCCCCGCACCCTGGGAGCGAGGATGAAGTGTGCCGCCCCAGTGCCACTGGCAGAGCATCACATCACCGCAGGGTTTGCATGCGGAACGGACAGTTTGGATCAATGGCTCCAGCGCCGTGCTTTCAAAAACCAGGTCCAAGGTGCCTCGCGCACCTATGTGGTGTGTGATGGCCCGCGCGTGGTGGCCTACTACGCATTGGCATCGGGTGCAGTGGTCAGCGCAGGGGCAACAGGCCGTTTGCGCCGCAACATGCCCGACCCCATACCCGTAGTAGTGCTGGGCCGTCTGGCCGTTGACAAAAGCTTGCACGGCAAAGGCTTTGGCCGCGCGCTGGTTCGCGACGCGGGCCTGCGTGTGCTGCAAGCGGCCGATGCCATTGGCATTCGTGGCATGACCGTACAGGCCCTCACGGAAGAGGCCATGACTTTTTACGAACACATAGGGTTCGAGCCATCCCCGCTCGACCCTAGGCTACTGATGATCACATTGGCTGATCTGGTGGACTGCTGAACGACCACCGCATCATTGACCGACAATCAGCGCATGGGCATTGCAAACTACATCAAAGAAATAGGCCGCGGCAGCCAGGGCGCGCGTGCGCTAAACCGCGAGCAGGCAGCTGACCTGTTTGGGCAGGTGCTGGACGGCGCGGTTACCGATCTGGAGATTGGCGCGTTCTGTCTGGCCATGCGCATCAAGGGTGAAACCGCGCAAGAAATGGCGGGCTTTCTGGACGCCACCCACCAGCGCCTGCACACCCTGCCCGCCAGCACCACCCCCACCATCGTCATCCCCAGCTACAACGGGGCGCGCAAGCTGCCGGTGCTTACTCCCTTGCTGGCAATGCTGCTTGCGCGTGAAGGCTTGAGTGTGCTGGTGCATGGCACGGCCACCGAATCGCGCCGGGTCTATACGTCAGAAGTGCTGCTAGCCCTCGGAATACCTGCACAAGCAGCTATTGAATCAATAGCACCTGGCAGCGTTGCGTTTGTGCCAACTGGCCTGCTCCACCCGGGGCTGCAGCGCCTCTTGGACGTGCGCCGCGTGGTGGGCCTGCGCAACCCGGCGCACAGCTTGGTCAAGCTCATGACACCCGTGCAAGGCAAGAGCCTGCTGGTGACCAGCTACACCCACCCCGAATACGCCATCTCCATGGCCGAAACACTGACCGTGATGGGTGGCAATGCCC
>CAYXWW010000066.1:0-7633 GCA_964468905.1 uncultured Rhodoferax sp. | reverse complement strand
GCGCTGACCGCGCTGCTGCACCGCGCCTACGCACCGCTGGCCGCCGCGGGCCTGCTCAACCCGATGGTCGCGGGCGCAGCGATGGCCCTGAGCAGCGTCAGCGTGGTCGGCAATGCCCTGCTGCTGCGCGGCACTGAGGGTGAAGCCGTGGCGGACCCAAGGCGCACCCCCAAAATGGAAGGGTTTATTGGCGGCAAAGTGGTGGACCATCAAGACCACCAGGCAGGCGTTTTGACCAGTCTGCCCAACCTACCTACGGAGATTGACGCCGGGCATACCGCCACGTATATCCGCAGCGTATTGGATGGCGCGCAACCTGTACCGTCCCCCATTGCCCAGCAGGTGGCCCATATCTTGCATCTGGTGCAGGCACTATAGAACACGCACCATGCCATACGATCTTTCCCATCCCAGCGCGCGCGGCCAAGTCACCCTCGTAGGTGCCGGCCCCGGCGACCCCGATTTGCTCACCCTGAAAGCACTCAAAGCCATCAAGGCGGCCACCGTGCTGTTGGTAGATGACTTGGTCAACGAAGCCATCGTGGCGTTTGCTGCACCCACGGCCCGTATCGTGCATGTCGGCAAACGCGGTGGCTGCAAGTCCACCCCGCAGTCGTTCATTGAAAAGCTCATGGTGACGGCAGCACTGGAAGGTGAAAACGTGGTGCGCCTCAAGGGTGGCGACCCGTTCGTCTTTGGACGTGGTGGCGAAGAGATGGAAGCACTGGAGGCCGCCGGCGTGCGGGTGCAGGTGGTCAATGGCATTACTGCCGGCTTGGCTGCGGTGACCTCATTAGGCGTACCACTTACACACCGCGAACATGCGCATGGCGTTGTCTTTGTCACAGGCCACGCGAAACCCGGCTCGGAGGGTACTGATTGGCGCGCACTTTCTGCTACCGCACGCCAGGCTCGTCTCACCTTGGTGATCTACATGGGTGTGAGCGGTGCAGCCACCATTCAGCGCGAACTGCTGCACGGCCTGCATGCCGACACGCCCGTCGCCATCATCCAGAACGCCAGCCTGCCCACGCAGCGCCACGCGGTGTGTTTGCTGGCTGATTTGGAGTCCACCATTGCCAGGGAGCAGTTGGCTAGCCCGAGTGTGATTGTGGTGGGTGATGTATTGCAAGGCCTGCTGGCTGCGGGGGTGGACGCCAGCGAGCTGCCATTGCAACACCGGGTCGCCTGAAACGCGGAAGAGTATCGCGCCGGGAGTCGAGCCTGCGCGGCAATGCGTTTTGCTCCGTGTCCCCCGCCCGCTTTGCGGGCTCCTCCTTTACCTGCGCAAAACGCATTGCCACACAGGCTCTAAGTGCTGTTGGAGTTACCCTCTTCGCTGGGCTTTGTCGCCGGGCTTTGCCCACCAACGCGCGCACGCACCGCCTCCCGCAGCAGGTACTCCACTTGTGCATTCACACTGCGCAACTCCGCCGCTGCCAGGCGCTCAATCTGCGCCCATAGCACGGGGTCAATGCGCAGCGCGAATGATTTCTTATCGGGACTGGCCATGGCGAGTGAAAGTCAACTGTGCGACTCTGCCAAACCGGCCAGTACGGCCTGGAAAAGGCTTTCCAGCAGGATCTTGTTCACCAAACGGGGATTGAAGCGAAAAGCGCTCATGCTGTGTCTCCAAAAAGAGTAGCGGTTACAAAATTGATCGTTCAGTTATACAAAGTGCCAGTATTCACCACCGGCTGTGCGTCGTGGTCGGAACACAGCACCACTAGCAAATTCGTCACCATAGCAGCCTTGCGCTCGTCATCCAAGTCCACCAGACCGCGCTCCTGCAAGCCGCTTAGAGCCAGCTCCACCATGCCCACTGCGCCCTGCACGATCAGGCTGCGTGCCGCAATGATGGCCTGCGCTTGTTGTCGGCGCAGCATGGCACCGGCGATCTCAGGGGCGTAGGCCAGATGGGTTAGCTTGGCATCCATCACTGTCACGCCAGCCAATGAGAAGCGGTCCTGCAATTCCTGCAACAAGGCCACGCCAACCTGGTCACCACCGGAACGCAGTGTGATCTCTTTGGGCGCTGCGCTGCCGGTCTCGTCGAGGTTGTCGTAGGCGTAGGTAGAGGCCAGATGCCGCACCGCCGCTTCGGCCTGTGTGAACACATAGGATTCAAAATCCTCCACGTCAAAGCTGGCGCGTGCGGTGTCGTTCACCCGCCAGACGATGGCTGCGGCAATCTCGATCGGATTGCCGCGCAGGTCATTAACCTTGAGCTTTTCGCTATTGAAGTTGCGCGCCCGCGTCGAGACCTTGCTGCGACTCAGGAACGGATTGGCCCAGCGCAGGCCCTCACTGCGGTCCGTGCCCCGGTAGCTGCCAAACAGCTTCAGTACCGCGGCCTGGTTGGGGTTGAGGGTGTACAGGCCCGTCAAAAACCATAGACCCGCCACGATGGCAAGGCCCGCCAGTACCAGGCTAGGGACGCTTGGCGCGCGCGTGACCAAAAACACGGCGGTCATGAGCAAGCCCAGGCCAAGCGCGATGGCCAAAAACCCACTGGCGGTTTTTGCAGCGTATTCATTGGAAGCTTTTGTATCCATATCTCTGTCCTCGTCAGTTGTTGCTCCAGTCGCCGGACTGGAGGCTGCTTTGCTTCATGCAAATCGCAAATGATGTCAAAGTGATATCACTTTAATAGCAATTGAACGGACTGTCAAGTCCCCCCGCCTACACTAGCAAACTCTGCTTTTTTTGCTCTGGTCAAATGCATAGTTTTGATGTTGTCATCGTAGGGGCCGGCGCCGCAGGCCTATTTTGTGCTGGTGTGGCAGGCCAGTTGGGCCTGAAAGTCTTACTGGTGGACCACAGCGAGAAAGTGGCGGAGAAAATCCGTATCTCGGGCGGCGGGCGCTGCAACTTCACCAACCTGGGCACCACGCACGCCAACTTCATCAGCGAGAACCCGCGCTTTTGCCGCTCAGCCCTCTCCCGCTACACACCGCGCGACTTCATCGCCCTGCTGGAAAAACATGGCATTCCCTTTCATGAAAAGCACAAGGGCCAGCTGTTTTGCGACCGTTCGGCCGAAGACATCATCTGCATGCTGCTGGCAGAGTGCGATGCAGGCCAGGTCACCCGCTGGCAGCCCTGCAGCCTGAAGGCAATACGATTTTTGTCGTCTAGCCCTCATGAAACAAGCGCTGGCAGCTATGAAATTGATAGTGATCGTGGAGCCATCCACTGCGCAGCGGTTGTCGTAGCCACCGGCGGGCTGTCCATTCCCAAGATTGGCGCCACGGATTTTGGTTACCGCGTGGCAAAGCAGTTTGGTCTGCCGCTGGTTGCGCCGCGCCCGGCGCTGGTACCCCTTACATTTGACGAGGCGGGCTGGGCACCGTTTGCCCAACTCGCCGGTCTGTCGTTGCCCGTATCCCTCGAAACGGGTGGCAAGAAAGACAAGATCGCCTTCCTCGAAGACTTGCTCTTCACCCACCGGGGCTTAAGCGGCCCCGGCGTACTGCAAATTTCCAGCTACTGGCAGCCAGGCACCACCATACGCCTGAACCTGGCTCCCGACGCCAATGTGGCCGAACTGCTTACCCATGCAAAAGCCACTTCACGCAAGCACATTGCCAACGCGCTTGCCGCTCTGGTGCCATCGCGTCTGGCTGACACCTGGGTGGCGCAGGGGCCCACTTTGGGCCACAACTGGGCGCGTCCGGTCAATGAGGCATCCGACAAGTCCCTCACCGCGCTGGCGGAGCACCTACACCACTGGACGCTCACGCCCACCGGTACCGAAGGCTACAAAAAGGCCGAAGTCACCGCAGGCGGCGTGGACACCAAATGCCTGTCGTCCCAAACCATGGAGTCCCAACAACCTGGCCTGTATTTCATCGGTGAAGTGGCAGATGTGACTGGTTGGCTGGGCGGCTACAACTTCCAGTGGGCATGGGCCAGTGGTTTTGCCTGTGCGCAAGGCCTGGCTGCAAAGCTCTTGCCTGGCAGCGCCTGAGCAGGCAGCTGTGGCGTAGCGCCGGTAGGTAACCGTGCTCTATTGGCGCTCCATTGGCCCAAATTGCCAGCATTTTGTTACTTTTATGCGACGTTGTGAGGCAACGCAATTTGCCCCCGCTGCCATAGAATCCGAGGACCCATGATTGAACTGCCCATTCGCGTTGCCGCTCCCGACATGACCCATGTGGACGGACTGGCTTGCGGAACGCGGCTCGCAGAATTTGAGATTCTTGGCCTGATTGGTGTTGGCGGTTTTGGCATGGTCTACCGGGCCTATGACCATTCGCTGCAACGCGATGTGGCGATCAAGGAATTTTTGCCCACGGCAATGGCCGGCCGCGCTGCAGACCAGTTGACCGTTACCGTTCGCGCATCCACAGACCTCGAAAGCTTTCAGACCGGCCTGCAATCGTTTGTGGGTGAGGCCCGCATGCTGGCCATGTTTGAGCATCCGTCACTGGTACGCGTATTCCGCTTTTGGGAAGCCAATGGCACGGCTTACATGGTGATGCCTTTGTACCGGGGTATGACGCTCAAACAGGCTCGCCTGTGCATGCGCACGCCCCCTACAGAAGTGTGGCTGCGCAGGGTCATGTGGTCCATTTTGGGCGCACTCAAGGTGTTGCACCGCGGCCAGGCTTTACACCGGGATGTGTCTCCCGACAACATTTTTCTGCAGGACAGCGGGCCACCGGTTTTGCTGGATTTAGGCGCCGCACGGCTCGCCTTGGGCGACACCGACAAGCAACACACGGCCATCCTGAAGGTGAACTACGCACCCATCGAGCAGCATGCGGGTGCGCATGAATTGCCCCAAGGCCCCTGGACCGATCTCTATGCACTCTGCGCAGTAGTGCATGGGGTGCTGAGCAACCAAGCCCCACTCCCTGCCACCATTCGCGCAGTGCATGACCGCATGCCGGCTTTTGCCAATGTGGTCAAAACCGTGCGCGGGGAGTTTGGTCAACACTATTCGGATCAATTTGTCGAATGCATCAGTTGGGGTCTGAAAATCCAACCCCAAGACCGGCCGCAGTCGGTACGTGACTTTGTTCGTCGCCTGGGCTTGTCGACACCCATTGGCATGTCGTCATTTGACTGGCGAGCCGAATTGGGCCCTGCATGCCTGCCCGTGGGTGATGTTCTGCGACTGTCAGACTCTGCAACGATCGAAAACCAGACACGCCCCAGCAACCGCGACCCCGACTACGCCCCCACGCAATTTATTGGCGAAGAGGGTGAAGACAGCACGCCCGATGATGGAGACGCCACCTTCGTCGCAAAAGGCAATGCTGACGACGCACCGAGTTCAAAACCCCTCAAGTATCCCGACACGCACGCCAAGCACACGTCATCCATTGATCGTGTGCCTGTATTGGAAAGTGAGTCTGTTGGGCGGCGCAAGAAGCCATCGCGGCACGGCCGCAAATCCAATTCACCTGCAGGAGCCATGCCCCGCTCCAGCGTCGTATTGGTGGTCGGTGCCGTCGTGCTTTCCATCCTGTTTGCGGTCGGTTGGGCCTGGCGAAGCGCAAATACGAAGTCCCGCAAGGCGCAATCCGCAGCCTCCATGGTTTTGACAGATGCGGTGGGGCCCGTTGCTGCAGTGGCCAGCGCCCCAGTCGCACCGGCGAGCGACCTGCCGCCGCAACAAGCGGACGCCGCACAAGTACCGGCTAGCGCACCTTTAGCAAATGCCTCTGCGCCAGACGCAAGCGCCAAACCAGCAGCGCCCGCGCGCGCGCGCAGTGCCAGCGCACCGGGCCGCACGAAGAAGCCAGAGCCTGCGCGCGCGCCGGTGATCGCCGAGCCACCACCTCCCGCGCCAGTGGTTGCAGCAGAACCGCCGAAACCCGAACCCAAACCTGCCCCGCCCCCACCAACGCCCGACAAGCTCTGTGCGGATAGCAGTTTCTTTGGGCGACCCATGTGCATGTACCGCGCGTGCCAGCGTGCGGATTTGGTGGGCACACCTGCATGTATTGAATTGGAGCAACGCTTCAAACGGGATACCGAAGGCAGCAAGAACTGATATTTGTCGTTGACACACATTGCGGTCAGCAGACACCGTAAAAACGCTATAATCCAAGGCTTTTCTGGCAGTCTCCCGTCGGCCAATACTAGTTAAGACGGGAAATACCGCTGAACGTGGCATGCAGGGCTCGATCTCCCTGTGTGAATAGCGACAGCACATTTTGGACAACATTACGTAATGACAACCATCCGTGTAAAAGAAAACGAGCCGTTTGACGTCGCCCTGCGTCGCTTCAAGCGCACTATTGAAAAATTGGGTTTGCTGACAGATTTGCGCGCACGCGAGTTCTATGAGAAGCCCACTGCAGAGCGCAAGCGCAAGAAGGCAGCTGCTGTCAAGCGCAACTACAAGCGTATTCGCAGTATGCAATTGCCCAAGAAGATGTTCTAAAGAACAGCCTTCCAGGCCAAAAAAAGCTCGCTTGGGGACGCTCCGGCGGGCTTTTTTTCTTTCACCACATCACGTAGTGCCCGTCCACTTTCAGGAACACCACCATGTCATCACTCAAAGACCAAATCACCGAAGATATGAAAACCGCCATGCGTGCCAAGGACAGCGAACGCCTGGGCACCATCCGCCTGCTGCTGTCCGCTTGCAAGCAGCGCGAAGTGGATGAACGCATCGTCTTGGATGACGCGGCCGTGGTGGCCATCGTGGACAAGTTGATCAAGCAACGCAAGGACTCCATCGAAGCCTTTGAAAAGGCGGCACGCCAGGATTTGGCCGACAAGGAAAAGTCGGAATTACTGGTACTGCAAACCTACCTGCCACAACGCATGTCGGCAGATGAAGTGCAGGTTGCAGTGAAGGCGATTGTGGCAAATCTGGCCACCGAGTTGGGTCGCCCGGCGGGCCCTGGCGATATGGGCAAGGTCATGGGGTTGGTGAAAACTGCTTTGGCGGGGAAGGCGGAGATGGCTGCTGTGTCTGCGGCGGTTAAGGCTGCTCTGGCTGGATAGTTTTTTTGTTTTAGCGGGCGATTTTTGCCTGCGGCGCTGACCGCCAAGCGGTTCAGAGCCCTGCGGGCCTTTTGTAGGTCCCCACTCTCCCCCAGCCCCTCTCGCCCCGCCGGGCGAAAGGGGAGCCAATGCGGACAGCCGATTTGATTTGGTCGCGCCGAATACGGAATTACTGCCGGAGCGACGAGAGAGATTTTGTGGGTATCAAGTTTTACTGGGGCTTGAGGGACAACTACTGAGTATTTTCGCCCTCTAGCCCTCATGAAGTGTGCGTGAGTAGCTCCTGAATTGGTAGCAGAAGCTTGGGATCAATTTGCTTTTTTCAGCGCCGAAGCTTTGACGCACTGGTCAGCCAGAAGCTCCGAAACCTCACGCCAGTAATTTCGCATTCGGCGCGACCAAATCAAATCGGCTGTCCGCTTTAACTCCCCCTCGCCCGGCGGGGCGAGGGGGCTGGGGGGAGTGGGGACCTACAAAAGCGCCGCAGGTAAGCCCCCCCTCTCAAAGAAAATTAACTTCCCGCAACCATCATCCGATTGATCAGAATAGACCCAACCGTCTTAGCCCCATAGTTATACGTATCCGCCCCCACAGCTTCAATGCCCTTGAGCATGGCCGCCATATTCCCCGCAATCGTGATCTCATGCACCGGGTAGGCAATGCGCCC
>CAYXWW010000065.1:0-17371 GCA_964468905.1 uncultured Rhodoferax sp. | reverse complement strand
CCGAGACACCACCGCGGCGGGTCGTGCAGACGGCGTGAACGCCTGGCGGTGCGGGCCATTGGGGCACGATCCAATCGTCATTCAATACGGCTGCAGGAGAGGTCATGTGCGCAAGGATAAACCAGGGTCGTTACCATTAAGGTCTACCACCACATTCAAACGAGCAACCACCATGATTCTCGAACTCGCCGACATCCGCATCCATCCCGGTCAGAATGCAGCCTTTGAAGAGGCTATCCAGCGTGGTCTGATGACCGTCATCAGCCACGCCAAAGGCTTTCAGGGCTACAAAGTCAACCGTGGAATTGAAAGCACCGAGCGCTACATCCTGCAAATTTTTTGGGACACAGTGGAAGACCACAACATTGGTTTCCGTCAGTCAGACGCTTTTACCCAGTGGCGCGCCATCGTTGGGCCATTTTTTGCCGCTCCGCCGGTTGTAGAGCACTTTGACTTGGTCACCAAATCGGCATGACGGCGGCAACGCTATAACCCGTTCGCGCCTATACCCCGGAAACCTTTTCCTGCTAACTGGAAACCGCCATGCCATACGTATTCACTCCGCCCGCCCCCGTCAGTGTGCCGATCGTCGGCATGACTGCGCGCTTCCCCGTGCACCGCATCTACTGTGTGGGCCGCAATTACGTGGACCATGCACTGGAAATGGGGCATACGGGTCGGGAAGCACCGTTTTTCTTCATGAAGCCCGCGGACGCTGCATTGGTGGCCGAACCTGGCCAGACCGTGGGCATGCCCTACCCCAGCCTCACTGCCAACTTGCACCATGAAATCGAGTTGGTGGTAGCCATTGGCGTCGGTGGTGCCAACATACCTGCAGCCGAAGCCGCCAAGCACATCTACGGTTATGCGGTAGGGTTGGACATGACACGACGGGACTTGCAAAACGACATGAAGAAGCAGGGCCGCCCCTGGTGCATCGGCAAAGGTTTTGACCACTCTGCGCCGATTGGTGCGATCACGCCCGCTTCACAGGTTCCCGGCATCGCCAACGCGGCCATTCACTTGCAAGTCAACGGGCAGGATCGCCAACGCAGCAACATTGCCAAACTCATCTGGAACATTGCCGAAACCATTGAGCAACTCTCGACCGCATGGACCCTGCAGCCGGGCGACCTTATCTACACTGGCACCCCAGAAGGCGTCGGTGCCGTGGCACGCGGTGACACACTAGTGGGCGGTATTGAAGGCTTGCAATCCATTCACGTGCGCATGGAGTAAACCTGGTGCGATGCCTTGAAAAGCTGGCGCAAGGCTGTGCCATTCTGGCGGGTACCCTTTTGACGCTGATCACGCTGATCACCTGCGCTAGCGTGGTGGGGCGCAATCTCATGGCGGCTTCGTTAGTAGGCGATTTTGAATTGACGGGCGTAACCTGTGGACTGGCCGTTGCACTGTTTATGCCGTGGTGTCAGCTATCCAAAGGACACATCATTGTCGATTTTTTTACCAGCGGCAATTCTGCCAAGACCAATGATCAACTCGACCGTATCGGTGCCATGTTGATGGCTGCGGCTATGGCCTTGCTGACTTGGCGCACGGCGTTGGGTGGCATCAATGCATGGGACAACCATTCGGGCAGTATGTTGCTGGCCATACCAGACTGGCTGGTGTATGCAGGCATGGTGCCACCGCTGGCATTGACGGGCGTTATTGCGCTGTGGCAAGCCGTGGGGCAAACAGCCAGTGCCCCGTCCAACACCGCCGACGGAGTACCCCTGTGACCCCATTGCTATGGGTGCTACTGATTTTTGGCCTGATGCTAGTGCTGATGGCGGCGCGTGTACCCATCGCCATCACCATGTTTGCCGCCGGTGTGGTGGGCTATGGTGCACAAGCCGGTTGGGCACCTTTGTCCTTCTTCTTGAACAACCAGGCCTTCGCGCGCTTTGCCAGCTACGACCTGTCGGTCATCCCTCTGTTCTTACTGATGGGGCATCTGGCCACGCAAGGCGGCATTTCCCGCGCACTGTTCGGTTTTGCCAGTAGCGTCATGTCTCGCTTTCAGGGTGGGCTGGCGATGGCCGCCGTACTGGCCAGCGCGGCGTTCGGCTCCATTTGTGGCTCGTCCGTGGCAACCGCGGCCACCATTACCTCGGTCGCCCTGCCCGAAATGCGTCGCCACGGCTACAGCGGGCGCCTGGCTACCGGCACACTGGCCGCCGGGGGCACTCTCGGCATTCTGATTCCGCCCTCGGTGCCCTTGGTCATCTATGCGATTTTGGCGGAGCAAAACATTGCCAAGCTCTTCGCCGCCGCCATGGTGCCCGGCATCATTGCCATGCTGGGCTATATGGTGGCCATTGCCATTTATGTGCGGCTTAACCCTGGGCACGCTGGCCCACGCACTGCACGCACCCCTATCGCGCAAACACTGCGCGGCGTGCTGCCGATTGCCGTGGTCTTTTTGATCGTCTTTGGCGGCATTTATGGTGGTTTCTTTACGCCAACCGAGGGTGCCGCCGTGGGCGCTGCATCCACCTTCGCAGTGGCACTCACCATGCGCGAACTCACAATAGCCAAGCTGGCGCAATGTTTTTATGCCACGGCCCAGGGGTCGGCAATGATTTTCCTGATCTTCATTGGCGCAGATGTCATGAATGCTGCACTGGCGCTCACGCAGGTCCCCAGCCAACTAGCGGGTCTGGTGCAAGGCTGGGGCTTGCCGCCACTAATGGTGGTGGCCATCATTTTGCTGTTTTACGTGGTGCTGGGTTCGGTCATGGATGAGCTGTCCATGCTGCTGCTCACCATTCCTTTGTTCTTTCCCATCATCAACGGGCTCGACTTTGGTATGCCACACGACCAGGCGGCCATTTGGTTTGGAATCATGGTCCTAATGACTGTAGGCTTTGGCATGCTCGCACCGCCCGTAGGATTGAACGTGTATGTAGTCAACAGCATGGCCAAAGACGTGCCGATTGCCGAGAGCTACCGCGGCGTGATGCCGTTTTTAATCAGCGACACACTGCGCATGGTGGTCTTGCTGTTCTTTCCCGGCCTATCATTGTGGTTGGTTGGCTTTGTACGCTAATACACCCTCTCTATCAAAATGATTCAACGACGAACCCTCCTTCAAACCGGTGCCGCAGCCTTGGCGGCGCAAGCCTTGCCTGGCAACGCCCAGCAAACGGTTACGCTCAAATTCCACACGTTCATGGCACCGCTTTCCAATGTGTGGCTCACCATGCACAAACCGTGGATGGACAAGGTGGAGCGTGAATCGGGTGGGCGCATCAAATTTGAGGCCTACCCGGCCATGCAGCTTGGCGGCACCCCGGCACAGCTCTACGACCAGGCCAAAGATGGCGTGGCCGATATCGTCTGGACGCTGCCAGGCTACTCAGCCGGGCGGTTTCCCAAGACCGAGGTGTTTGAACTCCCATTCATGATGAACACCGCAGAAGCCACGTCAAAAGCCTTTTGGAATTACGTGCAAACCGTGGCCACCGAGGAATTCAAGGACGTACACCTGCTGGCCACCCACGTGCATGGCCCCGGCGTGCTGCACACCAAAGACCGCCGCGTGAAAACCGTGGCCGATCTGCAGGGCATGAAAGTACGCGGCCCATCCCGCCAGACCACCAAAATGCTAGGCTACTTAGGAGCCATTCCAGTCGGTATGCCTCTGCCATCCATTCCCGATGCTCTGTCCAAGGGCACCATTGAAGGCTGCGTGCTGCCATGGGAAGTCATTCCGTCTATCAAGGTACAAGAGCTCACCCGTTTTCACAGCGAGTTCGACCCCACGGTCGGTGCTCTGTACACGGCAACCTGTGTCATGGCCATGAACAAAAACCGCTACGAATCGTTGCCAGCTGATCTGAAAAAGGTCATTGACAACAACGCCGGCCTGGCCGTGTCGGGCTGGATGGGCAAAACCCAGCAATCCAACGACCCCGCGGGCCGCAAAACCGCCACCGACCGTAACAACACGGTCTACACCATCTCCGCGACCGCCGCACAGGAGTTCAAGCGCAAAGCCGCGTTGGTCGAGGTCGAATGGATAGCCGACATGGACAAACGCGGCCAAGATGGCAAACTTTTGCGCGACACCGCACGCAACCTGATCGCAAAATACGGCAAAGCCTAAATGCAACGCAGCCCCATCAAACATTGCAAACAATGCGGCACGGCCGTGGTCTATCGCTTGCCCGACGACGGCGACACCAAAGAGCGCGCCGTCTGCCCCCACTGCAACACCGTGCACTATGAAAACCCGCTCAACGTAGTGGGAACCGTACCGCACTGGGGCGACAAAGTGCTGCTGTGCAAGCGCAATATCGAGCCGCGCTGGGGTAAATGGACCTTGCCTGCCGGATTCATGGAGTTGGGAGAGACCACAACAGAAGGCGCAGCGCGCGAAACCGAAGAAGAGGCCGGCGCACAGTTTGAGATGGAAGACTTGCTCACACTGCTCAATGTGGCCCGCGTGGGGCAGGTTCACCTGTTTTACCGCGCGCGCTTGCTGAGCGATACCTTCAACCCCGGCTCCGAAACCATTGAGGCCCGACTGTTCAGCGAAGACGAAATTCCCTGGGATGAGATTGCCTTTAGGACCGTCAAGGAAACCTTGGATCGCTATTTTGCTGACAGGCGCAGCGGCCACTTCACCATTCACCAGGTCAACATTGACTAACGCTGCATCCCAGCTAACCGATGCCGTGCTGACGCTGGTATTGGAAGTTCCGCAGAGTACGGAATCGCGGTCTGCCCAACCCGGCGAGCGCGCACATGCCATTGCCCGCAATGCGGCCCGCACAGCCAGCATGGTTTCCGGCTCGCTGTCGTTGCCGCCAGGTTTTTTTGGGTGGCTCACCGTCGTACCCGAATTGATCAGTATCTGGAAGTTGCAGGCACAAATGGTGTCGGACATCGCCAGCGTCTACGGCAAGCGCCAAACCCTTGGGCGCGAGCAAATGCTGTACTGCCTGTTCAAGCATATTTCCGCCCAACTGCTGCGCGACGTGGCGGTGCGCGTCGGTGAGCGCGTATTGATCCGCAAAACATCGCTCTCCGTATTGCAAAGCGTGGCACAACAGCTTGGCATGCACGTAACGAAGCTTGTCCTAGGCAAAGGGCTTTCACGCTTTGTACCCGTGCTAGGGGCCATCAGCGTGGGCGCATATGCCTACTACGACACGCTGCAGGTTGCCAAAACAGCCGTTGCGTTGTTTGAGGACGGGTTGGTTGTGGACGCGGAAGATGCCGACAACACGGAAGGCGAAAGACCTGCTACAGCCAAGAAGTACAATGCAAAAGTACCGCCGAGCCCTCGTAAATAGTGCGCATTTCGCTATCTATTTTGTAGCAACCCCATTGATTGTCTGCATGACATGTCAAGCTGCTAACGCTGGCATGGCCAATGAACGCCACACTCGCGGCACTGCTCAATGGCCTAGCAGGTGGCCTGTTTGTATCGCTGTGTGTGCGATGGCTATTGATCCGGCTACGCCTGGCCCAAGGCGGTCTACCCCACCGCTAAGAGCCTAAGCTGCCAGGATGTCGCGGATCTGTTGCAGTGCGGCAGGGTCATCCATCGTGGTCACATCACCCACATCGCGCCCCTCACACACCGCCTGAATGGCGCGGCGCAACAGTTTGCCGCTGCGGGTCTTGGGCAATACGGACACAAATCGCACGCGCGCCGGGCGTCCCACGGCTCCAATCGTGCTGTCGACAACCTTCATCACTTCGGCTTCCAATTTGGCACGGGACGCGGCGTCAACCAAGGCGCTCGCATCTTTGACAACGGCAAACGCCACCGCCACCTGGCCCTTGAGAGCGTCCGCGATACCGACCACAGCCACCTCTGAGATGTTCGGATGGCTGGAAATGCTCTCCTCGATCTCGCGCGTGCCTAGCCGGTGGCCGGCGACATTGATCACGTCATCCGTGCGGCCCAGGATGAAAAAATATCCGTCCTCATCACGCACGCCCCAGTCGAAGGTGCTGTAGACCAGCTTGCCGGGGATACTATTCCAGTAGGTTTTGACAAAACGTGCGTCATCTTGCCAAATGGTCTGAAGGCAGCCGGGGGGTAGCGGCCCCTCAATTGCCACTACACCTTTTTGGTTTGCACCTGTGAGTTCTTCACCCGTGTTTTCGTCCAGCAACTTCACGTTGTAGCCATACATCGCAACGCCGGGGCTGCCGAACTTGCTCGGCTTGTGTTCCACGCCGTTCGCAATGCCCAAAATGGGCCAGCCAGTCTCCGTTTGCCAGTAATTGTCAATAATCGGTTTGTTCAAACTGTTGCTAATCCACTGCGCCGTCGGTTCGTCCAATGGCTCACCTGCCAAAAACAAGGCGCGTAAACTGGAAAGATCATATTTGGAGAGCAGTGCCGGGTCTTGCTTCTTGAGGACACGCACAGCCGTCGGAGCACTAAACATCACGGTGACTTTGTACTTCTCCACCAGGTTCCACCAGATACCACCATCTGGCCGTGTAGGCAGCCCTTCATACATGATGGTCGCCATACCGGCTATCAGCGGCCCATAGATGATGTAGCTGTGGCCCACGACCCAGCCAATGTCGCTAGTAGAAAAATACGTCTCACCAGCGTTGCCACAGTAAATGTGCTGCATGCTGGCAGCCAATGCAACAGCATAGCCCCCGGTATCGCGCTGCACACCTTTGGGCTTGCCGGTTGTGCCGCTGGTGTATAGCGTATAGCTCGGATGACTGGATTCGACCCACGTGCAATTGACTTGGGTGTTGAAATGCTTTTCGCGCAAATCAGCCCACAAAAAGTCTCGGCCGGGCACCATCTTCATGGGCGCGAGGGCGCGATCGGCCAGCAACACCGCACTTGGCTTGTGGCTGGCCTGTGCAATGGCATCATCCAACAGCGGTTTGTACTCCACCACTTTGCCGCCGCGTGATCCCCCATCCGAACTGACGATGACCTTGGGACTTGCATCCTCAATCCGCGCGGCTAGCGCCCCTGCGGCGAAGCCGCCAAAGACTACGGAATGAATAGCGCCAATGCGTACACAAGCCAACATGGCAAACGCCGCCTCTGCAACCATTGGCATATAGATGAGTACACGGTCTCCCTTTTGTACGCCCAGCTCCTGCAGTGCGGCAGCCATGCGCTGCACCTCGGCATGCAATTGCGTGAAGGAATAAACCTGCTCGGTATTGGTCTCGGTGGACACCGCGAAAAGCGCCGCTTGGTCCGGGCGGGCTTTCAGATGGCGATCAACCGCGTTGTGGCACAGGTTTGTGGTTCCGCCTGCAAACCATCGCGCAAAAGGCGGGTTGCTGTAGTCACACGTCTCCGTGGGCGGCGTCTTCCACTCGATACGCTGGGCTTCTTGCGCCCAAAAGCCATCCCTATCGTCAATGGAACGTCGGTAGAAGTCTGCATAGGCGGTCATAGTGCGTCTCTCGGTACTGCTGAAACTGAATTCATAATTATGAATGCAGAGCTTTCAAGTACCTGACTAATGCAACACAACGCCCAATGTCTACTTAATCAACGCCTGAACGGCCTTGAAATCCGGATGCTCTGCGGAACGAATCCACTCGAATGCAACCATTTCAGTCGTCACCAATTCAACACCCGCACCAGCCAGGCGGTCAAAGGCGGCATCTCGGTTGCGCTCTGTCCGTGAACTACACGCGTCGGTCACCACCCACACGTCAAACTCATCCTCTAACAGGTCCAAAGCGGTCTGCAACAGGCATATGTGGGCTTCGCATCCGGCCAAGACTATCGTACCGCGCTCGGCTACCACAGAGGCTTTTTGCAAATGCTTGGGTAGGCTGCGCGCATTGCCTTGCACCGGCTTGGGTGGTGGTCGCAGCCACTCGCCCAAGCCCTCTTCCACTGCGCTGAACTGCATTTTTGACAAAACCCGGCCCCCTGCAGCATCTACCGCTGCCTTGAGCTCAGGCACCGTTGCCCCCAAACCTGAAGGGTATTGCTCTGTGGCAATGACCGGAACCTGCAGCAACGCAGCCAGGCGAGCCAAGCGAACGGCATTGGCCAACGCGGCTGGTGCATCCAGCAATGCCGGCATCAGCCGTGACTGGAAATCAACCAATACCAACTGAGACGATTCAACTTCTAGCAGCATGCGCACCTTTCACTGTGGTCGACGGCGCACCAACTGTTGAGCGGGAAATCATTTTCCAGCCGCGGCGGCGGCAGTAGACTCATCCAACGCTTTGCACGACGGCGCGCACACTGCTTGGGATTTGCCCAGTACCTTGCGGGTCGTCATCAACGATCGTGCGCGGTGTTTGCCACACAGGAAACAGGACATGGTGGCGCCGCCAAACGACGCTGCCGCCATGAATGGTGAGCCCGATACTTTGGACTTGTAACGCAACCCGTCGGGTAGAACGGTGGTCTTCGATTCTGCTTTTGCCATAATAGGTCCCTCTTTAGCCTTGCTTGACGCCGTGAACACCACGGGTTAAGCTTCTTAGATGCGAATTATCCTCGTTCTGGCCGCGCTTTGGCTGACTAATACTGCTTTTGCCAATCCGCCCCCACCGACCGAAGATGTCAGCCACCCCAATTCCGGGGTCGGTTTGATGGCAAAAATCAGTGATGTAGGTGAAAAAGTCGAGGCAAAGACGTCCGAATTGGTCGTTAACGCGATGACTTTTCTGGGCGTCCCCTATCGGCGGGGTGGAACCAGTATTGCCACAGGTTTTGACTGCAGCGGCTTTGTCAGAGCCATTTATGAGCAAACGGCAGGGCTAGTATTGCCACGCCAAGCCAGGGAGCAAGCGGCAAATTCACAAAAAATTGAACGCACCGACTTGCGTCCGGGCGATTTGGTTTTTTTCAATACGATGCGGCGTGCGTTTAGTCATGTTGGCATTTATGTAGGGGAAGGTAATTTCATCCACTCCCCTAAACCGGGCGCGGAAGTACGCGTAGAGAGCCTGGCGACGTCGTATTGGGCCAAGCGATTTGATGGTGCGCGCCGGGTCATGGTTGAGCCCGAGGCCTCGGCCAAGCCTTAAGCTGATACCCAGGGCACCCTTGCCTGCGGTTGCCCGCAACTTTGCGCAGCTTTACACAGCCCCGCCGCTGTCAACCCTAAAAGTTGATTGCCACTAGCTATCATTTGTGGCCAGGATCACCCCGCTCCGGGACTAGCTCCTTCGCGCGTCAACCACCCTCACTTGCAATGCCCATCGTCTGCCCGCCCCCATCCGTTTTTGATTTCCGCCGTTCGACTCTGGCCCTGGCCCTGGCAGCGTTCACCTGTATTTCCGCAATGGCGCAAGTGAGCCAAGTTCCCGCACCAGATGCAGCAGAAGCCAAATCCGCCGAAGCAAAAACGCCGCCTCCGCCCAAACTCAATCGCGTAGAAGTTATCGGCAGCAACAGCGAAACCGATCAGCGTCGCGCATCCAGCGCGGCCAAGATCATCATCGGTAAAGAAGACATTGAGCGATTTGGCGATAGTTCGGTAAGCGAAGTGTTGAAACGACTCCCTGGCGTGACAACAGGCGGGCGCCCCGGACGGGGTGGTGATGTACGCATGCGGGGCATGGGGGGTGGCTATACCCAATTGCTCGTCAATGGCGAACGAATGCCCCCAGGTTTTTCCCTGGAAAACTTGCCACCGGACCAGGTCGAACGCATTGAAGTCTTGCGTGCGCCCACCGCCGAATTTGGTGCACGTGCAGTGGCAGGCACGATCAATATCGTATTGAAGGAAGCGCTCAAAAAGACGCTCAATGAATTTCGTGCTGGCCTGGGATTCGAAGAAAGCAGAGTCTCTCCCACTGCATCATGGACCCGCAATGACAAGTTTGGCGAGGCGATTTCATACACCGTAACCCTGTCTGTCAACCGCAACGGCGCGCGCGATGAAAATGACAGTCGCACCAGGTGGTTCAATTTGGCAACAGGTGCCCAAGCACTTGACCAGCGTGAAACCGGTTACAGCACCAACTTGCGGGATGGCATCAACCTCAATAGCCGCGTGCAAATCGCGCTGGGCCAGGGCGAATCGATTGTGCTCACCCCTTTTGCGGTACTTTCGCAAGGCACCACGCATTCTCAAAGCCAATTAGACCAAGCACCCGGCGCTACCATTGCAGCCCCCTATGCCAGATTTTCCACGGATGGTGATGGCCGTTTTTCGTTGTTGCGCGGCAATGCGCAATGGCAAAAAACATTGTCAGATGGTATGCGGCTAGACGTGCGCGCAGGTGCAGGCGGCGGCAACTTTTCAAACCACAGTCTGCGCAATGAATTCGATGCGTCTGCCGTCAAAACCCGCACCGTCGATGACGCGTCAAACACCAAAGAGAATAATTGGAGCCTGACCGGAAAAGTTTCCCACCAACTTGAGAATGAACACAGTTTGGTAGGTGGTCTTGAATTTGATAGCAGCAAGCGCCTGCAAACCCGAACGACCTTGCAAAATGGCTTGCCCATCCTGACCGAATTTGGCGACGACTTGAGTGCGTCGTCATTTCGCACAGCAGCTTACATTCAAGACGAATGGAATCCTACCAAGCAAATATCGGCCTATGCGGGCTTGCGGTGGGAGGGAATTGAAACCCGCAGCGACAGCGATGCCTACGCCGTGCGCAACCAAAGCGGGGTGCTCACGCCACTATTGCATGCAACCTGGCGGCCAGACCCCAAAAGTAGGGATCAATGGCGCACTAGCCTCACACGCAGCTACAAAGCCGCGAGCCTGCAAGAGCTGATAGCAAGACCAGCCATTTCGCAGCGATTCCCTACCGGTGCCAACGAAGTTGGCAGCCCAGACCGTGCCGGCAACCCCAACTTGGCACCGGAACTTGCACGCGGTTTCGAGTTGGCCTACGAGCATTACTTGGACAAGGGCGGGCTCATCAGCGCCAACTTCTTCTACCGCCACATCAACGATCTCATTCGCAATGTTGTGGCGCAGGAGTCGGTTACGTGGTCGACCGAGAGGCGCTGGGTATCGCGCCCACAAAACGTGGGCAATGCCATTGCGCAAGGCATAGAACTGGAGGCCAAGTTCCGTTTAGACGAAATGTGGCCCGATGCACTACCTATTTCACTGCGAACCAATGTGAGCTTCTTTGATTCCACCGTGGAGCAAGTGCCTGGCCCCAACAATCGCCTGGAAGGACAACCCAAGGGCACTGCCAACATTGGCGCTGACTACAAACTGCGCGGCCTCCCCATCAGCCTGGGCGCCAGCATCAACTACACACCTGAATACGACTTGCAGCTCAGCGATATACAGAGCAGCACGACAGGCGCGCGGGTAGTCACCGATGCCTTCTTGGTTTGGTTTATTAACGCAGACGCACAATTGCGCTTCAGCGCCAACAATCTTTTGCCGCGCGACTACGCCAATGGCACCAGCATCCTGAACGGCACACAGCGACAAGACAGCGAGAGCGACAATACATCCAAAATCCGGTGGGGCTTGCGGCTGGAAATGAAGTTGTAGACGCGGCGCAGAGCTTGCAGTTCAGGCGTATCATTGCCAAAGAGACAACGCTATCCTGCCTTTGGGGCGCTGGCATGGACAAAGACACTGAATTACTACAACACAATAGTTGGACTTGCAGGCCTGCGACTGGCGACCAGCAGTTGTCATTGCGGGGCCCATGTTTAGTCTGGATCAGCGATGTAGAGGGGAACTGCTCGTTTGTCAGTCCGTCCTGGACGGCATTTACCGGTCGTGCCCGTGCCCAAGAAATGGGTGCTGGCTGGCAGTCACGCATTCACCCGGACGACCGTTCTAGATTTTTGGCAACCCTTCATGAAGCGCGTGCCACGCAATGCCCAGTCCACCAAGCATTTCGATATTTGCGCGCAGATGGTGTCTACCGGCACCTGATGGCTGAAGGTATGGCTCTGACTTCACCTGTCGACGCCCCTACCGGCTATTTGCTGCAGTGCTTTGAAGTAACACCCACCGCCAGTGGCAACACAGAAATAGAGCACTCCTTTGAAAGCCTCATGCGATTGCTTCAGGAGACCCGACTCGTTGCCGTGATGTTGGATATTTACGGAACGATTCAATTTTCGAACACCGGTTTATGCCGGTTGTTGGGATTGGCCCCGATCGACATCGTCAATTCCAAGCTGTTTCTGGATTACGCAGCGGATGCCGATCACAGCCTCTACAGCAACCTCTATCCCGATGGGGTTCAAGATATTCGTTTTCCGACCGAGTTTCAATCTGAACTGCGCACACCGAGTGGCCAAATTTGCCACGTCTTTTGGCATGCCATTATGTGGCGTGATGCCGCAGGCCAGGTCAAAGGAACGGTGTTGATTGGTGACGATGTAACCGCACTGCATATGGAAGAGTCGCGCACAGCCCTCTTTGCCAAAGCATTTGATGCCACGGAACACTCGATCATTGTTACCAATGCACAGGGCACCATTTTGTCGGTCAATCGGGCGTTCACCGCACTGACGGGCTACAGCAGCGACGAAGCGGTGGGCCGCAACCCGCGACTGCTGCAGTCTGGTCGACACGACGAAGCCTTCTACAAAAAAATGTGGGAGACCGTGTTGCGGCAAGGCCACTGGGCGGGCGATGTGTGGGACCGGCACAAAGACGGCAACATCTATTGCAACTATCTCTCGATCAGCGCAATCAAGGAAGGCACCGTTGTACCCACGCACTACGTTGGCATCTCGTTCAATAACTCCGAGCGAAAGACTTTTGAAGAACGTCTTGACCGACTGGCCCACTATGACGGCTTGACCGGCCTACCCAACCGTGGCTTGTTGGTCGAGCGACTGGAGCAAGCAGTGGAGCGGGCCCACCGCGCAAGCACCAAAGTTGCCATGTTGTTTATCGACATGGACCACTTCAAAGAAGTCAATGACGTCTTTGGACATGCCGCGGGGGATGCCCTGTTGGTGGAAGTAGCCCGTCGCATGAAAGCCTGTGTGCGCGCAGTCGACACCATCGCGCGTGTTGGGGGCGATGAATTTGTGGCGCTCATTCCGGATGTTACCGATGCAGCCGACCTAGTAATTGTCGCCAGCAAACTAGTTGAAACCCTGGCGCAGCCCTACCCGATATCCCTGGAGCGCTTCGCACACAGCGCTCCAAGTATTGGAGTCAGTATTTACCCGGATGATTGCGCAAACATAGATGACCTGATGCGCAATGCTGACGCCGCGATGTACGTCGCAAAGCAAAGCGGGCGGGGCACATTCAAGTTCTACCAAACAAGACCGTCGTTCGACAGTTGATTTATTTATTGTTGCGCTACCACAGCTTGGGATACATTACGCATTCCAATCCCGGTAACGCTGCAACCTGACCGTTGCACCCAACGAAATACTCAACATGAATCGATTGTCTTTTGGCCATTGGATCTTGGCTTGTGCTCTCGTCGCACCGACCTTGTCGTTCGCGTGCACCGCTCCGGCTTCTGTTTGCGCAATCAAAAAGCCCGGAAGCTTTGCGCTTGTGCAGGCCGGGCGCCCGGCACCCATCTATGTTGAACCGTCTGCGGACTCCGCGGTGCAGCACGTGGCAAAGAGTTTTGCAACTGACCTGGAGCACGTAGGCGGCAAAGCCACTGCCCGAGTAACCGATATACGGTCTGCCACAGGTGAAGTCATCATCATTGGCGTGTTGGGTCAAGGCGGCATGGTCGATGAACTGGTTCGCGCCGGCAAAATCGATGTGAAAGGTATGGCAGGAACGTGGGAAGCTTTCAAACAGACGGTCGTAGAACACCCAACCCCACAGGTGTCGCGGGCATTGGTCATCGTCGGCGCTGACCGGCGCGGCGCTGTGTTTGGCACCTACGACATTGCAGAAAAAATGGGTGTATCCCCGTGGCATTGGTTTGCCGATGTACCGGTTGCCAAGCGTTCTAACGTATACGTCACAGCCGGGTCCAACCAAGACGCTCCCAAGGTCAAATACCGCGGCATTTTCATCAACGATGAAGCGCCGGCACTGACTGAATGGGCCGCCAAGCAATTTGGCGGTGCCAATTCCAAGATGTACGCACATGTATTTGAATTGCTCCTGCGCCTCAAGGGCAACTACCTGTGGCCCGCCATGTGGCCGCCCCGCGCCTTTAACGACGATGACCCCCAGAACATGGTGCTGGCCGATTCCATGGGAATCGTCATGGGCACATCGCACCACGAACCGCTCACCCGCGCCCACGATGAATGGCACCGCAACACCGATAAAGGTGTAACCGGTGGCAAATGGAACTACAACACCAACGCAGCCAATCTACGCAGCTTCTGGCGCGGTGGCATCGAGCGGATGA
The DNA here is from genome assembly GCA_964468905.1 of uncultured Rhodoferax sp. Taxonomy (GTDB): domain Bacteria; phylum Pseudomonadota; class Gammaproteobacteria; order Burkholderiales; family Burkholderiaceae_C; genus Allorhodoferax. The sequence continues at coordinate 3,106 of CAYXWW010000065.1, read as the reverse complement.
TGTCCAAGGGAAATGGCCAAGCCTATGACGCGGTGGTAACCATTGGTATGCGGGGCGATGGCGATGAAGCCATGGCGGAAGAGACTGCCACGCAACTGCTGGAAACCATCGTTGCCGACCAGCGCACCATCATCCAGGATGTCACCAAAAAGCCCGCCCATGAGACGCCGCAAATCTGGGCGCTCTACAAAGAAGTGCAAGACTACTACGACCATGGTCTCAAAGTGCCCGATGACGTAACCCTGCTTTTTGCCGATGACAACTGGGGCCAAATCCGCCGCTTGCCAACCATCGATGTAAATCGCAAGGGCGGCTTTGGTGTGTATTACCACTTTGACTATGTGGGTGGGCCCCGCAACTACAAATGGCTCAACACCAACCAAATTGAGAAGACCTGGCAACAAATGGACCTGGCCTATGCGCGCGGTGCCAAAACCATGTCCATCGTCAATGTGGGCGACATCAAGCCCATGGAATTTCCCATCAGCTTTTTCTTGAAGCAGGCATGGAACCCCGAGGCTATGACGCCTGCGCAATTGCAGCAGTACCCTGAAAACTGGGCGCGTGACACCTTTGGCCCCACACAGGCCCGCGCGATTGGCGACCTGATGACGCGCTACAGCAAGTATGCTGCCCGCCGCAAGCCCGAGCTCATTGACGCCAGCAGCTTCCCCATCGGCAGTGCGCAGGGCGACGTATTGGACGGCGGCGAATTTGGCATGATGGTGGCCGAATGGAAGGCGCTTGAGCGCGACATGGTGAAAGTAAAAGCCGCGCTTCGCAAAGACCAGCACAGTGCCTACCTGCAGTTGATCGAGCATCCGATTGCAGCCATGTCCAACCTGTACCACATGTATTTCGCAGTGGCGTTAAACCAGCAACTGGCCGCCAGTGGTGACGCACGCGCCAACACGTTTGCCGACCATGCAGAAGCAGCGTTTCGCCGCGACAGCGCCCTCACCGATACCTACCACCGCGACAACGGCGGCAAGTGGGACGGCATGATGCTGCAAACCCACATTGGCTACACCATGTGGCAGCAACCAGACAAGCAGATCATGCCCACCGTCAAGCGTGTTCAAAGTGGCACATTGGCAAAGCCCATCGCATTCTTGGCAGTCAGCGCTGGCAAAAAGTCTGCCCCGCCACCCGCCAATGTGATTTCAATCGAAGCGCCCAACTACAACCGTGCCGTCAACGGCGCAGGCTTGGAGTGGAAAACCATCTCCAACTTGGGGCGTACAAAGGGTTCCGTCATTGCCCTGCCCCAAGGCCGCGCATCGACAACCCAACAAGACGGCGTGCGCCTGGAATACGACACCACCGTTGGCGTAGCTGGCGACTTGACCGTGCAGTTGTATCTGGCACCCACACTCGACACCACGGGCAAAGGAATGTTGCATATGGGTGTTTCCATCGACGACGGCCCCATACAAACGGTCATAGACAAGCTGCTGCCAGCCCCCAACGCCGCTCTGTTGCAAGAACAGAAAGACTGGAACCGTGCCGTTGAAGACAATGGCCGCGTGGTGCAAACCGTATTTTCTGGCGTGACCGCCGGTAAACACACCATCAAATTCTGGCGCATGGATGACAATGTAGTGCTGCAAAAGCTGGTTGCCAGCACCGGTGTGATTCCCAAACGCTATTTGGGTCCCTAAACCTGTCGCCGCACCAAAGAGATGTACTACAGCACCGTTAACCCACGCCGTCTGCCATCATGGGAACCAGCCGGTGCGGTGGTATTGCGTTGGCGTTTGCGGGGCTGCTGCAAGACCTGCCCCCTAGCAGTTCGTTTGCACCTTTGGGGCAATGATGCCGCTGAACGGCCTTCACAGAGTTAGTGGAAGTCCAAGGGTCGCGTCAGAGACCTAAAACGCCTCGGCCGCCATTTGTACATTGGCGAACTTCAACAATTCTGCGGTGGTTGGTGCGGTCATTTTTATTACTTTCCCTTGGGTTTCAAAACTTGGTCTACGAATTTGCGGGTGGCGGAGTTTGACCCCACAGCGTGATGGGGACAATTCGAGGCAGTAAGCCACTCAGTCAGGCGTATGCCCCGAGGTCTCCACGCGTAACGAATCATTTCGCCGAGTACTTCTTTGGTGGAAAGGTCGATCACCCTAACCGTGCTGCTGGCAACGCCGATAGCGCGCTCTTCGGGGATAACGTGGTCTTCGAAGGTCACGCCGTAGCGGGGAGCAAGATCGTTGGTCGGCGTTCTATCCAAAAAGAATTTGATGTATCCCTTGAGGTACGTCTTGTCGTATTGCCATGGTTCTTCTCTGCGGCCTGTGTACCGATATCGCAAACCATCTTTGGCATCCATCACATCCACATAGCGGTAGCCTGGTAGGCCGCCGGGGCGTATATCGGTGGTTACGTAGCCTCGGCGATATTTCCCCGGTGCCAATTCTTCCTGCGGAAGCCTACCGTGTTCGTACCCAAGAAAGTCCTTGATATATCGCTCACCATATGATTCGTCATTGAATGCCGCCCCTGGCCACATAGGGTCTTCCAACTGGGTCTGACTGCGTTCAGGGCGCACTTTGAGTAACAGCACGCCTTCAACATCGGACACCGTGCGGTAGATTTTTTCTCCGGCAACGGATTTGCACTTCTCATCAAAGTAGGCCTTACCCGCCTTGGACATCGCCGCCACAGCGTCGTGGTCTGCAGATGACACGGCATTTTGCTGGCTGGCACAGGCACTGAGCAAGCTCACACTCAGAAGCAGGCTGGCTATCAATTTTGTTGTTTTCATGGGGTGCGCGTTACTGCGCATCGGTGTGACCACCCCTGTCTTCAATGAATTTAAGCTACGCATACAGCCTCCTTTGATACCAATGCTTGAATGTGTGATTTCGAATTCAGCGGGATGCTTCGCGGGTGCCCTTCCCTCTGCAAGAACCACCACCACAATCCGCCATAGCTTGCTTCTGGCAGAACTGCGATTCAGTACAGTTGAAGCCGGAAAATTCACAAGCCTTAGATATCTCGCTAACGGAGTGGGTACGCAAAGGCAAAATCCGATTCAGGGTACTGTTATGAACGGCGGATTCAAGTACGAAGTGCAACGCTTTAGAAACGGGTTGGGCCAAAAGTG
>CAYXWW010000064.1:0-17435 GCA_964468905.1 uncultured Rhodoferax sp. | reverse complement strand
AAGGGGGCCGCATACTGGTGGGCGGTAAACGCTTGGCAGCGCTGGACAGTGGCCTGTTCTTTGAACCCACCTTGGTGGTAGATGCCACACCCGACATGCTGTGTGCACGGGAAGAGACCTTTGGCCCCTTTGCACCCGTGTTCAAGTTCACCACCGAGCAAGAAGCCGTGGATGCGGCCAACGCCACCGAATTCGGCCTTGCCAGTTACTTCTACAGCCGCGACATTGGCCGCATCTACCGCGTAGCCGAGGCGCTGGAGTACGGCATGGTGGGTATCAACGTGGGCCTGCTGGCAACCGAGCACGTGCCGTTTGGTGGCGTCAAACAATCGGGCCTGGGCCGCGAAGGCTCGCACCATGGAATGGACGACTATCTGGAAATGAAGTACTTGTGCATTGGCGACGTGCAGCGCTAGTTCTGCAGGCGCCGCCACCCTACAATCGACCCGATTCTCCAGCCGCACCACTACGCAACCGCGTACGCATGCGCCATGCAAGCACCCTTGGAACCCACTATGAAAACTCCAAAGACCATCATCGCGCTGCTGTTGGCAGCAACTGGCCTGCTGGCTGCGCCTGCCTGGGGTGCACAAGCAATCGAGATCAAGATCGATGCCGAAAAGACCGGGCCGGTGATTAACAAAAATATCTACGGTCAGTTTGCCGAGCATCTGGGGCATGGCGTGTACGAAGGCATGTGGGTCGGGCCCCACTCCAAAACGCCTAATACCAAGGGCTGGCGCAATGATGTGCTGGGCGCTTTGAAGGCACTCAAGGTACCGCTGGTCCGTTGGCCCGGTGGCTGCTTTGCCGATGAATACCACTGGCGCGATGGCATTGGCCCGCGCGGTCAGCGTCCCGTGCGCGTCAACACGTCTTGGGGTGGCGTGGAAGAGCCTAATGCAGTGGGCACCCATGAGTTTTTTGAGCTGGCAGAGCTGTTAGGCGCTGACACCTATGTCAATGGCAACCTTGGCTCTGGCACGGTGCAGGAAATGGCAGAGTGGCTGGAGTACATGACGTCAGACAGCAAATCGTCGCTGGCCGAACTGCGCCGCAAAAATGGGCGCAACAAACCGTTCAAGGTTGATTTTTTCGCTATCGGCAATGAGGCATGGGGTTGCGGTGGCAACATGACACCCGCACACTACACCAACCTCTTTAACCAATACGCACTTTTCCTGAAGGCGCCCAAAGCGCATCGCCCGGCCCTCATCGTCAGCGGTGGCTACGATGCAGATACCAAGTGGTCCGAGCACCTGGCAGCGAACATCAAAGACATTGACGGCGTAAAGATTGAAGGCATCAGCTACCACTACTACACCCTTCCAACGGGCGACTGGACCGTCAAGGGCGCAGCCCTGGGCTTTAATGAAACCGATTGGATCAACACGCTGAACCGCACACTGCACATTGAAGAACTGATCAACATCAATGTGGCAGCGATGGACAAGAGCGACCCCAAGAGAAAGTTCGGTCTGCTGCTGGATGAATGGGGTACCTGGTACGACGTGGAAAAAGGTACCAATGCAAGCTTTTTGTACCAGCAAAGCAGCTTGCGCGATGCAGTCGTTGCAGCGCTGAACTTCAACATCTTTCACGCCCACGCGGACCGGGTACGCATGACCAATATTGCCCAAATGGTCAATGTGTTGCAGGCCATGATCCTGACCAACAAGGACAAGATGATCCTGACACCGACCTACCATGCTTTCCAAATGTACATACCGTTTCAAGACGCTACCGCATTGGGCATGGAGGTGCTGAACAACACACAGTACACACTGGAGAAAGTCTCCATTCCTTCGGTGAGCGCATCGGCCGCACGCGCCAAAGATGGCAAGGTCTACCTTGCAGTGGTGAACACCAACCCCAACAAAGCCGAAGAAATCGACTTATCACTTGTGGGCAAGAATATTGCAGGCGTGAAAGGTCAATTGCTCACGGCCAAAGTCATGGATGCGCACAATACGTTTGCACAACCCCGCACGATTGAGCCTGTGGCGTACAGTGAAAAAGCAAAGGCCGGCAAGATGACATTGACGGTTCCGGCCAAGTCAGTCCTAGTTGTGGCGATCGAGTAGCGACGCCGCCACCGTGCCAGCGGGTGCTACGGATTGCTATCCGCTGGCTCCCGCAAAAGCTATCAATTCAGTAGCTGCTAACGCTTATCGCACGAAGGCTAGCGGCCATCTTTACTAAGAATCAGTTTACCAACGCTGGTGTACCAGTGGTTTGGCAAAGCGCGCATACACGTCGGCCAATGCCTGCATAGTGGCCTCCGACAGCGCAGGAAGATCGGCAGCCGCTACGTTGTCTGCTACCTGATCGGCGCGTTTGCCACCGGGTATGGTGCACGTGACGGCCGGGTGCATCTGGATCCAGCGCAATGCCATTTGCGCCATGCTCTGGCCAGCGGGCACTAGCGCACGCATGGCTTCCACGGCTTGCAGGCCCACGTTGAAATCCAGACCCGAAAATGTTTCACCCCGGTCAAACGCCGCACCTTCGCGGTTGAACTGGCGGTGGTCGTCGGCTTCGAACGTGCTTTGTGCGGTCATCTTGCCGCTGAGCAGACCGCTGGAGAGCGGCAAGCGCGCCAGCACGCCCACACCACGCTTTTGCGTTTGCTCAAACAACAGCTCTGCCGGGCGCTGGCGAAACAGGTTGTAGATGATTTGCACGCTTTGCACGCCCGGGAATTCGATGGCCTTGAGCGCCTCTTCCACTTTCTCCACACTCACGCCGTAGTGGCGCAGCTTGCCTGCAGCCACCAAATCGTCCAACACACCAAACACTTCGGGCATGTAGTACACATCGGTTGGCGGGCAGTGCAGCTGCAGCAGGTCAATGGCTTCGGTGTTCAGGTTGGTCAGGCTGCGCTCGACGAACGCGGTCAGGTTCTCGCGGTTGTAGCCACCCGCCACATGCGGGTTCAAGCGGCGACCGGACTTGGTGGCAATGTAGAACGGTTCGCTGCGTTCACGGCGCAGCCGGGCTAGCAGGCGTTCGCTGTGGCCATCACCGTATACATCGGCGGTGTCAAAGAAGTTAACGCCCATGTCCAAGGCGCGATGCAAAGCGCCCATGGATTCCGCATCATTCACCGTGCCCCAGGTACCACCAATGGCCCAGGCCCCGAAACTCACAGTTGAAATGTTCCAGCCGGTGCGGCCAAGGGGGCGGTATTGCATGAAGAGGTTCCTTTGATTCAATAAAAAAAGGCGCTCCCGGCAAAAGGAGCGCCTGCGTAGATGACGCCTTAAATCAGGCTTTAGCAGCCTGACGGCGGCGCTCTTCGAGTTCGGCAGCCATTTTGAGTGTGAGATTTTTGTCCAGTTTGCACATCGCGACTGAAATAACGCATCCGACAAAGAACAGGCCAACCACGATGCTGCTGGAGAATCGGTAACCGTCGACCGCATTGGCGGCCGTTGGCATGGTGGTGTCGTAATTGAATCCGCCGACCATGATCCACAAGAACATCGCGCCACCGATAGCCAGTCCAGTTTTCAGGGCAAAGCCAATGGTGGCAAACACCATACCGGTGAACCGGCGACCCGTTTGCCACTCAGAATAGTCCGCTGCATCTGCATACATGGCCCACATGACGGCCACCGTGGGTGCGTAGACAATCTGCCCGGTGATGGTCAGGATCAGCATGCCCCAGCAAGCAGTCGGCGGAAGCAAGTACAGTGCAAAAGCGTTGAGCGCGGACAGAGCAAAGCCCACCAAAGCGACATTTTTCTTGCCAAATCGTGCCGAGAAACCGGCGGACAGAATAATGAAAATGATCGTTGTTGTGGTGCCGACCATATTCAAAATACTGTTGAACACATCGGCCACGTTGGAGTTCTCCATCGAATCACGCGTGCCATGGACAACATACCCCAGGAAATCCAACATACCCGCGCCTTTGGCCATCTCAGGCGTGGTCAAGCCCAGCACGGCCACAAAATCGAACATAGCCGCTTTGTCGGTGAAGTGGTGGAAATAGTTGTATTGGGCACCACCGCGGTAGGCAAGTACGCCAAAGTGGAACAAGGTATAGGCCACCAGTGCAATCCATGGGCTGTTTTTGAGCAGGTCGAGAAAGTCCTGCTTGGGCGAGGATTGCACTTCTGTGACGGGCTGAATACGCTCTTTGGTCGAGAAGAAAGTCACCATGAAGAGAATGAAGCAGACCACCGCCCAAATGGTCATGACCATTTGCCAGCCGTGTTGGCGGGTTGAGCCTTCGGCAAATTTTGCGACCAAGGGCAAGGTAAAGCCACCCACAATGAACTGCGCAATATTGACCGCTACAAATCGATACGAGTTAAGCTGGGTGCGTTCATTCAAGTTGCTGGTCATCACCCCGCCCAGTGCGGAGTACGGCATGTTGTTCATGGAATAGAGCGTCATCAGCAGCGTGTTGGTGATGCCGGCGTAGGCGATCATCATGCCGGCGCTCCAGCCCCAGCTCTTGTCTGGCACCGTGTAGGCCATCACCATCACGATAGCCCAGGGTACGGAAGTCCACAAGATCCAAGGCCGGAACTTGCCCCAACGGGTCTTGGTGCGGTCCGCCAGCACGCCCATGACGGGGTCAAACACTGCATCCCACAGGCGTGGCCAAAGTAGCAGTGCCGCTGCCACTTCTGCTGACAAGCCGTAGTCGTTGGCATAAAACGCCGATTGGAACAGCACCATCGACATGAACACAAAGTTGGCGGCCGCATCACCCGCGCTGTAACCCGCTTTTTCAAGAAAGGTTAGTTTCGGCGTTGTCGACGGAGCAGATGTGCTGGATTGATCTAAGGATTCGCGCATAAGATGCCAGTGATGTATTTGAGTAAGGCCACAAGTTCAACAGACCAACAATTAGATTGCTGGTCGAACTAATTCGAAGTATCGCACCATGTCAGGACCGGAGACCCTCGTAATAACCCTCGATTTTGGCATGCTTGGGTTGGCTGGGCCATGAATTGACATGACATTTTCCCCACAATGGGCATTTATCTTGCTTTAATCATTCGTAGACAACCCCTTTATTCGGAGATCGCCCATGACCAAGCGCATTTTACTCAAGACCGCCGCTGCCTTTTTGTTGACAGCAGCATTCATCCCGGCATGGGCCCAGCAGACTCCCATCAAGTTCCAATTGGATTGGCGCTTTGAAGGCCCGGCTGCACTGTTTTTGACACCACTGGCCAAGGGCCATTACAAAGACGCCAAACTGGACGTCACCATTGACGCGGGCAATGGCTCGGGTGGAACGGTGACGCGTGTCGCATCGGGTGCCTATGACATGGGTTTTGCCGACTTGGCGGCCCTCATGGAGTTCCACGCCAACAACCCCGATGCGCCCAACAAGCCGGTGGCGGTGATGATGGTCTACAACAACACGCCAGCGTCCGTCATGGCGTTGAAGAAATCCGGCATCAAAACTCCCGCAGATCTGTCTGGCAAGAAATTGGGGGCGCCTGTGTTTGACGCCGGTCGCCGCGCATTCCCGATATTTGCCAAAGCCAACGCTGTCAGCAACGTGCAGTGGACGTCCATGGACCCACCCCTGCGCGAAACCATGTTGGCCCGTGGGGATGTAGACGCCATCACCGGTTTTACCTTTACCTCGCTGCTGAACCTGGAAGCCCGTGGCGTGAAGGCGGCGGATGTGGTGGTGCTGCCCTACCCTGCGTTTGGCGTCAAGCTGTATGGCAACGTCATCATCGTATCGCCGAAGTTGCTCAAAGAGAACCCTGCCGCAGTCAAGGCGTTTTTGCTGGCCACGGCCAAGGGCATGAAAGAGGTTTTTGCCAAGCCTGAGGCTACTATCGACTACGTCAAACAGCGTGACGGGATCATCAACGTAGCCTTGGAAACACGCCGCCTACAGATGGCAATCGACACCGCTATCAATAGCCCCGACGCGCGCGCAGAAGGTTTTGGCCAGGCATTGGGACCACGGCTCGCACTGATGGCCAGCCAGGTGTCGGACGCCTTCAACACCAAAACACGCGTCAATGCCGACACGGTGTGGAACGGCTCTTTCCTGCCCAGTGCGGCCGAACTCAACGTGTTGCCCGCCAAGAAATAAGCACTGCCATACCCCCACACTACCGGAAGCTCCTATGCCAGAACTCCAAACCGAAGATTTTGTCCGCTTCAAAGATGTCTGGCTGGCATACAACGATGCCTTGCAGGCGGCCGGTCAATATGCAGTGGAGGCCATTGACCTGACAGTGCGCAAAGGGGAGTTCATTGCCATTGTGGGGCCGTCGGGCTGCGGCAAATCTACGTTCATGAAACTGACGACGGGTTTGAAAATGCCATCCAAAGGGAGCATTCAGATCGATGGTCAGGCGGTCACCGGGCCCCTCAAAATTTCGGGCATGGCTTTCCAGGCGCCTTCACTGCTGCCGTGGCGCACCACAGTGGACAACGTGTTGTTGCCTCTGGAGATTGTGGAGCCCTACCGCAGCCAGTTCAAGGCTCGTCGCCCAGAGTATGTGGAGCGTGCGCGCGCATTGCTGCAAAAGGTCGGCTTAGGCGGTTATGAGGACAAGTTTCCCTGGCAGTTATCCGGCGGCATGCAACAGCGTGCCAGCATTTGCCGGGCCCTGATTCACGAGCCCAAGATGTTGCTGCTGGACGAACCCTTTGGTGCGCTGGATGCCTTCACCCGCGAGGAGCTATGGTGCATTTTGCGCGACCTGTGGACCGAACAACAATTCAATGTCATTCTGGTGACGCACGACTTGCGCGAGTCAGTTTTTCTGGCGGATACCGTTTATGTGATGAGCAAGAGCCCTGGGCGATTTGTGCTGAAGCGCCAGATTGATTTGCCACGCCCGCGCGATCTGGAAGTGACCTACACCGCACAGTTTTCAGACATCGTGCACGAGTTGCGCTCCCATATTGGCGCACAGCGCGCTGGCAGCAAGCCCACAGGAGTTGCCGTATGACCAATAACCAAATGGAAAAATTCGCACCATGGGTGGCGCTGGCAGTGCTACTAGCGGGGTGGCAACTGGTGTGCGTGGTGTTTGATGTACCGGAATACCTATTTCCGTCACCCACGCAAATTGTTGGTGCGTTCAATGAATTTCACCAACCGTTGCTGGAAGCTGCATGGCGCACCTTTTGGGTCACGATGATTGGGTTTGGTATTTCCATCGTGGTGGGGGTCATGCTGGGCTTTTTGGTGGGTTCGTCGCGCCTAACCTATGCCGCGCTCTACCCCCTGCTGGTGGCGTTTAACGCCGTACCCAAAGCGGCCATCATTCCAATTCTGATCGTCTGGTTTGGCATCGGTCTGGGGCCCGGAATTTTGACGGCCTTTCTGATTTCCTTTTTCCCCATCACCGTGAACATGGCCACTGGTCTGGCCACCCTGGAGCCCGAACTGGAAGACGTGTTGCGGGTGCTGGGCGCGCGGCGCTGGGACGTGTTGGTGAAGGTGGGGCTGCCACGCTCCATGCCCTACGTGTACGCGTCGCTCAAGGTGGCCATTACGCTGGCCTTTGTGGGCACGGTGTTGGCGGAGATGACTGCCGGCGACTCCGGCATTGGTAGCCTCATGCTCTCTGCCGGATCACAACAACGCATGGCGCTGGCGTTTGCCGGCTTGGCCACGATCAGCATTATGGCGATGGCGATGTATGAGTTCTTCACGTGGATTGAACACCGCACCACGGGGTGGGCACACCGGGGGTCGCAGGGTGGTTAGACAAACATTGGCACTGTGCACTGTGGCGCGCAAAGAACTGCGCGCGGCGGGCGACGTGGCAGGCGTTCTCCGGCTCGCGTCGCGGGCGGCCATTTTTGGATTGCCACTGTTCCCGCGTTAACGCGGAATTGGGATCACTAGCTCTGTGGCAACCGCGAGTGCGGCCTGCGCCCGCCCGCCACGCCACCCGCCTTTTGTGGAGGAGCTGGGGCGCGATTGCTTGAAATGCCCACTCGCAGAATGATTGCAAGAAAAATAAGCCTCCAGCCCTCGTAGAACATGCTTGGACAGCTATGCATTTTGTAGCGAAATAAATGACGCACCGCAAGGTCGGTGGGCTGGGTGTCCCTTCGTCGACCGCATTCGTGGTTGCTACAGAACTGGTGATCCAACCACCCTGTTGATGCAGCAACTGCGGCAACCCAGAAATGGCCGCCCACGAGCGTGGGCCAGAGAAGGGACTCCCGGCACACCGGCCGTACCAAACCCGCTCCGAATAAAACGTTCTAGAAAAGGGCTACTGGTTAATCGCCCGATGCTTGGCGTTGGGGTCCGGATTGCGCAAGTCATACACATTGACGCCCGCCTCAGCGTCGCTATTGGTCTTGTGCAGCCATTCTGGGTTGGCAATACAAAAGCCAATGTCAGCGGCACCGGCCTGCCAGCGCTCGGTGACCGAGGCGCGTGAGAACTCATAGTCGGCAGATGGCAAGGCCCTTACGGCCGGGCGGTACACCAGTTGCACCAAATCAATCTGCTGTGGCGATCCGTGCTGCTTCAGTTCCAGCACCGCTGGATGGTCATGCATCTCGGGGGGCAAGTGCTGGATCAGGTTGTCAATGCTGTGCTTGAGCGACTGCAAGCGCGTCAACATGCTGCTGCCATACCGGGTGCGGCTGGAGTACATGATGTTTTTATGCCGGGCCATGGCGCTGAGCAAGTCGGTTGGCATGTCGCCGCGCGCACTGAACAGGTCCACCTGAAGCACCATGCGATCCTTGTCCTGGCGGTTGTCCAGCACGTAGTGCAGCGGCGTGTTGGAAACAATACCACCATCCCAATAGGCCGCACCATCAATCTCTACGGGTGCAAACGCCGGTGGCAGCGCACCGCTGGCCATGATGTGCTCGGGGCGAATGGTGGTGGTCTGGTTGTCAAAATAGACCGAATTACCGGTGCGCACATCCACCGCCCCCACACTGAGGCGCACAGGCTTGCGATTGATCAGGTCAAAGTCAACCAGGTCCAACAAGGTCTGCCGCAAGGCACTGTTGTCGTAGATGCCCAGCGCTGAAGACTTGCCCGGCGCAGCGATAAAGTCAAACATGGAGCGCGGCTGGTAAAACCCATTGATGCCGTTCATGACCGACAGACGCGAACTGAACCAATTGAAACTGGTGCGCCACGGCAGCACGGTGGGTGCGGGCAGCAAATTTCCACTAGAGACACGCTCCCAAAACTCGCGCAATCGCTCCACACGTCGCTCGGGCGGATTCCCCGCAATCAGTGCCGCGTTGATGGCACCAATGGATACACCGGCGATCCAGTTGGGTGTGTACTCGCTGGATGACAGTGCATCAAAGACACCCGCCTGGTATGCACCCAAAGCGCCCCCGCCCTGCAACACCAGCACAATGCTGCGTTGGCGTGGGCCAGAAGGTGCGGCCTTAGCACCAGTTGCATGCTTGGCAGCAGCCTTTTTGCGAACAATTGCAGTTTTGCGTGGCGTGCTGGAAGCCTTTGTGGCCATGAACGATCCTTTCTAGCGGGAATCACAACACCTCCGAATGTACGGCAAGTTGCGCGATTCTCGCTAGGGTGCGAACCCCCTCCTACCGTACACGTTGCGCAACAGTCGAATGAAGCACAGGGCCCGCGAACGGCAACGCGAGCACACCACGGATGTCATCACTAGGCGGGTAGTCGTCTGGCGCATCCACACCCAGGGCGAGTGGCAGGCTGTGGGGTTTGTAAACAAAGGTGCCAAACACAATATCCCAAAACGGGGTGAGCACACCGTAGTTTTTTGCCTCGTGCGTATCTGCGCTGTGGTGCAGACGATGCAGCTCGGTCCCAGTCAACACATAGTTGAGCGGTCCGGCCTTCACATCCACATTGAAATGCGACACCAGCCCTTGCAAACCCATGAGGGCGTTGTACAAAAATATGGACTCTGGCCGCGCACCCAAGATGATGAGGGGCAACTGCGTGATAGCCAATGCGCGCAGCAGGTCCAGCGGGTGGCCGACGGCATGCATCAACAAATACACCCTGTCGGGCAAATGATGGGCCACGTGTACCCGCCACAACCATGCACCCAGGGGACCGCCACCTTCATGGCTGAGCCGGTGGTACCAATACTGCACGAACTCAAACGTGAGGATGATGGCAACGACCTCAACCACAATGGACGTGCCGGAGACAATTCCGGTATTGAAGCGACTCAAGTCCAGCGCCAGCCACACAGACGCAAGCTTGAGCGCACCAACCACGCTGCCATTGACAGCGACGTATTTCAAATCCCGCTTAAAGCTGGACCACGTCATCTTCCACTGCGCCTTTGCCGGGTATAGAAACTCAACAGCGAAGAGCACGGCAATGCGACCACCAGCCATCCACGCGAACACCGTCTTCAAATCCCATTGATAGCCCAGCGCAGCAACAAACAGCACCAGTGTGCTGGCAAGCAGCAGGGGGTAGAGAAAGTAGGAAACAAAGGTTTTCATGGGCTACTGGTTCACGGTGATGTGGATGGACTGGTGCGCCGCATCCACGGTGAACGCCAGCTTTTCGGTGTTGGGCACACCTGAAAGCAACCCCAACTGGAATCCATTGGAGTAGCCCAAGGGCTCCGCAGGAAACTTGAACATGTTGTGGTCCAGGTCATTGTTGCCATTGACGTCGTGAAACGCGATGACGGCGTACTGCCCAGCACTAAGCTTGGGAAACGTCAGCTTGGCCTGTCGGTCAGCCGACTTTTGGATTTGCTGCGCGCGCGGCTTGCCAAAGAGGTCGTCACCCCGCATGAACAGGTTGGCAATGACCTGCCCAGCATCACTTTGCAAGCCACTGACTTGCACCTGCAATTCATAACTTGGGGCTACACTGGTTTGCGCCATGGCACTGGCCGTCAACCATGCGAGCGCGCCTAGCGCCAGCCACTTCGCAGCGCGATGGCGATGGGTGCGTCGTGTGGAATGTGAATACATGAAAGCTCCTGATAATGGTGGGATTGCAATGAAAATGCAGCGTGCGCATACCGCTGCCCGCATGGTGCAGCGGCATGGCGCCAACACCCAGCGCAACGCGAACCCAATCGTTCACTAACAGACAGAAGCACGCATGGCGTGCAGGAGTGCAAGCATGTCCAACAACACCAAGAGCCACACTGAGCCGGTATTGGACCGGCGCGCGCGCCGCACCCGCGAATCCCTGCGCGTGGCGCTGATGGGCTTGATGGCAGATAGAGGCTGGGACGATATTGACGTGCAAACGCTGTGCGACCGTGCCGACGTGGGTCGATCAACCTTTTATCAACACTACGCCAATAAGGAAGAGTTGCTCAAAGGCGGCTTTGCCAACCTGCGGGCGTTCCTGTTGGACGATGCAGCGCGCCACGCGGAACTTGGGCCACTGGCGTTTCTTCCCGGGCTACTGGCCCATGCACAGGAGGCCCAGGCCGTCTTCAGGGCCTTACTGCGGCGTCGTAGCGGCCAGTTTGTGCAAGACCGATTTAGGGAACTGCTGGTCGATCTGGTTCAGACCTCCATGGCCGTTGCGTCTCCCACAGTTGCGTCATCAGCCGCTGGCTGGCAGCAGGAGGCGCGGGCACACTTTCTGGGTGCCGCCATTTTTGAAGTGTTGGTCTGGTGGATTGGCGAGAACAGGCCCCACAACCCTGCTGATGTTGAACGACTGTTGCTACAACTTAGCCAAACAGTTGCTACCGCTGTTGTAGGCCAATAGAGACAATGGGCTAGACCGGTTGCAATGGAGTAACAAGACGGTCAATATGCTCCAGCAAGGTGCTTGAAAGCGCCGGTGCTGTTGCTGCCTGAACCGCATCCAACACCTGCGAAGGCCGGCTCGCCCCAATCAGCACTGACGTCATGCCCGGGTGGCGCAGCACCCAGCTCAACGCCATTTGCGCCAGGGTTTGTCCCCGCTCCAGTGCCAGCCCATTGAGCGTGCGCACCACCTCAATCTTTTCGGCGGTCAAGTGCTCAGGGCGCAGAAACCCAGTGCCCCCCGCCGCACGCGAATCTGCGGGAATGGTTCCACCCAAATAGCGATCGGTCAGCACACCCTGTGCCAAGGGCGAAAATGCAATACAGCCTATGCCCTCGGTCTCCAGGGCTTGCAGCAGCCCTTGTTCAATCGTGCGGTCCAGCATGCTGTAGCGCGGCTGGTGAATCAGGCAGGGTGTGCCCATGCTGCGCAACAGAGCCGCAGCCTCTTGGAGCAACTGCGGTGGGTAGTTGGACAGGGCCACGTACAGTGCCCGGCCACTGCTGACCGTAAAGGCCAGCGCAGCCATAGTCTCTTCCAGTGGCGTGTGGGGGTCAGGCCTGTGGTGATAAAAAATGTCCACGTAGTCCAGACCCATGCGGCGCAAACTTTGGTCCAGGCTGGCGATCAGGTATTTGCGTGAGCCCCATTCACCGTAGGGTCCATCCCACATGTGATAGCCCGCCTTGGTAGAAATAATCAACTCGTCGCGATAGGGTGCAAGGTCTTTGCGCAAGATGGCACCAAACGTTTCTTCAGCAGAGCCGGGTGGCGGGCCATAGTTGTTGGCCAGATCGAAGTGGGTAATGCCGTGGTCAAACGCGGTGCGAACCACCTCACGCCCCGTCTCAAATTTATCGACACCCCCAAAGTTGTGCCACAGGCCCAGCGACACCGCCGGAAATTGAAGGCCACTGCGGCCACTGCGGCGGTAAGGCATGGTGGCGTAGCGTTGCGGGTTGGCGGAGTAGTTTTGCATAGCAGATGGTGTGGACGTGAATTCAATGCAACAGTGCAAGTTAAAGGCAATCTCACAAATAGCCTCGCAATATAACTGCGAAATCCATTGCACCAATGAAACTATTTTGCGTAAAGCCCATCAGACCCGTTTGCTCTTTAAACCATCCATCCAACGAATCACAATGAAGCTTTCAATGGTGTACTACATGGCGCGTGTCCGTGCTGTGGCGATAGTTTGTATTGTGGGTTCCACATTCACCCAACATGCCACAGCCAGTGACGACTATCTATTGGCAAAGATTGATACGGCGGTCCAATCTGAAATGACTAGTCAAAAAATCCCGGGGGTTGCCGTTGCCGTCGTAAAGAATGGGCGGCTCCTCCTGGCAAAAGGCTACGGTGAAGCCAATGTGGAACACCATGTACCCGTTAAAACCGAGACAATTTTTCAATCAGGCTCCACCGGCAAGCAGCTAACAGCAGTGGCAGTCATGCTGCAGGTAGAGGATGGCAAGTTGGCGCTGGACGATCCCATCACTACATTCTTCCCCGATGCGCCTGCTGCGTGGAAAGCAATCACCGTGCGGCACTTGCTCACACACACGTCCGGCATACCCGACTACGAAGATGGCAAGCTGGACTTCCACAAAGACTATTCCGATGAGACCCTGGTCCAAGCGGCTTATGGCCTAACACTGGAGTTTCCACCCGGTACACGCTGGAACTACAGCAACAACGGATACGTGTTGCTGGGCATCATTGTGCAAAAGGTCTCTGGGGCTTTCTACGGTGATGTACTGGCGGAGCGTGTATTCAAGCCATTGGGAATGACAACCGCGCGGGTGATCAGTGACGCCAATATAGTGCCCAACCGTGCCGACGGATACCAACTGGTCAACGGTGAACTCAAGCACCAGGATTGGGTTGCACCCACGCTAAACCGCACGGCCGATGGCTCGCTGCATATGACGCTGCTGGACTATGTTGCATGGGAACACGGGCTACGTGAAGGCAAAATTCTTTCAGCGCAGAGTTGGCGCAGTGTGTTTACACCCGTCACGCTTGCCAGTGGCAAGACCTACCCCTACGGCTTCGGCTGGAGAATTGACAACACCGCACGCCACCCACGGGTTCACCATGGCGGCGCGTGGCAGGGCTTCAAGGCCTACATTTCCAGATGGACGCGAGACAATATCACTGTGGTGGCCCTGGCCAATCTGGCACAGGCTGAGCCCGACCGCTTTATTGACACCATTGCAGGCCTGGTCGACCCTACATTAGTGAAAGCGGCATTGACGCCCCGCAGCGACCCCGAGCCAGCCATTGCAAAACGCTTGGTTATGCTTTTGTCGGCCGCAAGAGACAACCAGCTTCAGCCGAGCGAATTTGCATTCGTCAGGGCGGGATTCTTTCCCGCCACTGCCAACCAATATGCCCAGCTCTTGAAAGGCTTGGGCACACCCACGCGGGTGAGCTTCCTCGATCGCGAAGAACAGGGTGACGATGTTCACTACACCTACGACGTGGTATTCGGCGAGCGCACATTCAGGGCTACGCTGAGCATTGCGCCGGATCACAAAGTATCAGGCCTTTGGATCGCACCCCGATCGAACTAAAACCAAAACGGAGAACGCATGACAACTCCACGATCTAAAGTATTCACCGCTGCGGTTTCCGCATTTGCATGGTGGGCCATTGGCACCAGCGCGTACGCTGCTACAGCGATTTGTTCGGGAATAGAAAATGACCCGAACACCAAGCATTTACTCGATTCGCCACCAGCCCATATTGAAGGAGCAGAATCTTTCACCTACAAAGCTATCGATGGGGTCGACCTAAAAATTCATGTCTACCAACCCACAAAAGCTGCAAGTGGCCGAAACAAAGCCGCCGCAAGACCGGCAATTCTGTTTTTCTATAGCGGCGCGTGGGAGTATGGAACGGTCAAAGAATTCATCGAACCCGCCAAATACTTCAGCAAGCGTGGTGCAGTCGCCATTTTGGTTGACTACAGAGTCTTTTGCCGAAACGGCAACAGCATTGCCGATGAAATATCCGATGCCAAGTCAGCGGTTCGTTATGTGCGCAGCCACGCCAAGGCTCTGGGGATCGATGCCAATCGCATTGTGGCAAGTGGCGCTTCGGCTGGCGGTCACTTGGCGCTGAGCACTGCGACCATAGACGGGTTTGAGTCCGCCCACGAAGACATATCCATCAGCAGCAAGCCCAATTTCCTGGCGCTCTTCTACCCCTGTTCTGACGTCACGACCGAAGAGGAAAAGATGTATGGCGGCGATGCCATAGGTAATTATGGGCGAGAGGTTTCACCGCTCTTTCACATCCGAAAGGGTTTACCTCCTACTCTCATCATGCAAGGCACTGACGATATCGTCTATGAAGAAAACAAACAGTTTTGCGCAGCGTCAAAAGCTCTCAGCAACAGCTGTGAAATCGTTATCTACAAGAATGCATCCCACGGCTTTTTTGGGCCCGATGTGGACAACGGCAAGTGGTACAAGCTGGGCTTGGCCAAAATGGATAGCGCGTTGACCAAAGCCGGTTATTTGCACCGCAAATAACCTTGGCCCAAGGCTAGCTTATCGACGTTGGCCCACTAGCAGATTTGACATGTGATGCGCGTGCACTGCCATTGTTCACGGACCACGGTATGGCGGGCGTCTGGTCCAGCGGCTTGGCCTTGGTGAACAGGGCCTGCCAAAAAAAGCCGCTTTGAAAAATGATGACTTCAAACAAAATATAGCTCTGCGAGCTGCTGGAGAGCCACAGGTTGTAGGTGGGGTAAAACACAAACGGAGATGTCAGCAGCGGCAGCACGATGCGCTCCACCTGCACAGACTCCAAGCCCTTGCCCATATTGAACAAGTCCCAGTAATAGTTGGCAAACATGCCGGTCACCATCCAGCATGTCAGGTGCCAGACAAATACGATGCCGTGGTTGCGGGCCAACAATGAAATCCAAGGCGCGGAATTCTCATCCGCGTTCACGATTAAAACCATGAACGAACCCGTGGTGAGGAACACCACGAAGTAGATGAACATCAGGAATTTGAGAGCTCTGGACATGTTTCCCCCGGGACGTTGGATCGCGCTATACAACAGCGGCCTATCTTAACCGTCCAAACACCCGCTTCCACGCAAACGCACTCCGGTTTTACCCTGCAAAACAACAGGATCAAGGCCACCGCGGCGGATGGCTGCCAGGTGGCATCGATGGGCGCGCCCAGTGCGCTGGGGTGCGGCTCAATTGCGCGCTATGGCGCAACGACTGCAGCACACCGAACCCGGATGAAGATGTCTCGCGGTAGAGCGTGTCGTCCGGCTTGACAACCGTCAGACCATTGGCAACCCGCCCCAGGCCCCGCAACCACTGCGCGGTTTGTGCTAATGACACTTCCACATGCCAGCTCCCACCCTCTTGCTGCTGCCGTACCAAGGCTGCGGCAGCACCCGCGGCAATCAGGTAGCCCGTGGCCTGGTCAAGAATTTGCATCGGTAGAGCGCGTGGCTTGCCATCGCCCTCCGCCAGATTGAAACCCATTGCGGACTGCAGTAGCGAATCAAACCCGCGACGACCCGCCCAAGGGCCTTGCGCGCCATAGGCCGTCAACGACACATACACCAAGCCAGGGCAGCACGCTGCTGCGGCCTCTGGCCCATATCCCAGGTCTTGCAAGCCACCTGGCCGGTAGCCTTGCACGAACACATGCGCATCCGCAAGCAACGCATCCATCGCCGCGCGTCCTGCAGCATCACGCAAATCAGCGTGCGCCGACAATTTCCCTCGGCTGGTCACGGCGATAGCTTCAATATTGGGCAAATGCGGGGAGTTGATCATCAACACATCGGCACCATACGCAGCCAGCGCACGGCCGCCGACCGGGCCCGCCAAAATGCGGGTCAGATCAAGCACGCGCACACCCTGCAAAGGCAGCGCGTTCTGCGCAAGTGAAGGCAATGCGCTTGGTGCGGCGTTGCCGATGCGGGAGATCGTGAACAGTGGCTGGCGCACGATGGCCTGGGCCTGCGGTATGACATCCCATTCGTCAAAGGTACGCACGCCCGTGGCAACCAGACCGGCATGGGCTGCGGCACTCTCAAAATCAACTGCCCGCCAATGCCGCAAGGCAGCTTCCGCATCAGCTCGCTGTGCGGTCTGTGGGTTTAGGCCCAGCAGGCGCAAAGCACCCTCGCGATGGTGCAAGAAATTGGCATGCAAGCGGACCCAGCCGTCACTGCAGGTATACAGCCCGGAAAACGGGTCCCACAGGTCCGGCACACGACCATCCAGGCTAAACCACTCCACGCACTCCAACGCGGCATGCAGCATATCTACGCGTACGTCTTGCCGCGCGCAACCCCGTTGATAGCCCAGCTCACAAGCCGCCAGCGCCGCTGCGGCAATACTGGCCTGCGCGGCAGTGCCTACATGAAAAGACGATGGAAACACCGGGTCTGCCCCGGTGAGGTGTGCATGTGCAAGCGCCGCATCCGGTAACCCGGCTAACTGCCAGATTCCCCGAAGTGCGGCGTCGGCGCCCACGCGTTACTCCGTGCTAAATCAGCGTAACGCCGGTCTTGGCCTGCACATCTTCGCGGCTCACACCCGGTGCCAGTTCCACCAGCTTGAGGCCATCGGGCGTGACGTCCATCACCGCCAGATCGGTAATGATGCGGTCCACCACGCCCACGCCGGTCAAGGGCAGTGTGCAGCTGGGCAAAATTTTCAGGTCGGTGG
>CAYXWW010000063.1:2670-17500 GCA_964468905.1 uncultured Rhodoferax sp. | reverse complement strand
TTTTTGCCAGCCACCGCGATACCCTCCGTTGTCTTCCAGACCGGGGGAGCCGCTCAACACCTGGTTCTGGTAGGTGGTGTCGGAGTTCCAAATGCCTTTTTGCAGAAAGCTCTGCCAGGTGAGGGTTTCATCGTCACTGAGCCGCCAATTCAGGCGCGGGCCGATGTTGACGCCATGGCCATGCGACAAGGATTCGCTTTGCTGGCGTGCCAGTGATGGTTGGCCGTCGAGGCCCGGCGCAAGGTTCCACGCGATGGAGTCGGACCGGTTGCGCCACTGAAAAACTGAGATCGGCAGTGAGAGGGACAAGCAATCCCACTTCTCGCCCAGCGTCCAGCTGACTGAGGCTGTTGGCCGATCTACAACATAGCCCAGCGATAGGCGCACATCCCGTTGCGATACTTTGGGCGCGTTTTTCAGGATGATGTTGATGGCACCGGCCACGGCTTGTGCGCTTTGGTTGGCCGTGGGGCCTTTGGTTACTTCGATGCGTTCCACTTGGGCGGGGTCCAATTGGTCCAGCGCAAACCCGGGTGGTGCCGGGTCGCTGTTGATCAGCAGCAGGGTGTAGCCAGACCCCAAGCCACGCATGCGTGGTGCATTGCCTTGCAAGGTGATGCCGGGCAAGCGCTTGAGCACATCTGCCACGTTGGTGTCGCCATTTTTGTCCAATTCGTCGCGGCCATAGACTCGCTTGGCGACCGATGCCCTGCGCCGCAAATCGATGTCGCTGCCTTGCTTGCCCACAATCTCGACCTGTTCCATCCTGCTGCTGGCTGGTCGTGGTGTTGGCTCGCTCGCGCCACCCGGTAACTCCTGTGCCGCTGCAGGCATGGTTGCAACGCCCACGCATGCAATGGTGCACGCGAAAGATCGCCTCCAGGGTTTACAGACAATCGCCATCATGCTTGGGGCTTTTCAGCTTGAACCGTCAGTCCGTAGCAGCAGGGTCGTCGCCACACGCCGTGCGTGTGCGTGCCGCCTGCGCCTGCAACCAATCACAAAATGCCTGAATCTCTGGCCGCGCAGCCACACGTGGGCCGATGATGAGCCAATAGGCCATGGGCGACTCCAGGCGCATGTGCGGCAGTATCTCGACCAGGTCGCCACTGGCTAAGCTGTCTGCAACCAAGGGCATGCGCGCCAACGCGAGCCCTTGGCCAGTGAGTGCCGCTTGGGCGATTTGGTGCGCATAGTTGAAATACAGCCAGCGCTTGGGCTCCATGGTTTTGAAGTCGTGCGTGTCCAGCCAGCGCCGCCAGGTGAGCCACTCGAGGTTGGGTGTGCGGTGTGAGTAGCTGGTTTCTATCAGGCCAAAGTGAACAATGTCCTTCGCGCTCTGGAGGGGTTGACTGCTTTTAAGAAGCCAGGGGCTTGCTACTGGTGTGAGCTGCTCTCCAAACAGACGTATGGCATGGGCTGGCACTTGCGGGGGCTGTGCGTACCGCACCGCCACATCCACGTCGGTGGTCTCCATGTCCACCGTTACATCGCTCGCATCAATACGGATGTCGATGTCAGGGTGGGTGTTTTGAAAATCTTCCAGTCGGGGGATGAGCCACATGGAGGCAAACGATGCCCAGGTGCTGATGGTCACACTCTTGCGTCCGGCCCCACGCCGGATCAGGCGTACTGCACTATCCATGCGCTCCAAGGATGGCAACACGGCGCGCAAGAGCTGCGCACCCGCGTCGGTCAGCTCCACCGCGCGGGTATGCCGCAAGAACAAGGGCAGCCCCACATCCTCTTCCAACGATTGGATCTGCCGGCTGACTGCACTCTGCGTTAGCGAAAGCTCATCCGCCGCCGCACGAAAGTTGAGGTGGCGTGCAACGGCTTCAAACGCGCGCAGGTGACCGAGTGCGATAGGTCTGGTACGGGTTGTGCTTTCGGGTTGTTGCATGGCGAGATTTCGATTGCGCAATCATGCACATATTGCGATGATCGCACCTCCTATCGATAAGTCTTCTGTGGGGTTTCAAATGAAATTATGGGTAAAGCCGGTATGGCGAGCAGTCCAATCCCTTGCAATGACAGTTTTCTTTCTAGCAAGCACAACGGCGACAGCTGCCAATGTTCGTGGAAACAATGTAACACCTCCTGCCATTATTGAAGGCGTGGTAATGCCTGCCTGGATCGAACGCTCGGGTGCACGCCAGCCCGTCTACCCCGGTATTGTTTTGCAAGAAAGTGACCGTGTGGTGACCGGCGCCAATGCGCGCATTGTGCTGACACTGCCAGAAGGCAGCCGCATCAAGCTGGGTGAGAATGCCCAACTGGCTTTCGACAGTTTGGTTGCACGCCAAGAGGGCGGCTCGGTTTTTCTCAAATCGGCCATCAATGTGCTGACAGGTGCCTTCAGATTTACCACCAATGCCTTGTCCAAGGTCAACCATCGTAGGGACATTAATTTCCGTTTGGTCACGGTGACGGCCGGCATTCGCGGAACTGATTTCTGGGCCAAGCAAGGTGGCGTGAAAGAAATTGTCTGCCTGTTCGAAGGACGTGTAGAGGTTGAACGCGATGCCATCGCGGGCCAGGTATCTGCGCCAGTTGTGTTGGACCAGCCGCAGCAGTTTTACATCGCTCCAAAGGATCAGCCAACCTTGCCGATTGGCCGCGTGCCAGATGCCCAAATGGCGCAGTGGATTGCAGAGACCGAGATTGCGCGCGACGCGGGTGGACAGAGTGTGGATGGGCGTTGGATGGTGGTGTTTGAGCAGGCGACCGAATTCAACGCAGCACTGTCGCTGTATGAAGATTTGCGTCGACAGGGCTATGCCGCGCAATTCAAACCCGAGACGCGCAACGGACGGCGGATCTACCAGGTTCAACTGGTCAATCTGTCGTCGCAAGCCGACGCCGCGGCGCTGGCCAGCAAGCTCGGCACATTTGGTGTTGCCACGACGGCCATGCAACGGAAATAGAAAACTGCCAACCCCATGCGAACACAACAGACCTTTACACACTTTTTCATATTTGTGTGCTGCTGGCTCATGGTGGGCTGCATGGAAACTGCACCCAAGGCAAACGCGGATTCGCAACCCACGACGTCATCATCAGCGCCCGCGTTCGGCAATCCATCGCCAGCGCGGAACAGCTCCACCTCTGCAAAGGCCAACGCGGCGGCCGATGCCGCTGTATATAAAGAGGTTGAGTACAAAAACATCAAGAAAAAGGGGCCAGCGCTGATCGTGATACCGGGTGATATCAAGAGCGCAAATGCGACCTTTGCCAAAAAATTCTCTCCTAACAATATTGCCGACTTTGGCGAGTTGGAGTTGTCGCAGGCCAACTTTACTGTGCTGGAAAGGGCTAACCTGGGCAATTTATTGAATGAAATTACCCTGGCATACAACTTGGGGAATGTGGCTGCGGCACGCAAGTCCATGCAGGTGGGCAAGCTCAAAACTACCAAGTGGGTAGTCAAGTTCGATATTCTCAAGGCTGAGCAAATCGCATCCAATACCAAAGGCTTTGACGGCCGCGCAGTTGGCGGTTTGATCAGTTCCCTGTCCGGCACGCGGGCAGGTGCAGCGACCGGGCAGGTTGTGGGCTCAGTTCAAACGGGGGAGGGAACCGGTGTCTGGCTCGTAGGCATGCGCTACAAGATCATGAACGCCAATACGACGGTACAAGTGGCTCAAGGCTACAAGGAACTTAAAATGGAAGTAGGTGCTGCACACACCAGTGTTTTAGGCGTGTCCGAGAGTTCCAAGGGCGGCGTGGGGATGGACACCATGGTGCAGCGATTGATACAGACTGTGGTTTGGGATATTGATGCCAAATACAAATAGTCACGCCCACGAAAAGATTTGAAATGCATGTAGCGAAGGCCATCACGATTAATGGAAAGCCACTTGGCAGCGGGCGTTTTCCTGCAATTTGTACTCCTTTGATAGGGAGCACCCGCGAGAAAATTTTGGAAGAAGTGGCCTTTGTCGTTGCCATGCAACCCGACGTACTGGAGTGGCGGGTTGATTTCTACGAAGGTATTGGCAATGCGTCCGATGTGGTGGCACTTGCGCGAGAGATTCGAGAGTTGGCGCACGGCATCCCGGTACTGTTTACCCGGCGCTCAATCAAAGAAGGTGGCGAACCCATAGGCCTCACAGAGGAAGAAGTCGTAGCTTTGGTCGTCGCGGTTTGCGCCAGTGGCACGGTGGAGATGGTTGATTTTGAGATGAATAACAATCCCGACCACATTGCACGGGTGCGGGCTGCTGCGCGCCAGCATGGCTTGGGCTTGGTGCTCTCATTTCACAATTTTCAATCCACTCCATCGCATGACACCTTGTGCCAGTACTTTGCGCAAGCGCAAGCGCTGGGCGCTGATGTCGCCAAGATTGCCGTCATGCCACAACGCATGGAGGACGTGCTCACGCTACTGAGTGCGACTTTGGAGAGCAGTCACAAACTCGGTATTCCGCTGGTCAGCATGTCGATGGGCGGTTATGGCGCTTTGACGCGCCTGTTTGGCTGGACCTTTGGATCGGCCATGACGTTTGTCGTGGGGGCTGGCACATCGGCACCGGGGCAAGTACCGATCGCAGACATGCAAGCAGCGCTAGAGATGATGCACAGGGCCCTTGCAGCCGCACCAAAGATTCGCTCTTAAAGTTGCAATGGCATAGGGCAGTGGCCCGCTATTTCATGGCGGACTCGATCTTCGCTTTCATGGCTTCAATAGTGGGCGGCTTGATGATATAGCCGCGTATGCCCAAGGGCAGGGCTTCGGTCAGTGTTTCCTTGCTGGAGTCTGCCGTCATGAATACGACCCGAACGCCGGCAACCACTGGGTTGGGCAATGCCCGCAGTTGCTTCACAAACGCTATGCCATTCATGGGTTCCATGTGGATGTCTGAAAACACCAAATCGGGCTGGAACTTGATCACGGACACCAATGCGGATTTTCCATCTTCCGCCTCTTGCACCTGATGAATACCAATGCGCTGCAGCATGTTTGTGATAAATGTTCGCATCAGCGCATCGTCGTCCACTACCAATACGCGAACCTTGGAGAAAATCACAGCAGATTCCTTTCAATCGATGCAATCGCCGGCCCAATAGAGCCCAGTATCCAACAAAAATTGTCGTTCGTCATGTCTTTTTATGCAACAGCAATTACGGCCCGTTCTGTCAGCCCCGCGCAATAATCCGGGTTGAGCAAAACCCGTGCAATTGCGATTCGGAACCTCCATATGGCTGAACAAGAGATTTACTACGAAATGCTGTGGGACTGCACCCAATGCAACACCAAGGCCTTGCTGGGTGACAGCCACCGCCACTGCCCCACCTGCGGAGCAGCGCAAGACCCAGCCAAACGTTACTTTCCCGAGCCTGGCGAAGAAATAGAAGCCAAGAGCCACAAGTTTGTGGGCATCGACTGGCACTGCAGCTATTGCAGTTCGCCCAATTCAGCCGCAGCGGCCCACTGTACCAATTGCGGTGCGGGGCAGGATGGCAGCAAGCCCGTTGCAATTGTGGAAGACGCGGCAAGCGCACCTATTGAAACGGTCGCCCAACCCACGGCGCCAGCACGCAATCGTGGCTGGTTGCGATGGGCGCTCGGGATCATGGCCATGCTTGCCATCGGACTGTTTTTCCTGTTCACAAGTTCCAAGGAAACCACGGCCACCGTGGCGCAGCGCAGCTGGGCGCGTGAGGTGCAAATTGAACAGCTGGCGCGCGTGTCAGAGTCGGCCTGGTGCGAGAGTGTGCCGGGGGATGCCTATGGCGTTTCACGCAGCCGCGAGCAACGGTCGTCGCGCCAAATCCCAGATGGTCAGACCTGTCACGACCAGCGCATCGACAAGGGCGATGGCACCTTTGTCAAACGCAAAGAGTGCACCACGCGCTACCGCGATGAACCGGTCTATGATGACCGCTGCCGCTACCAGGTGAACCGCTGGCGCAGCGTGCGTTCCGTGAAAGCCGATACCCAAAATGCCCTCATGCCGGTTTGGCCCGTTGTGAACAACCTCAATGCCAACTACCTGGGCGGTGGTCTAGGATCGCTCGGAGCAGAGCGCGAGGGTGCACGGCGTGAGAGCTATGTGCTGACCTTGTCCAGTGGCGGCAAGACCTGGACGTGCAATGTGTCCGAGGCCGTGTGGAACAAGTACCAGGAAGGCGTGGCCGCGCCGCTGAAGGTGCGACTCACCGGTGGTGCGGACTGCTCTAGTTTGAAGTAGTGCAGTTGGCTCACCGGCACATCATGCGCCCAAGTAGCGCGATTCCAGGTGCTTGCGAAAGTGCGCGGCGTTGAGTGGTTCCCCGGTCGCCCGGGTAACGAGTTCGTGGGTAGACCAACGGCATGCCTGGCTCCAGATATGGGTGTCGAGCCATTGCATAACGGGCGACAGGTTTCCGTGGGCAATGTGCGTATCCAGGTCTGGGTGGAGTGTGCGGATGCTGGCAAAGAACTGTGCGGCATACATGGCACCCAACGTATAGCTGGGAAAGTAGCCAAACATGCCGGCTGGCCAATGGATGTCCTGGAGGCATCCGTTGGCTGAATCGCCAGCCACATCCACTCCCAGGTAGTCTTTCATCTTGCTGGCCCACAGCTGCGGAATGTCGTCTGCTTCGATGTCACCTTCGATCAGCGCCCGTTCGATCTCAAAGCGCAATATTACGTGCGCTGGATAGGTTAGCTCGTCAGCATCTACGCGGATCGTTCCGCAGTGCACACGGGTGACCATGCGTGCCAAGTTGGGCGCTGCAAAGGCAGCTTGGTCGCCCAAGTGCTTGATGACTAAGGGGCTGATGAGCTGGACAAAAGCGGGGTTGCGGGCCAGTTGCATTTCGAACGACAGGCTTTGGCTCTCGTGGATGCCCATAGACCGCGCCCGCCCCACAGGCAGGTGTAGCGTTGCGCGAGGCAAAGATTGTTCGTAACGCGCATGGCCCGTCTCATGAATGATGCCCATCAGGCTTGGCGCAAAGCTGGCTTCGCTATAGCGAGTCGTGATGCGTACGTCTTGCGGCACGCCGCCGCAAAAAGGGTGGGTAGAAATGTCAAGCCGCCCACCCGCAAAATCAAAGCCTAGCAAGCCCATCACTTCGACCCCCAAGGCGCGCTGCTTGTCCACAGCAAAAGGGCCAACTGCAGCGACCACTGGTTCGTGCTGTTGTTTGTCAATGACCCTTGTGATGAGGTCGGGTAACCAAATCTTGGTCTCGTCAAACAATGCGGAGATCGTGCGCTCGGACATGCCGAGTTCAAACTTGTCCATCAGCGCTTCGTAGCGTGTGGAACCGGTAGCGTCGGCCAGCAACGTCGCTTCCTGGCGAGCCAATGACACAACCTCCCGAAAATTCTCTAAAAATCCCTTCCAGTCATTGGCCTTGCGCTGGGTGCGCCAGGCGTGTTCACAGCGCGCACTGGCCAGGCTTTGGGCTTCTACCAAGTGCTGGGGCAGGCGATTGACCGCACGCCATTCGCGGTGCATTTCGGCAAGGCTTGCCGTGTCTGCTGCGGTTAAGGGCTCTTGCTGTGCGGTTTCCAACAGCGCGGGCAATTTAGGGTCGGTCAGCGTTTGGTGCATCAGTACCTGCAGTTCAGCCATTGCAGCAGCGCGTGCTTCATTGCCGTTGGTCGGCATCATTGCGGCCTGGTCCCAGCCTGCAATGGCGGCCAGGTGGTTGTAGTGGAACAGGCGCTTGAAGGTGCCGGTCAGTGCGTCCAGTGCGGGTGTGGTCATGCGGCGAGTCTGTATTGGTTGTTGTGAAGGGGTTGCTCAGTTGTACCTGGATTGTCCGTATTTCTGCGGACAGTGGCGTGGTGATCGTCTGGCGCGTATCACTAAGAACTACAGCGCACGAAGGGACTGCGCGCGGCGGGCGAC
Organism: uncultured Rhodoferax sp.; assembly: GCA_964468905.1. GTDB lineage: Bacteria > Pseudomonadota > Gammaproteobacteria > Burkholderiales > Burkholderiaceae_C > Allorhodoferax. The sequence continues at coordinate 9,650 of CAYXWW010000063.1, read as the reverse complement.
GTGGCGGGCGTTCTCCGGCTCGCGTCGCGGGCGGCTATTGTGGGGTTGCCATTGTTACAGCGTCAACGGCGTGGTTGGCGCGCCTGTTCTGCGGCAACCGCAAGTGCGGCCTGCGCCCGTCCGCCACGCTGCCCGCCTTCAGTGGAGGTGTAGGGGGGCAATGGCCTGGAATGGCTATGGCGGAGAAGGCACAAGCCAAATAGCAATCTAGCCCTCGTGGAACGTGCTTAAGCAGCTATGTATTTTGTAGCGATTTAAACATCGCTTCGCAAGGTCGGTGGGTCGGGTGTCCCTTCGTCGGCCCCATTCGCGGTCGCCACAGAACTGGCGTCTCAATCACCCCATTGACGCAGTAACAGTGGCAAACCCAAAACAGCAGCCCGCGAGCGTGGGCCAGAGAAGGGATGCCCGGCCCACCGGCCCCGCCAACACAAAACGCCTGAAACCTATGCACACACAACCGCTCTTTCACAGTTGACCAGGATCAAGTCTGTGGTTTCTCCAGCGGCCTAGAATAGGTTTTTCTCCATGTCGGAACCCATCCCCATGTCCCCTTCCTTGATTCGCCGCCTCTTGCTGGCTGTGCTCGTGATGTGTTTGTTGGCTGGCGCAGTGTGGTGGGCCAAGCGGCCCAAACCTGTCGCCGTGGTGCTGACCGAGATCGACCAGGGCCGCGTGGAGTCCACCATCGCAAATACACGCGCCGGCACGGTCGAAGCCTGCATGCGGACCAAGTTGTCGGCCACCATGGGCGGGCGCATTGAGGTGCTGGCCGTTCGCGAAGGTGACAAGGTCAAAAAGGGCCAACTGTTGATGAAGTTGTGGAACGACGACCAACAAGCGCAAAGTGCCCTGGCCCTTACCCAGGTAGAGACTGCGCGCAAACGGGCTGCGGAATCCTGTACCGTGGCGGCGAACGCTGAGCGTGAGGCCGAGCGGCAAAGTTCCTTGTTCAAACAAGGTTTTGTGTCCGGCTCGCGGGACGAACAAGCCCGCGCCGATGCCCAAGCCCGCCGCGCTGGGTGCGATGCTGCCAAGGCAGATGTTGCACAAACGCAGGCGCGTGTGAACGCCACGCGGGTGGAGCAAAGCCGCACCGTACTGTATGCACCGTTTGCCGGCACCGTGGCCAAGATTGTGGGCGAGGTGGGGGAATACTCCACGCCTTCACCACCCGGTGTACCCACGCCGCCTGCCATTGATTTGATCGACGATACCTGCCTGTATGTGCGTGCGCCAATGGATGAGGTCGACGCCCCCAAGATCACAGCGGGGCAGGCCGTACGGATCAGTTTTGATGCCTTGCCCAAGCAATCCTTTGCGGGCAAGGTCAAGCGCGTTGCGCCCTACGTTTCAGCCGTCGAGAAGCAGGCCCGCACCGTGGACATTGAGGCCACACTGGATGTTGACAAGTCACCACCGCACTTGTTGGTGGGCTACAGCGCCGATGTGGAAGTGGTACTGGCCTTGCGTGACAAGGTCGTACGTGTGCCCACGTCTGCCTTGCAGGAAGGCAATCGCGTGCTGCTGGCTGGGGCAGACGGCGTGTTGCAAGAGCGCAAAGTCAAAACCGGGCTGGCCAATTGGGAGTTCACCGAAGTTCTGGAAGGGCTGGCTACTGGCGACAAAGTGGTCGTATCGCTGGAGCGCGAGGGTGTGAAGCCCGGTGCCGCATTTGTCGTTGACGACAAAGTTAAAAAGTAATGGCTGCGCAAATTGAGCTGGCCGGGATCGAACGGGTATTTCACCTGGGCGACTCGGACGTCCACGCACTGCGTGACCTGAATTTGTCAATTGGTGCCGGTGAGTATGTGGCGGTGATGGGGCCGTCTGGCTCCGGCAAATCTACGCTGCTCAATCTGTTGGGCTTGCTGGACCGTCCCAACACCGGCGTCTATCGCCTGGAGGGGCGTGACGTCACCACACTTTCCCCCGACGAACAAGCGCGCGTGCGCAGCGAACGTATTGGCTTCGTGTTCCAAAGCTTTCATCTGGTGCCACGGCTCACCGCGGCCGAGAATATTGCATTGCCCATGGTGTTGGCGGGGCTGGCACCGGCACAGCGCGCAAAGCGGGTTCAACAGGCACTCAAGGACTACGGCCTGGAGCACCGAGCGGACCATCGCCCGGACGAGCTATCGGGCGGGCAGCGCCAGCGTGTTGCCATTGCCCGTGCCACCATCATGCAACCTGCCATGATCCTGGCTGACGAGCCTACGGGTAATCTGGACCGTGCCACGGGTGAAGAGGTGATTCGCCTGCTGGAGGGCCTGAACGCAACCGGTGTCACCCTGATCATCGTTACCCATGACAGTGCGCTCGGTGCCCGTGCGCACCGCCAGTTGCTCATGGAGGATGGCGCGGTCAAACACGACCGGCGCCAGCAACCAGCGCCAGTAACCGAGACAAGCCCATGCGTGCCGCAGACCTGATTCGCTTTGCGCGCGACGCCGCGGTTGGCAACCCCTTGCGGGCTGCCTTGTTGGTGTTGGCAATGGCGATTGGTGTGGCGGCCGTGGTTGTGCTGACGGCCTTGGGCGATGGCGCACGGCGCTATGTGATGAACGAGTTTTCTTCGCTGGGCAGCAACCTGGTGATCGTGCTGCCCGGGCGATCGCAGACCGGTGGTTTCAGTCCCGGCAATGCCATTACCAACACCACGCGCGACCTGACCATTGACGACGCGCAAGCCCTGCAGCGCGCCAGTGCCGTCAGCAAAGTGGCACCCTTGGCGGTGGGTACATCTGAGATCAGCTACGGTGGCAAGCTGCGCGAGGTTATGGTTGCAGGCACTGTGTCGCAATATGCGGATGTGCGCCACCTTGCGTTGGCCCAGGGGCGTTTTCTGGCTGCCGGCGACTGGCGTCGCTCGGCCAGTGAAGCTGTGATTGGTGCCAAGGTGCGCAACGAGATTTTTGGCAGCACGCCCGCGCTGGGGCAACTGGTGCGCATTGGGGACAGACGCTTTCGCATTGTGGGTGTGCTGGCCAGCACTGGTCAGGGCTTGGGCATGAATACCGATGAACTAGTCATCGTGCCGGTGTCTCTGGCGCAGGCCATGTTCAACAGCAATACATTGTTTCGGGTCTTGATCGAGGCCACCAGTCGCGAAGCGATTGCGCTGGCCAAAGTGCAGGTGGCCGACATCATCAAGGTGCGCCACGACGGCGAACAAGATGTTACTGTCATCACGCAAGATGCCGTACTTTCCACCTTTGACCGTTTGTTGGGAGCGCTGACTCTGGGTGTGGCAGGCATCGCCGCTATCAGCCTAGCGGTGGCAGGTATCTTGGTGATGAATGTCATGCTGGTTTCGGTGAGCCAACGCACTGCCGAGATTGGTTTACTCAAAGCGCTGGGCGCCACCGGCGCGGGCATTCGGCTGGTGTTTTTGACCGAGGCCAGCATGCTGTCTCTGGCAGGTGCATTGCTGGGGTATGTGCTGGGGCAATTGGTGGCAGCCCTGATTCGGCAGTTGATTCCCACTTTTCCAGCCTATCCGCCAGACTGGGCCGTGGTTGCGGGGCTTGGAACGGCCTTGGTTACGGGCATTTTGTTTGGCGTATTGCCGGCACGCCGCGCTGCGCAATTAGACCCGGTGCTGGCTTTGTCCAAGCGGTAGCACCCATGCTTTTTCTAGATGCTGCTCGTCTTGCCTTGCGTGCTGTCACCGCGCAGCGCTTGCGCAGTTTTTTGACGCTGTTGGGCATTGCCGTGGGCATTGCATCGGTCATCGTATTGACGTCGATTGGCGAGGGTATCCATCGCTTTGTGTTGTCAGAGTTCACCCAGTTTGGCACCAACATTGCCAGCATTTCGCCCGGTAAAGTCAAGACGTCTGGCCCTGCGCCTACGGGCATTCCATCGTCGGTGCGCCCGCTGTCACTGGACGATGCCCAGGCCTTGCGTAACTTGCCCCACGTGACCGGCATGAGCGCATCGGTGTGGGGCAATACCGAAGTAGGGGCCAACGGGCGCATTCGGCGCACCACTGTTAATGGTGTCGGTGCCGACATGCCCAAGGTCTACAGCATCCAGGTCAGGACCGGCCAGTTTCTACCCAACGAATCGATGGAGAACGCCCGCGCTTTTGTCGTGTTGGGCTCCAAGCTCAAGACGGAATTGTTTGGCAGTGCCAACCCCTTGGGTGCGCGGGTGCGGGTGGGTAATTTGCAGTTTCGAGTGATTGGGGTTCTGGAGCCGAAGGGTCAGTTTCTAGGAGTGGATCTGGATGACGCGGCCTATATCCCTACTGCGCGTGCGCTGGAGCTGTACAACCGGGATGGTCTGATGAAGATTGACCTGTCTTATGAGGAAGGTATACCTGCGGCGCGCATTGTGGCCGCTGTGCGGAGCAGTTTGCTGGCGCGCCATGGGCGCGAAGACTTTACGATGACCACCCAGGAGGACATGCTGCGCACCTTGTCCAATATTCTCGATGTGTTGACCATGGCCGTGGGGGCCTTGGGTAGCATCTCGTTGTTGGTGGGCGGCGTGGGTATCGTCACCATCATGACCATTGCTGTGAGCGAGCGCACGGGCGAGATTGGTCTGATGGTGGCGTTGGGCGCACCCCGGCGCACTATCCTGGCGTTGTTTCTGGGCGAAGCGGTGGCCCTGTCAGCCATTGGCGGCTTGATGGGCTTGGGGCTTGGGTTTGGACTGTCTCAACTCATTCACCTGCTCGTACCCGCGTTGCCCGTGCATACGCCACTGTCTTTTGTGTTGTTGGCCGAGGGCATTGCTATCTCCATTGGGCTTTTGGCGGGTGTCTTGCCTGCACGTAGTGCTGCGCGGCTGGACCCGGTGGACGCCTTGCGGGCAGAGTGAATGATGGGTGCTATAAAATCAGTAGCTGCTCACGCACATTCTATGAGGGCTAGAGGCCTATTTATATCAATTTCTGCTGCAGAGTAGCACTGGCCAGTGGCCGCAGCCGGGCGTAGTCCAGCAGCTCAGCCAGGCGCGCCCCTTTGGTCTGCCACTCCACTACCACGTCTTCTGCCAGCAGCACGTAGTGCCACGGCGCACTGCCGCGTTCAATCAAGCTCAAATCATTGATGCGTTCGCACCAGGCCAACGCGGCCTTGCGCTTGCGCTGCACGTTGGGGTGCAGGGTTTGCTGCTGCGCCTTGGTTTCCACCAGGTACACCGCATCCGAAGTACGCACCAAAAAGTCGGGTGAGTAGAAGGCGGGCAAACCGTCTTCCTTCACATAGCGCAGCCGTGCAAAGGTGTGGCGGTTCTCACTGATCTTGCAAAACGCTTCCACTTGCGTGTCGGCTTGCGCCCAGTGAATCAGTGTCCGCTCCAGCCCGCCATTGCGTGCGGGCCAGCCCAGTCGGGTGTAGATGCATTTGCTGACCTCTACAGAATGACTTTCGCGCACCATCAGCGTGGGCACTTCGCTCAAGTGCCGCAGGTGTACCTCGGTCTGCCCGGTCACATGCTTTTGTTCGGACTCTAATAACGCCACCGCAAATACCTTGGTGATGTGGTCCACCACCGGTTGCAACAACAGCACACGCCAGCTTTCACCATCCATGGGGTTGAAGGCCGTGCCAAACAACTGCGTCCAGATGTAGTCATCCAGCCAGCCGGTCAGCTCGGCGGTGTTCACTTGCAAATAGGGCTTGGCAAGGTGGGTGGCGATCTTGTTGCCCTTGGGCACCGGTTCACTCAGCGCCTGGCTGATGCGCCTGGTCAGGCGTGACAGGTATTCGTTGTAGCCGCCCACGTTCATCACCGCACCGTCCACACGGTAGTCACCAAACAACGTAGCGGTTTGCAGGTCTTGCGATATGAATGTGTCACCCTTACCCAATAGGCCCATCAGTTGCTCCACTGTCATGGCGCTGAAGCCGGGCATGGCGGTCAAGTCCAGTGCATGGTGGTCGCGCACCTCGTCGGCCTCTTGCAAGATGAACGGAATGCCGAAGTCATATTCCGCAAACCCCTCACGCAGCGTGGCGCTCATCACGTCGCCGGTGCTGGATGTGTCATCCATGCCGTCGCCCGTGGTGCCCGCCAACCCTTCTTTGATGAGGTCGTCATAAAACGACTGAAAAGCAGGGTGCTCCACGATGGACAACACATCCAGCAAGCTGCCGGGCTCTTGCCCTGCGGTGATGCGTTCGCGGTTCTCGCGCTTCAGGTCGGTGTATTCGTCATCCCGCCACATCAGGCGCAGGCCGCGCCCAATGGTTTGCTCCAGCAGAATCTGCGCCTGGCTGCTGCGCAGCGGCACGATGACGCAGATGTTGTTCACATCAAAGCCCTCGCGCAGCATCAGCACGCTGACGATCACGCGCGGCGTTGCATGGTGGTCTACGCTGAACAGGCGCTCGCGCACCGGTGCCCAGTCTTTCTCGCCCAGCTCTGCTTTCTTGCCGGAGTCTATGGTCATCACCTCGTCATCGCGCAGCCCTTCCTGGTCTTGCAAAAAGGCCGCTACCAGTGGCGATACCGTGGTGTCCTCACACACCACCAGCATCTTGGGGTGGCGTGTCGGGTCAATCCGTGCAAAGTCCACCTCCAGCTTGCGCAGCTTCTTCAAGCCCGCACGTAACATCACGCGCTGGCCTTCACTCAGGGTGGGCTCACCCGACTCATCCCGCTCGGCTTTGAACTCCAACGGCAGCGCGCCAATCTCCTTGCGCCGGTCCAGCACCAATGACTTGACCAGCCCCGCCCGCATAGCGCTCTTCAAATCAAAGTCGGTAACGATGTGCGCGAAGTACACCTTGCGCTTGTTCTTCCCCGCGCCCACATCGTTGTAGGGCGTGGCTGAAAAGTCCACCTGCACAAAGCGCCGTCCTTTGGTGGCAGCAATTTTGGACAGGCTCTTTTGCCACTCCACCTCGGTGGTTTCCCCTTCGCGTTTGAACTCGTGGATGTGGTGCGCCTCGTCGTTGAACACCATCAGCTCGGGCAACCCGGCCAGAAACTCCAGCACGTTGCCCCGCGCATAGCGGCGGTCC
>CAYXWW010000063.1:0-2660 GCA_964468905.1 uncultured Rhodoferax sp. | reverse complement strand
AAGATGAATGAGCAAGAAAACTATGGCTTTGAAGATCATTACATTGATGACTGGCAGGCTGTTGCCGGTAGCCCGCCCGGGCGTGAGCGGTAGCACGGCGTTGATCACCTGCTGGAGTTCCATGGGTGCGCCCAGGGCTTCTATCTCTTCCACGTCCTCCGTCACATCACCCTCGTTCAACAGGTGCCAGTTGGTAATGGCGATCATGCCGTTGCCGGTAGCTTTGAGGCCAATCTCGTTCTTGCTGCATACATTGCCACGCACAAAGGCAAACACCGCTTCGCGGTAGGCATCGGGGATGAACAGCTCGGCAAACTTGGACACGTCGGAGGTGCAGAACTCCCGGGAATGGGTGCCAGCCATCAGCTTGCCGCAAAACGCATCCAGCAGCCGCTCATACACAATCAGCCCCGGCGCCACCACCATGAACTGCCGGGTAAAGCGAGCGTCGTCCATGCCTTCAGCCAGCGCCGCCGTTTTGTTGAGCAACTGCCAGATCATCAGCGCCTGCATCACCCACGTCTTGCCGGTGCCGGTGGCCATCTTGAAGCAGTATTTGGGATGCGCGTGTTTGGCCTGGGCCACCTCGTTCATGCGTGTTCCGGTTAACAGCGCGTCGGGTGCGCAGCTTTTGTAGAGGTCGAGCAGCGTCCAATTTTCCTGGTCTTTACCCAAGACTTCATGCGCCACGATGGCGTTCAGGATGGCTTGTTTTTGCCCGGCGTGAAAATTCAACCCACTACGGGCCAACACCATATCTTCGCCAAACCACCACAGCAGCAGTTCCGCCGTGGTGGGGGTAACCAGCTCCAGAATGTCGGCAGCGCCGGATTCGAGGCCCAGGCAGAGTTGGTTGGTTTTGGCGGTGAGGCCGGTGGAGAGGGCGAGTTGATCGTCTTTTTCAGGCATGGGCTCTTTCTTGTGCTTACCGTTTGCTAAACAAATTGTTTATAATTTGTTGAATGATTAAAAGCTTTGCCAGCGCAGAAACTGAGCGTTTGTTTGCCACGGGCAAATCGCGCCGCCTGCCGCCGGACATCCTGAAACGTGCCGTGATGCGCTTGACGCAACTGGACGCTGCTGTGGAGGTGGACGACTTGCGTGTGCCGCCTTCCAATCGGCTGGAGGCGTTGGGCGGTGACCTGGCTGGCAAATGGAGCATTCGCATCAACGACCGTTGGCGCCTGTGTTTTCGGTTCGAGCGCGGTAATGCCTTTGACGTTGAAATCGTGGACTACCACTAAGGAGTGATTGAAATGACTGCAAAAACCCCCACCAATGGCTTGCCCCCCATTCACCCTGGCGAATACCTGCGCGAAATCCTGGATGACATGGCGTTGACCCAAGCCGCATTGGCCGAAGCGATTGGTGTGTCGGCCATGCGGGTGTCGCACTTGCTCAAAGGCGACCGCCCGGTGACCGCCGAACTGGCGCTGCGTCTGGGCCGCGCCTTCGGCCAGACTCCGCAGTATTGGTTGAATCTGCAAAGCACGTATGACTTGAAAGTGGCACAGGCGGAGATGAAAGACAGCCTCAAGGCCGTACGGGCGCTGGCAGTGGCTTGAGGAAGTCATGTCAGTTACCAATCTGCGAAATTGCCACTGTCGCCAGAACGCTTGCATGAATTGAGGAGTAGACATGGCACAGAACTTGAAAGTCAGCGCGGCGATCTGACTCGCCTTCACAGTCGTCGGCCTTCGGTTCATTGTTTGGCATTGCGGTGGCTGGACTTTACGGAGGTAAATTTCCTGCCGCACCAATGAAAGTCTCTGGGTCTTTTAGCAATTCGAACCACTTCAACAGGAATGTTTCGAACGAAGTGACAGGTATGACCAAGACGTCCCATCCATCCGTTCGATTGCAGTTGGAGCACCAATTGCTTTGAGAAAAGAAGGTCAGTTTTTCAATCTGCCCTTGGCCATCTCTGATTCCGAAAATGTTGTTGTGCGCCAGTGCGTTCCGCAGAATTTTTACTGCGAATCTCACCTTGTGTTTCGCAAGATTGAATGACGAGTCGCCCTCCCCAGATTCGGAGGCAGCACGAATGTCCTTTAGTTCTTTGCATTGCAGTAAAAGAGAGTTCTGCAACCCTCTGCAGGCTTGAATTGATTGCTGCAAAAATTGATCGCAAGCCTTGAGAGTTTTCTGGTATTCCGCTCGATCGGTCGCCTGAAATGCGGGATGGTCTTTCCATTTGTCCGCGTTACCGATTCCCACATCTTTCAGATTTTCAAAGGGCATTGCCAATCCGGCTGCCGCCGCCATCAGCATGGCTGTCACCGAACGATCCTCGACATCGTTTGCATCGACTGCCTGGGTTCGTTGCCAAACTTCGTGCACACGCGAAGGTAAGTCGCAATAAATGTCTCGATAGGCCGTCATGACTCCACTCCAACGGATACCACCACCTCGGCCTCAAACCCAAACACATCCACCACCCGCACACACACCTTGCGCGGGCTATTCTTTGCTGGTGTAGTAACCAACGCCTGCGTCACCACCCGCAGCGCATCGCCGTCATTGGCGGTATTGCCCCGGTAGTCCTGCCAGACCGAGCGAAACACCTTACCGTCATAGTCCGGGTCCACAGCCCAGTACTCGATCAGCACCAGCGGCTCCTGGTTGGCAATGGCTTGCAGCTTGATGCGGTTGGCATCGTC
>CAYXWW010000062.1:0-17876 GCA_964468905.1 uncultured Rhodoferax sp. | reverse complement strand
CCTGGGCCTGATCAACACCGGGGGCACCATCACCTCTGGCGGCACACTCAAAGCCCAAATCACCGGCAACATCATCAACAACCGTGGCACCATCGCCGCTGCCAAAACCGCCGACCTTGCTGCTACGGGCGATATAACCGCCGTAGGTGGCCGCTTTACCAGCACAACCCAAGACGTGGTGCTAAACGCTGACGGCAAGCTCACCCTGACCGACAGCACCGTCACCGCCAAGAGCGGTGTCGCCCACCTCTACGGCGCCGAGGGCGTCACCATGGCCGCCACACAGCAGGACAAAGCCACCACCACGACCACCGGCACGGTCGTGACCATAGAGCACGCCGCAGTGCCAGCCACCTTTGATTCGGAAGGCAAAGCCGCCTACACCGAAACCATTGCCAGCAACAGCACCACAACCACGGGCACTACCACCGTCTGGGGCGACAGCACCGTCAACGCCAAACAGATCGACATCGAAAGCGGTAAAGGCAATGTCACCCTATCCGCCACTGACCTCAAAGCCAGCAACGGCATCCGCGTGAGCGCCGCGCAAGACGTCAAGATACTGGCCCAGCGCGGTGTGGACAATAAAACGACAACGGTAGCCAGTGGCAGCTTGCAAGACGTCAACACCTTCTGGGACGGCACACCTACCCAACAACTGGTCACCACCAGCGCCAGCAGCACCAGCACCCAAGGCACCCTGCGCACCAGCAGCCTGGACGCAGGCGCGGGCACCCTGACCATCCAATCCACTGGCGGCAACATCCTGGGCCAAAGCGCCCAGCTCTCTGGCGCGCAGGTCAAAATATTTACCACCAAAGCCCAAGACGGCACAGCCGTAGACGCAAATGGCAAACTAATTCCCGCCACCAAGGGCGGCGGCAGCGTCAACCTGGAGAGCCTGCAAGTAGCCGGCAAGACCACCAGCATGGCCACCGCGGACAACCGCGACACCACCAATGCGGAGTGGACGCCCATGACAACCCAAACCCTGACCACCGTACAGGGCACCATCACCGCCACCGGCGTCAAAGGCACCGCTACAGGAACCGACACCCCCAACCCCAGCGGCATCACCATCAGCGCCAACAAAGACGCCACCCTCACCGCCATAGCCCTCAATACCGGCAAGGGCGATGACAAAGGTAAAAACAAAGGCGACGTTTACGTCCAAACCGGTGGCAACCTCACACTGGGTGCCAACGCCGATGCCACCCAAACCAACCAAACCCACAACGGCGGCGGTGCCAGCTTCTGGACCACCACCAGCACCACCACCAACTACCAGACCCAAACCGTCACCCCCACGGTCACCAGCATCCAGGCCAACAACATCACCCTCAAGGCCGGTGACACCCTGACCAACTACGCCGCCAACATCCAGGGGGGCAAGTCTGAAGTCAATGCAGACGGCAAGGCTGAAGAAGGCACCGGCATCGTCATCCAAACCGCTGGCAACGCAGCTAAAACCTACACCGCCACCAAGAGCACCAGCACCAGCGAAGACAGCACCAGCACCACCAGCTTCCTGGGCCTGGCCACCGTAGGCAGCGCAGCCTCCAACACCACCACCCTGTCCACCCAAGCCCTTGGTAGCAAAATCTTTGGCAACCAAGTAGCCATCAACGCCAAAGACGTCACCATCCAGGGCGCCGACATAGCCGCCCGCGACCAGCTAGAGATCACCGCCGCCAAGAGTGTGGCCATCACCGCTGCCACCAACACGTTTACCACCAAGCACACCGAGAGCAAGACCGAAACCGGCTTTGCCGGCAACGCCTTCACTGGCGTCAGCTTTGGCACTGACAGCAGCGCCAGCACTGCCAACCAAACCAGCACCACAAGTAGCGCCAGCACCCTCACCGGCGGTACGGTCAAAATCTCCAGCGGCACGGACACCACCATCACCGCCAGCAACGTGGTGGCCGACAAAGACCTCAGCATCAAGGCAGGCGGCAACGTCAACATCCTGGCCGACACCAACACCGACACCCGCAACACCACCTCCAGCAGCAGCTCCACCCGCATCGGTGTGGTGCCAAGCATAGCCCGCTACACCGCCCTGAGCGACACCAGCAGTGCAGCCAACAGCCAAACCAGCACTACCAGCGCCACCACCAGCCTGCTGTCTGCCAACACCGGCACCCTGACCATCACCAGCGGTGGCAAGTTCACCTCCCAAGGCGCGCAGATACAAGCCAAAGACGACGTCAACATCACCGCCAAAGAAGTAGACCTGCAAGCCGTCACCACCGCCAGCAAGAGCAGCAACCACTACGAACAAAAGAGCCTCACCGTAGGCGTAGCCCTGGCCGGCACCGCTGGCAGCACCGTGACCGCCATATCCGACAACGTACAACTGGCCACCACCACCAGCAACGACCGATTGCAAGGTGCTGCCGCACTCAAGGCGGGGTATGACGCCTACAAGTTCAACACCGGCGGTGAAACCAAAGCCATAGAAGGCGCAGACAAGTACCGCAACGGCCTGCTCGACAGCGGCGCAGCCCAAACCGCAGCCCAGGCCGATAAAGCCGACCCCAACGCTGGTGCAGCAGTAGCCATCAGCGTCTCGGTAGGCAGCAACAGCAGCAAACAAGACAGCAGCACCACCAGCACCACCAGCCGCGGCACCACCATCCAGGGCGGAGCCATCAACATCACGGCCACCGAAGGAAACATCAACGCCACAGCCGCCAAGCTCCAAGCCAAAGACATCACCCTGGATGCCGCCAAAGACATCAACCTCAGCGCCGCAGCCAACACCACCACCCTGAAGAACAGCAGTGAGAGCCACAGCGTGGGTGCCGGTGTAACCATAGGCATGGGCCAACAAAGCGGCATCAGCTTCCAACTAAGCGCAGCCCAAGGCAACAACAACGCCAACGGCACCGAGACCGTCCACGACAACACCCTGGTCACGGCCACGAACAAACTGACCATCAAGAGCGGTAACAACACCAACTTAAACGGAGCCCAGCTGGCCGGCAACACCGTCAAGATGGACGTAGGTGGAGACCTGAACATTGCCACCCAGCAAGACACCACCACCTTTAACAGCGAACAACACAGCTCGGGCTTCAACATGAGCCTGTGCATACCGCCCCTGTGCTACGGCACCATGGTCACCGCAACGGTCACCAAGAGTGACGCCACGGTAGACCACAACTACCAAAGCGCCGTGGGCCAAAGCGGCGTAACAGCGGGCTCTGGCGGCTACACCATCAACGTGAAGGGCAACACAGCCCTAACCGGTGCAGCTATCACCAGCACGGCCACTGCAGACAAGAACACGCTCACCACAGCCAGCCTGACCAGCACCGACCTGCAAAACCAGCAGACCACCAATAGCCAGAGCAGCAGCATCACCGTGGGCAACAACGTGAGCGCCATGGTGGTGGGTAATGTGATGGGAGCGCTGAACAATGGGGCGGGTATGCCAGCCAGTGGTAGCCAAAGCAGTACGACCCAAAGTGTGATCACTGGCACGGTCAAGATTACCGGCACGGGGGACGCGACCAAGGATGCAACCAGTGCTACCAATGTAGCCACGCTAACGACCCGGGATGCGGCTACGGCCAATGGTGGCTTGAAGAACACGCTGACGCTGCAGCAAGGGGCGGAGCTGGAGGCCAAGCAAAAGACCAATCAAGAAAACCAGCAGATCATTCAACTGGTGGGCAGTGTGACGTTTAACGTGGTGGGGGATATAGCAGCCACCCAACAAAAGAGCCTGCAAACCGCAGAGAACGCCCGTGCCGCCGCAGCCGGAGAACCACCCAAGACCATTACCAGCTGGGGTGAAGGCTCGGTGGAGAAGATTGTGCTGCACACCATTGCAGGCTACGTGACAGCTTCGGCTGGTGGAGCCAATGGGGCGACTGGGGCAGTGGCTGCGGCAGCCAATGAAACACTAAGCCCGCAGATATCGGCCTTGGTAGACAAGGCCATACCGATGCCGGACAACGCAACGGATGAACAGAGGCAACAGGTCAACGACAGGCGCAAGACTTTGAAGGAAGCAGGGGCCACGTTGGTGGGCGCGGGGGCGGTGGCAATCACCGGGGGCACCAAGCCGCAGATGGCGACGGGTGGAAGTGTGGCCCTGTTGGCGGATCAGAATAATCGGCAGTTGCATCCGGTAGAGGCCAAGCTGATCAAGGACAATGCGGCGCGGTATGCGGCGCAACGCGGTATCAGTACGGAACGCGCAGAGATCGAGTTGACCCAGCAATCATTAAGGCAAGTTGACAGCTCTTGGGCCAAGCGAATTGATGACAACCCGCAGGCATCCAACTTCTTGCAGCAGATCGCCACAACCAATGGCCCGGTCAATGTTGGTGGAGGCACGCTGTTTGATGCCAGGGGCACCACGGCCTACACCAACCACACCATCAATGCAACGGCCTTGCCACAAACTGCGCCGCTGTACAACCAGCTCAACAGTACCAACCTCAAAGGAATCGCGCCCAACGTGCGCGGTGTGTTTGTAGCCAATAGCGATGTCAACAATGACGCCAACCTCAACAATCTCAGTCCGCAACAAATTGCAGACATTGCAAAGACTGGAACCACACTCCACAACCAGGCGCAAACGCCGCAGGAAGCCAACACTATTAACAGTGCGGGGTTAGGCAGAACCCAGACAACTCTGGGTGTTAACGGCATTGCCAAGCCCGGCGATGGAAGTCTGGTCACGAGCATAGGTACATCGACACTGGCTACTGCGGGCTTGTCTGTGATTGGCGATGGCACGCCTGCTAGTGGAAAGATGGGGTCGACGCCCAAGGTAGACAACAAGCTGCCTACTACTACGTCGGAGTTTGTGCCGGTGACGACAGGTGCAAAGAATGGCACATTTACCTTGGCCACCAGTGAGGACCTCTCAGCGCTTCGGCTAAAGTATTCGGTCCCAGAAGGCAACACAATAGCTGTGGCACGAACCGATATTCCCGGTATGGACGGCGCTGTGGTAGACGGTCTTTCTCCTGCCATGCGTGCCAAGGCTGGCTTACCGAGTTTGGACGAAGTGTATGGTGTTGATCGGCCGATCAAATCCCCATACCAAAATCCATTGTTTACTAGGCATGCTGAGGAAGATCTGTTCAATGGTGTATCTCAGCGCATCGACTCAAGCGGGCTGCCTCTATCTGCCTTGGCAGGTAAGACCGTTGATATAAAGATTTCCAATATGAGCGGCGTCTGTAATAAATGTACAGCTGGCTTGTCAGGCTCTTCTGATTTGAGTGGTGTGGTACAGCAATTCAGTAATCGGTACCCTGATTTGACCGTGCGAATTACAGCAGAGGGCGGTAACGCAATGCCAGGACGGACTACCGTCCTGATACGAGGAGGAAAAATTGTCAACTGATACTCAAAAACGACTTAACGACATGCAACTGACAAACAGGGTGGTCGTGTTGCTATTCGCAGCAGATGTTGCAAACAGGACAGTCCTAGTCAATCATCCAAAAATGTTTGATGTTTGTGGAGAGGCCATACTTAAATGTAGAAATTGGCTAAACACTGAGGAAATTACTCCAGAGGCATTGGCTGAATACATTGACGCCGATGAGGTAGCTAACCCGTGGATGCAAGAATCGGTATGCCGAAGCGACCCTGAGGCA
The DNA here is from genome assembly GCA_964468905.1 of uncultured Rhodoferax sp. Lineage (GTDB taxonomy): Bacteria > Pseudomonadota > Gammaproteobacteria > Burkholderiales > Burkholderiaceae_C > Allorhodoferax. The sequence goes on along the minus strand of CAYXWW010000062.1, from coordinate 12,249 downwards.
CTCAACGCACTTGTATTCATAACCATGGTTGTCGGTCATGTTGCCCACCATGCTTATCTTCGTGCTGGCAGGTCCACCGGAATGTCTGAAGCTATTGCTGAAGCTGGCGAAAACATCTTGGGGCCTATAGTTGAATATGGCAAAAAATATGGACTTCTTGAAATGATTTAACTGTCGGGTTTGCCGAATTCGAAAGATGAACACCCAATCCCACCGCCTAGTCTTCAACCCCACCCGAGCCTGCCTCGTAGCGGTGGCCGAGACTGCGCGCGGATGCGGAAAGAGCACTATAGGCGGTACACGCACAACACGCAGAAACCGCGCTTCCACTCGAAGTTGTGCATCAAACAGGCCGCTAGCCCTCGTAGAACGTGCGCGAGCAGCTATCAATTCAGTAGTAATCTCTAAACTTCAAAACGCCCCCAGCGGCATCACCATCAGCGCCAATAAAGACGCCCTGGCCGGCACCGCTGGCAGCACCGTGACAGCCATATCCGACAACCTGCAACTGGCCACCACCACCAGCAACGACCGATTGCAAGGTGCTGCCGCACTCAAGGCGGGGTATGACGCCTACAAGTTCAACACCGGCGGTGAAACCAAAGCCATAGAAGGCGCAGACAAGTACCGCAACGGCCTGCTCGACAGCGGCGCAGCCCAAACCGCAGCCCAGGCCGATAAAGCCGACCCCAACGCTGGTGCAGCCGTAGCCATCAGCTTCTCGGTAGGCAGCAACAGCAGCAAACAAGACAGCAGCAGCACCAGCACCACCAGCCGCGGCACCAGCATCCAGGCCGGTACCATCAACATCACCGCTACCGAAGGCAACATCAACGCCACCGCCGCCAAGCTCCAAGCCAAAGACATCACCCTGGACGCCGCCAAAGACATTAACCTCAGCGCCGCAGCCAACACCACGACCCTCAAGAACAGCAGTGAAAGCCACAGCGTGGGCGCAGGCGTCACCTTTGGGCTGGGCCAGCAAAGCGGCATCAGCTTCCAGCTCAGCGCAGCCCAAGGCAACAACAACGCCAACGGCACCGAGACCGTCCACGACAACACCCTGGTCACGGCCACGAACAAACTGACCATCAAGAGCGGTAACAACACCAACTTAAACGGAGCCCAGCTGGCCGGCAACACCGTCAAGATGGACGTAGGTGGAGACCTGAACATTGCCACCCAGCAAGACACCTCCACCTTTAACAGCGAACAACACAGCTCCGGCTTCAACATGAGCCTGTGCATACCGCCCCTGTGCTACGGAACCCAGGTCACCGCAACGGTCACCAAGAGTGACGCCACCGTAGACCACAACTACCAGTCTGCCACCGGACAAAGCGGCATAGCAGCAGGATCAGGCGGCTACAACATAACAGTCAAAGGCAACACCGACTTGAAGGGTGCGGCCATCACCAGCACGGCAACAGCAGACAAAAACACCCTCACCACAGCCAGCCTGACCAGCACCGACCTGCAAAACCAGCAAACCACGAATAGCCAAAGCAGCAGCAGCACCGTGGGCAACAACGTGAGTGCCATGGTGGTGGGTAATGTGATGGGTGCGTTGAACAATGGGGCGGGTATGCCCGCCAGTGGTAGCCAAAGCAGTACTACGCAAAGTGTGATCACTGGCACGGTCAAGATTACCGGCACGGGTGATGCAGCAAAAGACGCCACCAGTGCTACCAATGTAGCCACACTGACTACCCGGGATGCGGCCACGGCCAATGGTGGATTGAAGAACACGCTGACGCTGCAGCAGGGGGCGGAGCTGGAGGCTAAGCAGAAGACCAATCAAGAAAACCAGCAGATCACGCAAATGGTGGGCAGTGTGACGTTTAACGCGGTGGGGGACATAGCCCAGAGCAATGGCTGGGCCGATGGCAGCCCGCAGAAGATTGTGCTGCACACCGTTGCCGGTTATGTGACGGCGTCGGCAGGCGGGGCCAATGGGACGACTGGGGCAGTGGCAGCGGCAACCAATGAAGCACTAAGCCCGCACATTACGGCACTGGTGGAGCAAGCCATACCGATGCCCGAGAACGCTACGGACGCGCAGAAGCAACAAGTCTATGCAAACCGAAAAACGCTGCAGGAGGCGGCGGTTACGTTGGTGGGCGCGGGCGCAGTGGCTGCAACCGGGGGCACGAAGCCGCAGATGGCTACGGGTGGGACGGTGGCGTTGCTGGCGGATCAGAATAATCGGCAGTTGCATCCTGATGAAAAGAAAATACTGCGTGAACGCGCCAGAGCCAAAGCCAACGAGATTGCAAAAACAACGAGTGGGTATACGGACGAGAAGTCTGTGCAAGGTCTTGCGGATCGTCTGTACCTTGTGTTGGCAGACGAAACTACGGCGTTGATTGATGCGAAGGAACAAAACCAAAACAACACCTACCGTCAGCAACTGGCAGATACCAAGAAGCCAGGTCTGCAAGGACACTTTGATGCAGACAATCAACTGGCACTGCAGGATTGGGCGCACAACGAGGCGCTGAATGTACAAAAAGACTACGCCGGGCAGACCATCAAACTCAATGGAAAGGACTTGATTGCTGACGGAGACAAGGTAACCATGTTTGGCGCGACAACCCGCCAATACAACGACTCCCGACTGTTCAACACTGGTTCGCGCGAGGTGCTATTGAAGCAGTTTGCCGGCAATACGAACACAGATGGAAAGCAAGATGTGGAGCCTGCAGTACGGGTGGGACTGGGCGCTTATCGTGAAGGCACAGCGGACAAGATCGACAGTACACAAAAGAAAACACTGGAAGGGCTGAGAGCGACCAATGGTGCTGCGGCATTTGATAGCCCGGATATCGACTTTTTAACAATGGGCGGGGCTAGTCTGGTCAAGGCGGGCGGCAAGAAAGTTGTCGAAACAGTAGCCACTGCGATAGAGCGCAGGACGGCACAAGCTGAGAGCAGGGCTGCGGCGGAGACAGCGATTGCCAGAACGAAGATTGAAAACAATGCAGGGCGAGATGACGACGCACTGTCAACTAATCTTCTCCGCGGAACTTTTAGAAATGAAACCCATGTCATTGCAAATCCAGATGTTCTGGCGGGCCTATTTAAACAGGGTGGCGTTGAACTGCGGCCTGGCGTGACAACACAAGATGTCTTCCAAAAAGTTATTCAGCAGCCAATTGGATCGCGACTTTCTCCAGAGGAGTACTTGAACCCAACATTTGTCTCGCAAGAGTTAGCCCGTTATGACAATGGCGCGACAAAAATTGTCTTGAAATCTAACTTTGATAAGTGGGGCCTAGGGCAAACTGACGGTACTGCGTTTGTAATACCTAAAGCTGAAGCCGACCAGTTGATCAAATCGGTTGGTTCCGACCCAGTTAAGCTAGCCGATGCGCTGGGGTTACCACGGTCGGCACTTGATGGAAATTCGCTAATCAGAATTGATATACCAAATCCGCGAACAGCTGGTCTTCGATTGCCGTCTGGGAATGAAGCCGGAGCGAACTCAAACTGGATTCCTGGGGGTAAGTTACCGGGCGGTGCGTCCGAAGCAGTAATTGACGCTAACAAAATTGTCAAATTCATCGAGACTCCAATTCAACCAGTGAAATGATTATGAAATTTCAATTTGAAGATAAGCAGGTCATTCGGCAGAGCCGCATATCCTTGGGTGTAGAGAAGAACTCAGGAATTTTTTATATTTCCTGTCCATTTATTACAAGCAATAGATTGGTCGACTATGAAAAATATTTCAAATTGACGCCAGACGAATATGCATTGTTCCTGATGGATGTGGCGGCGGCGGAGGCGTTCTCTGCCAAATGTACGCTTGGCCAGATGGATGACCGGCTTCTGTATCCTGTTAGTCCATGATCGGTTTGGCTAAGTGTGCCCACCGCATCACCGCCACCGTAGACGACACTTCCTGGCGGCGGGCATCAGGTGCAGTTTTTAGACAAGTCGCCACGCACAAATCCAGAACTGTATGAAATAAATTTATCAAATTCTAAGAGGCTGAAATGAGTGTACGGATTGCACAAACTGGCACGACTTGGCAAGGTGCAGACGGTAATACTGCCGATGCTTTAGCTGATGGAAAAAAGATAGATGCAATTGAAGCGTGGGCAGATGCCGATAGACTGATGCCGCCACTTAAACAGCTCGAATCCTTCCTCATCTTAGAAGACGGCTCACGCGTAGTACTGCCCTTCAACGGCCTATGCTACCGAATCCCCGATCACACTGGCGTCATTGCCCTGTTTGAGCCGGGCCAGCATCTCAAGGCAGACGGCACAGACCAGTTTCCTTATCCCAACAATGCTGCCATCTTTAACGCGGACGGAAGTTTGCGCTGTCAGGTGCACTTTGCAGGCGACCCGCTGAGCAACACCGGTCTGATGATAGAAAAACTTTTCACGCGTCGCATTACCCACAAGTCTTTGCCATACGGCAAGGTTGGTGATCCCATTGACCCACCCATTGTGCAGTTCGGCGTATTGGTGGGAACCAAAGAAGCACCGCCTGAGAACTTCTATATCGTGAATACAGAAACTGGCGAATTGACGGACGGAATGTACACAGTTCCTTACTGAATTGTTGTGATCTGGCTGAAGTGCGAAACACATCGCCATGAACACTGTCCTGTCCGCATGCCCGCCGAGCTCCCGGCGTCAAACTTCAACCCCGTTTTTCGCAAGGTGCGCACGCTTTCAAAGCGCAATCCTTGCCGGGGCAGTGTTTTTTCTCTGCCTTCGTGCCCGCTTTTTAAGCAATTTCCAGCAGCCAGACGTGTCACCTCCCACCGCCGCCGGTCCGTGACTTTTTAGCGCTGAAATAGCCGGACAGCGCCGTGCGCTACCTGCGCATGCAATACCCGACCAACAAACCGTCGAGCGCCGTCACCAACACCGCGCGTTTCGGTGGTGTTTGGTGTATGTCAACCTTGCTCCACCCATTCCACTTCTCGACAGGCGTCAACCAATCCAGGTTCTGATGTGGTCGCGCATGGTTGTAGAACAGCGTGAATTCTTCCAGCGCCGATTGCAGCGCCGCTCTAGACGGAATGACCAGTTGCCGCAAAAGTGGTTTGAGTGTTCCAAACAAACGCTCAATGCGCCCGTTCTGCCAAGGCGCACAAACTTTGATGCGCTGGTGCCGAATACCGACCAGTTTCAGAAAGGTGGTGAATACCCAACTGGCAAAGATGATTTCGTTGTCGGTCCTGATTCGGCTGGGCTTGCCATGCTTGCCTATGGCAAGACAGAGGTAACCCAAGAGCGTCCAACTGCGCTTGTTCACCAGCGTGTGCAAGCAGGTGACCAGGCGCGAGCCGTGGTCGATGATGCCCAGCGCCATTTGCTGTTTGCCACCGGCATCGGTGTAGAAAGTCAAGTCCATGGCCCATATGGCGTTGATAGGCACCGGGCGTGGAAGTTTGTTGCGCATCTCCTTGCGCAAGCAGGCTAGGGCGTACTGGTTTGCCTTGAGACATTCGGCCACGAAGGTCTTACCGACGGTACACGCCGACTCAGCAGCATGAAGGTTGTTGAAGGTGTCGGCAATCTTGCGGCAACCCTTGGCCCACATGAGCGCCTTGAGACGCAGCACCTCCTGGACAACCCACTCGGGTTTGCGGCGGGCTGCGTGGGTGGGTTGTAGTTCTGCCGTGTCCGTGATGGCGCGCCGCGCAAAGTGACGAGACTCACCAAATGCGCCACGCAGACTCCGCCACCAGGCGACACCGAACCACCACAGCCAAAGCAAACCAGCGAGCATATGTAAAAGGCCGCAATGGTAGTGGTGAAGTAGTTGCTATGTTTTGCATAGCTACTCAAGCATATTCCACGAGGGCCAGGGGCCTATATGCCAGCGTAAAATCCGTCCTTCCCATAAACACCCAAACCCACCTCACACCCATGGGCAAAGCATCCACCACCAAACCCAATCCGATGCGCTACATCCAGCGCAAGGACAAGGGCTACCATGCGTGGCAAGTCGCCATCAAGCGGACTAAACAGTACATATGCAAATCCTTCGCCGACTCGGTGTACGGCGGAACAGCCGAGGCACTGGCTGCAGCAATCCAATGGCGTGATCAGAAAGTTGTCGAATTGACAAATGAGGACTACGCCGTGTGGAAGCGCGAGCGCATGCGCCCCGACAACACATCCGGCACCATAGGCGTGAGCCGGAGCATTCACACTGACAGGCAAAAAAAGCGCATCACCAAACAGGCGTCTTGGCACGCTTATTGGAAAAACGCCGACGGCACGCGTCGATCACGCGCGTTCAGCGTTAGCAAATACGGCGAAGAACAGGCCAAACAAATGGCGATCCAAGCACGCGCAGAAGGCATGCAAGATGTAGTGCGCCAGTTTCAGAGTAACGCGACTGGTTGAACCCTGCCATCCAAAGGCATGTGGTGGTGATGACGTACGGATCAATGTACTCAGTGCGTGCCGCGGATGCAATGGCCGAAAGGCCTGTCGGTCACCTGAGGAGGCCCGGATGACGCTGCTGTTTGCACCTTATGTGCCCAGTGTCTTTGAAAATTTCTTGCTGGCCGACCGCAATGTGCGCGGCGATGTACTTGCATGGTTGGCTAGTAGGGTCTCCAAACAGTCACGGTGGTGCGTACGCCACTGACCGCCGCCCAACCCAGTAATGCGTCGGGTCTACATGGACGAGTCGCGTCCACAAAGCGGTCATTGGTCAACGGCAGCAACTGGCCCTAACCAGTGCGACGAAATCAAAGGCAGTGTCTCGTGTTCCACCAAGCCACCTTCACAGTTCAACAGTCATGGCCTCCAGCTTGCTCCAGTCACTGGCGGATGGGAATCCTGTTGTCCGATACCTTACTGGACACAAGTCATCACGCTGATCAAGATGCGGTAGCAATGTTGGCATGGCGGTCTCCATTGGGACCATCACTCGTCTAGCGACTCCGTTTCCATCAGCGTTCATGGATTGCAAGACCAAGACGTCAGCCAGCGGCAATAGGGAGTCAACGGACTCCGTCCAGACTGTGTAGGCCGTGATCAAATCCGAACCGGTTTTTTGCATCAACTGATAGCTCGCGACCCAAATATCTTGGTTGGTGCGTTCGTGTAAGTCATCCAGCAGTTGCTTTTGGTCTTCGTGTGATGATGAGAGCCCCTTGAGTTGGTAGTTTCTCAAGTTGGGGGCATTTTGCTCCGCCACCGGGATGGCGGTCCACGTGAGATTGTTGAGGCGATACGCTGTGGAAGAAAGGACTCGCTTCTGGGGACCTGCGGACTGCTCACACCAGTTAGCCAGTGCTGCAAGGGCGTTTTCAGAACGACCATTTGCAACGAGCAAGGTATCGGGGGTTGGAACCATAACTATGGGATCCGGTACTCCTAACTGATGGATGACCTCCGGCGTTACCATCCGAGAGGAGGCATAGGCATCATCCCAATGTCCTGACCATGTATGCGCGTCAAGCTGAGTCCATCCGCCTGGATGGTTCATTTTTCTCAAGTTGTCGACGGCATCATCCATGGCGGTGTCTAGAGTGACTCCCCAAACTTCTAGCTGAGCTGCCGTGACCCGATTGATTGCGTTTGGGGTGTCGAACGCTATTCCTTGGATGAGTGTGCCGACAAGCGGCCCGCCTGCCATCGCGAACGGCTTGACCTCGCTACCGTCTATTGCTGAGGCGCGCCGAACGGTGAGTTCTGCAACTGCAACGTCAATACTGTCCCGAAGAATTGGCAAAAGATTTGGGCGAGCAATCTCATATGAAGAAGGAATAATCTGCTCATTCCCGTTTGTTACCGTCGATAGGAAGTTGTCAATGACACTTTGCCGAGACTTGGATGGCGTCAAGACATATTCTTCGTAGACCCGTCCAAGGTAGAGCTGCCACTTTGCGTTTCCCCCAGACTGGCGCAACTCTTTCAACTTCGCGTCGTACTCGAATTCGCCCAGATCCAATCGCCGAGCACGGTCCATCACGAGTTGCGCGAACTTCTCTGGCGACACTTTCAACCCTAGCCACTCTCTCCAGCCCATGCTCCCTCCCGGTTATTAATTTCCGCTGTTGCGAGTTTACAGACGGCTGAGTATGAGTTTCGCGCACATTGCGGTCATTGAGCGATGGCCGCTTGTGGCCCCTTTTTGACGCGCAGCTGTATTTCCCTTCCGGCTGTGCCAAAGAACGCGCTATCCAGCATTCGGCTTGGATGTCACGGTGTACTCAAGCCGGTAGTTCCTGAGGTTCTCATCGTCGTGCGTTGGCACGCGGACATGCGACCTGTCCTTCACTTCCGCCGAACCAAAAACCAGGAAATTTCTTCTGCCTTCGATAAGGCTCACGTGATTTGGACCTCCGTGACTTTCGTGTGCATCTGGATCGTCTTGACCATCGTCCTCCCAGAAGCAGATTCGGCAGATTTCGTAGTTGGCCGGCTCGGAAATGGTCGCATATCCACAGCAAGGACAGGCAAACATTCCGACCGAGTTTCTTTCGCGGTTAGTCATCATCCTCGCTTCCGTATAGCTGAGACCACTAGACTCAAATTTGAGAAAGTAGTGTAGTGATGTGAAGAGTACACATTGTAAATTCCAGACATCACGTCTCACCGGCGACAATTACTGGAACCAGATAACGGACATTGTGCAAAGTCCGCAACTGGCCCCAAGCGAACACAGAAGCATCGGCTTGACCTTCCATTGCCAATGCTATCTAGAGGCTTGGTAAAGCCAAATTGTGGCCGCCCCACACACGAGTAGAAAGCTTACCCATTTCAGCAGGTGCAAGGCATAGGACGCTCGCACCGGAGCTTCGCCTCGGGCCACCCCCAACTTTTCAAGAATGTTATGCACGGCGTCCACGCGGACATGCGCCCAAGTGAGCCCGCAGCTCGAGCAGCTATGCATCAGATTGCCGTCATGAAGCTCCGCGCCAGTGGTCCCCACCCAATGTTTGACGCCTTCGGGATGAAAAGTTGAGAACTGACGACGATCAAACCCGACCACTAAGCCCCCTGGTACTCCTTGCCCCTTGCGGCAACCGGGGCATGCTGGTCTGGGTTGACCGGTCGCGAATGTCTCGACCGGCACGAAACCTCGCAATCCAACGTGTCTAGTGATGAGCGTAGAAAGCAAGCCTGGATCTACATAGCTCCAGACAAGACCACACCCCAAACAGCACGCAAGCGTTTTCCCGTTCTGGAGCCGTACACCTGGTCGAATTGCCCAATCTTGTGCGCCCGCGGGATAAAACTTCGAGGGAGGCGATTCATCGAAACCGTCGGGAGCAATATGACCAGAGGCACACTTATTGTGTCCACAAGAGGGACATGTAATCTGGGAAATAGCTGTGTTCACTGCTGACAATACTGCTAGTTGCTAAATTAAGTTGCCGGGATTGTCTTCTGAAAAGCGGTCACAAACCAGCGCCTGCAAGTGGCCCAAAACTGCGGACTTGGACCTTGCGCCCATCGACCTAAAGTTGGCCGTCAGTGATCTGTTGCGGAGCATGGCCTATAAGCTTGCCTAGCACAACCGTATGCCTTCCCCTGCCCAGCGCCGGATGTTGCTTTTACATTCGTTAGCCCATTGCTCAAACGAACTCGAATGCATTTCCCTCAGCTCGTCGCCAAGTGAGTTCGCCAGGGTTAGTGCCTTTGAATGCGCGGATATCGTTTCCTGGCTCGCGGGCACAAATCCCCCCCAAACCCGGTATTGCTCGCTGAACTGAGCATCCCACGCGCGAAATACCAAATTGTATTGGTGGTTTTCAGCATCTTCATCAAATGCTTCAAGGTCAACTTGAAGCGGAGTGCGGCCGCCGAAGTCAGGGATAGGAGAGCGAATTGCGCACCAAGCCATGGCCCCGTCAGGTGCAAACCGAACAACAATTAGCCCAGGTTCCCACTCAATGCACCAGTAGACATTTTGTCCACTCAGTATGTAGCTGAACCGAGCAAACGTGTGGAGCAATGCCGCCGCACCGTGCGAGTAGCCTTTGGCGTCGAGTGGCTGGAGCCTCGGCTCAACCAATTGCTCCAAATACCGACGCTCAGAGTCGCCAACCATCCCTTCGTACATTCGCTCTTTATCGTCGCCCTCGGCGACACTAATGAGATAGCGAATGCCACTTCCAACCAGCATAGTGATCCTGTTCTGCGGACGCCAGAGGCGGCCGGTGCATGATGGGTTTTCCCGGCACTATAGCCCAACAAAACGGTCATCCGGCTGGCAGGTACCTGAATAGAATTTGGACGGCAAACCGAGTGACCGGTATCGCCCTGATGCGAATCCGCGGCCGCACATCCCCGGGTTTCAGAGCTCGAACGATTGTCGTCCAGAAAGCGGACGCTGGCCATTGACTGCACCTGGCCCATACTCGTCAATGCAGCGGACACTAAAAAGCAGTTTCTCTCTCGGTGATTTTGGACTCGCCCTCTGCCTCTGATTGCGGCGGGTGGTGATACCAGGCCTCATGTGGCGAGAACTGATTGCATTCCAAGCACTGTGTATGTGGCCACTTTACGGAGCAACCTGGACAAACGCCTCGTGTCCAGAAGGTGTTCCAAACTGTGCCACATCTTGGGGTGCACTCCCATCGGTCTTCCCCAGTCGGTCGCCAGCCACACTTGGGGCACAAAATTTGAGCATTTTCCTTTGGCACTTTTGTTCTCCCTATCTGAAAGCGGGCATTGGTAAGCGTCTACAACTGGCCCAATCCGCCAGTCACTTCGCCTAATCGCAGCACCAGCGGTCCTCACTGATCAACGACGTAGCCAAAGGCGAGCGAGTAGGTTTGAGCAAGGGTCTAAGTTGGTTTCTTTGTAAACCCAATTTCCTCATGCGATCGCACGGCGGATTTCATGTGGCAAGGCCGCAGACTTGCAGCATCGCGCGAAGCTGAGGCAGTAATCCACGGCCGAAGGCGTCGGTCTCGTAAAGGACCAGCCGCTGCTTCGCCATGGCTTCGAAGTCGGGCGCGTTGACCGCGCGGGCGATTAGCAAATCGGGATGGTAATTGACCAACCGGTAGTTGCTGCGTCGGCGCAGACCGTTGAAGGGGCAGGCAGCATCAGGTACTCGGTTGGCCCAGTGGTCCACATCCTCCAACGACTGCAAGCCTTCCAGCCATGGCAGGACGTGCTCCCTGTAAAGGCGTTCCAGTTCGTCGCCGCGACGTTGCAGCGCATCAGCCTGGGTGCACGGCAGTTCATAGACTACAGCCCCGGGCTCGCTCATAAATATCGCAGGCGGCTCGTTGTAGGTGAAGGCCAATCCGTGGGTAGCAGCCAAGCGATGTAGCGCTAGCCTCAGTCCCGGGCCGCCATCCGAATCCACAGCGGCGTGCAAGGCTTCAGGGTAATCCAATTCCAGCCAGAGGCCGTGATCCAGGCCAGCACGAACGCTATGGCCATAAAAAACTGCTTTGCCGAATGGCATTGACTTGGCGAACCAGAACTCACCGCGCGCGCTGCGATAGCCGTGGCGCTCAAATAGTGGCGCCAAACGCTTGCGCAGCCAAGTGGCACGTGCGGCAGGCGAATCGGCGTGCGCTTCGTCGATCGCAACGGTCGGCGCGGAAAAGCTGCCTGCCCGACGCAACACGCGCCCGTCTGGTAGCCACGACTCGCCGGCCTGGCCGTCGTGTACTACCCAACCCTGCTCCCGTGCCACATCAAGCAAGATGGGTAGCACCGTGTCGAGTTCGTCGGTGCACGGGCTCAGCGTCATCAGCGGCGACGCGGGCTCGGTGTCGGGCGGCTCGTTCCAATAGTCCTCAGGGTCAAGCCCCTGGGGCAGGCGCGCTGCAATACCTTCAACAAGCGCGCGCGCGCGCGGGTCGGGCTCGAACACCAGCTGCCGGCGTAGATCAGGCAGCAGTGCCTCGGCCTGGGCCAGACTAGCCGGTAGGGGTTCTCGCCACAGGTGCAAGACGTAGCTCATGGATATAGTCAGTCTGTTGGAAATTTGTCGTCACATGGAGCGGCGCTTTGGGTGATCGGCTGACTCCGCCCATAGAAGTCTATCAACTTAGTTCCTGATTGCTGTCATTCGGGAATGTCCGGAAGTGGCCCTTAATCGACTCAAAGGTCGCTCCATTACTGAATAGAACTCTTCGTTTCTCGCCTGAGCAGTGATTGCTCGCAGGTGAGATGGAGAGGATAACTTCTTGGGAGTCGTTGCATCAAGCCCATTGTTTGCATGCCTTGCTTTGCTTCTTCCATGACCGTTGGGGAACACGCAGGAAGTCATCCCCGGCAGTCGGCAGATTCTTTG
>CAYXWW010000061.1:16406-17950 GCA_964468905.1 uncultured Rhodoferax sp. | reverse complement strand
TGATGTTGAAGTTGTGAAACGCTTTCCTGAATGTCTCGCGTCTTTTCAAAATAGTATTTAAACGCGGGACATACCCCAAGGTAGATGTAAGCTGCTGGAACCGTCAACCAACTTCACGGCCAGGCAATCATTGGGCTCGACGTGCCCGAACCTTGGGTGCCAGGTACTAGCCTCCAACCGTGCGTTGCCAATGTCTAGCTGCCAGGTCATAACGGTCCCATCTGGTAGAGCGACTGTGCCTTCGTTCTGACCAAGGCCTGTGAATACCTTCACTGCGGGATGAAAGTGAAAACGTGCTTCGGCGCTTTGATGTGGGCCTTCCACCCAATCGGTCACGGTCAAGCCGTGCGCATCCATAAGCCAGGTTCGGCGGTGTATGGGGCTGCCGGGGAGGTAACCATAGCCATTATGGGCACAGCTCAGTTTGGTGGTTTTTGTATCTGCAGACTGTTGAATGTAAAGCCCATCTGGGTATGCGCGGCGCGCCACTCGAAACCCGCCCCAAACCTCAGAGGAATCTTTCCCATTTACCACTACAGTGTTATGAGCGGCCGTGCCGCGTTGGCGCGAGCGTTCTGCACTATTGCCGTAACACGACGTACCAGAATTCACCAATAACCGCTGCCCAGCCACCGACAGCTCAAAGCTCAGCGTGTCAGCATGGGCATGACCGGGAAGGTAGTCCGGGCCCACTGGGGCCACATCCAGCAAAGCTATTGCCTGTCCATGGGACAGGCGGATGTAGCCACTGTCCTTCAAGTGAATTATTGGTAACGGAGTAGGAGCAGTCACGTCACCAAATACCTTGCGCACATAAGCATCCAATTCAGCCATACTGGGCGCGATATCGAAAGAGGCGTCATTAAAGAAGCTAATCTCGCCATCGGAGTGGCACATGGTCAGAAGCCAGGCGTGCAGGCTGCGCGCGCGTTGGGGCCAGCCGGCTACCTGCTGGCGCTGGGCAGGAGACAACCGATCGGCGAAGCATTGAGTGGCATTCACCAAGTCCAGTATGTCTTCAAGCGCAAGCGCGTGGTACATGGTGCTACGTTCAAAGTGACCACCGTCGTACAGAATCTGTTCGGGCACCTCGCGCGCGAGTATGCGCAGCCCTTGGGCCAGCCAGGCATCGGCTTCTGGGCCCTCAAAGAACAAGCCGGCCATGACCAGCGCCTTGGCGTTGGCAAACAGGTGGTTGACCATCAGGTGGTATTCCAGCCGGCCGGTGAGCCAGCGCACCTGCACGGCCAGGCTTAGCTGGGCGGCCGGGGGCAGCACTGCACCACATAAGGCCCATTTCACCCAGTTCACCACCCGAAGGCTCAGCGGGTAAGGTTCCCAGCCATTGCCTTGGCCGGGTGAATTGTGGGCCACCCAGTCGCTAACCAACGCCACATGCCAGGCCAGACGCTGGGCAGCATGCTGAGCGTTCAGGTCATCAAAGTAGTGCTGGTTGTAGCGCCACAGCTTTTCGCGCTGGGGGCCGTCCCAGCCCAACTCGTCCAGGTGGCCCGCTTGGTTCAAAAACACCCAGCTGCGAGGGC
>CAYXWW010000061.1:0-16396 GCA_964468905.1 uncultured Rhodoferax sp. | reverse complement strand
CGGGCATCTGCCACGGGCCCGAGGGGTTGGCGCGCGGCGGCGCGGGGCGCAGGTCTGGTTTGGGCCGCCACAGGAGAAACCACACCCGGCCGTAAAACTGCACCGGGCGCAAATGCCGCAGGGTGTGCCAGTAACGGCCTGTCTGATGCCACCAAGCCATGGGTATTAATGAGCCCGCTTGGGGGTGGGGGCCAGCAATTGCTCCAGCACTTGAATAATGCGTTGGCCGGTGTGGCCGTCCCACTTCTCTGGAATGGCGCCATTTTTCCATTGGCCAGCAAACAGCTTGTCCAGCGCCGGGGTCAGGGCCGCCGGGTTGGTGCCAATCAGTTCGTTGGTGCCGGTGGTCACGGTCTCGGGGCGTTCGGTGCGGTCGCGCATCGTCAGGCAGGGCACGCCCATGACCGTAGTTTCTTCGGTAATGCCACCAGAATCGGTGATCACCGCCTTCGCGTGCTTCACCAGGTAGTTGAATTCCAGGTAAGGCTGTGGGTCCACCAGTTGGACGCTCGCTGGCACCTCGTTCAGGTCACGCAGGGTTTTGGCAGTGCGAGGATGCACCGGAAACACCACCGGCAGCCCGCGCGTGCCCTCGCCAATTGCCGCCAGCAGGCGGGCAAAGGCATCGCCCTGGTCCACATTGGCTGGGCGGTGCAGGGTCACCACAAAATACTCACCCGACCTCAGCCCCAATTCGTCGAAAAAAGTTGGCTTCTGTAAACGCGGCAGGTTGACCAGCAGCGTGTCGATCATCGTGTTGCCGACGAAGAAAATGCGCTCATTACCCACCCCGGCACGCCGAAGGTTGGCATTAGCCACCTCGCTTGTGGTGAAAAACCAGTTGGTGATTGCGTCCGTTACCATGCGGTTGATCTCTTCGGGCATAGTCCAGTCGCCCGAGCGAATGCCGGCTTCCACATGGGCCACCGGCACAAGCAACTTCTGCGCGGCAATGGCACAGGCCATGGTGGAGGTCACGTCCCCAACCACCAGGCAAAGATCGCTGCGCGCCTTCAGTAACAATTTCTCGTAGCGCGTCATGATGACGCCGGTCTGCTCAGCCTGTGTACCAGAGCCTACCTCTAAATTCACATCTGGTTCAGGAATCCCGAGCTGGCGGAAAAATTCGCCCGACATTCGCGGGTCGTAATGTTGACCTGTATGGATCAGACGATAGCGCAGGTGGCCACCGGCCGCCTTACTTGCTTCAAAGGCGCGGATGATCGGGGCGATCTTCATGAAATTCGGTCGGGCCCCAGCGATGATGTCAATCAACTTCACTGTGCGCCCCCCGCAAGTTCAATGCTGACTCGACTTACTTCCAAGACTTCATCAAAGGGGATGGGAGCAGGACCCCTAGCTTTAATCGCTTCCACAAAGGCCTTGGCACATGCCTTTTGGCCTTTGTCTTGACGCCATAAATTCATCTTTGTGAATCCAGACCAGCCAAAGCCGGTCAGCTTGCGATAGTTATCGAGTTGCAAGACGCGTCCAGCTGCAAATACTTCCAAACGCTCTTTGGGAAAGGCCTTGCTGCCGTTGGCGTAGTAATGTACCGTCCCGATGGAGCCATCTTCGAAGCCCAATTGCAGACTGACCGTGTCATGGGTCGAGGACTTCATGCCCGCGCGCTGCCAAGAGGCCAACGGCACGCCGGCCAGAAAGCGCAGCAAGTCAATGAAATGGCAAGCCTCCCCGACGATTCGCCCACCACCTGCTTCGGGGTCATGGGTCCAATGATCGGGGGGGATGGCGCCTGCATTCACCGTCATGATGAAAGCCTTAGGCCCGGCTACACCATTCAGCAGTTCCTTGACTTTTTGGACCTGCGGCGCGAAGCGGCGGTTGAAACCTACCATCACTATCGGACGCTCGCCGGCTGCTGTGTAGGCAGACTCTATCTCCGCTAATTCAGGGATGGTCAGACAGAGAGGCTTTTCAACGAAGACATGCTTGCCGACCCGTAGCGCCTGCAGCACGAAGCGAGCATGGCTGTCATGCTGGGTCGTGATCACCACCGCGTTAGTCGCTGCATCTGTGAAGATGCGATTCGTGTCGGTCGTTGTCTCGTCAAAACCATACTTTCGGCCCACATGAACACCACTTACTCCAGCACTAGACGCCACACTAACTAAATGCGCACCCGCGTCCTTAAATGCGGGGATCAACACAGCCGTCGCGTAGTTACCGGAACCAACAAAGCTCACCGTTGCTTTGTTAGCATTTGCCACCGATGAAGTCGCCCCAGCGGTTCTCAGGCTCACGGTCCTCGCCGCCGGAGTGATCTCCAGACCCGGATAGGCCAGCAAGATGCCAAGAGAAGGCCCTGCGCCTCCGACCAAGTCGTATGCCTTCTCAGCCTCGCCGATGGCGAAGCGATGCGAAATCAACGGCTTCACATCCAGACGACCATCAGCCATCATGTCCAGCACCGCCTCGAAATTTCGCTGTTCCGTCCAGCGAACAAAGCCGACCGGGTAGTCCAGGGCTCTTTCTTCATAGTTCTGGTCGTAACGGCCAGGGCCGTACGACGCCGAAACCTGAAACGTCAGCTCCTTTTTGAAGAAGTCATCCCGTAACAGTTCAAGGCCGGTGACCCCCACTAAAACAATACGACCTCGTTTGCGGCACATTAGCGCAGCCTGGTGCATAGGCTCGTTACTCTTTGTAGCCGCCGTGATAATCACTGCATCCACGCCTCGGCCACGGGAATACAACTCTGCCGTTTTGACAGGATCCTGGCCAGCAGCCAGATCAACAACCTCGGAACCGAACTGGCGCGCCAGCGCCAACTTTTCCTTGTCGAAGTCCAGGGCGAGCACACGGCATCCATGGGCGCGCAACAGCTGCACGGTCACCAACCCGATCAACCCAAGACCAGTGACTACAACCGTCTCCCCAAGGGTTGGCTGAACCAACCGGATACCTTGCAAGGCAATGGCGCCCAGCACGGTAAAAGCCGCCTCCTCGTCGGATACGGAATCAGGCACCTTGGCACAAAGGTTGAATGGCACACTTACCACCTCAGCGTGCTTGCCATTAGAAATGACCCTTTCGCCTTCAGCAAATGCCGTCTCGCCAGCGCCGACTTTTGCTATGCGACCAACATTGCAATAACCCAACGGTAAAGGTTGGTCGAGCTTGTTGAAAACAGCCTCAATAGTGGGCTGCAGGCCATCTGTCTTGATCTTATCCAGTACCATCCGTACTTTGTCTGGCTGCTGACGGGCCTTCTCGATCCATCCCGCTTTGCCAAACTCCACCATCATTCGCTCAGTACCTGCAGATACCAAGGTGTGGGAGGTTTGTATTAGGAGTTGGCCACGCTTCACACTAGGCACTGGAATTTCTGCCACTTCAGTAACGCCTGTTTTCAGGCTTTGTAATATCTGCTTCATTTCAAAATTCACTTAGCTAGGCAGTAACGCTTCTTTTTCTGCACGGTTGGGATAATTGATCAACACGGCACGATACCGGCCCTTAAAAACAAAAAGACTGCCGGCGGCGGCACCAATAATGCCGTAGCGGCGGATCAGCTCTCTTAAATCATCCAGCGAACCTGCTCCGCCAAGTACGGTAAGTGGCAAACGTACCGCCTGCCGAACCTGCTCAACCAAATCCAGGTCATAACCCTTCATCTCGCCATCCCGGTCCACCGAGTTAATCACGATCTCGCCCGCGCCAAGTTCCTCCATCTGGCGCGCAAACTCAACCGGATTAAGCCCCGTCCGACGAGAGCCATTGTGGGTTACCACTTCCTGGCGACGAAGCAAACTCGTTTTCTTGACATCGATTACCACCACCACACTCTGGCTACCAACCCGAGTGGCAGCGTCAGAAATTAGCTTAGGATTCTCAACAACTGCCGAACTGACGGCAACCTTCTCTACGCCGAGGCTGATGATCTTTTCAATCTGTGCCACGGTTCGTACGCCCCCACCGTAGCAAAGCGGCATGCGACATTCAGAAGCAAGATGCGAAATCAACTGATAGTCCGGCTCGACACCATTAACAGTGGCATCGATGTCTAACACGACCAGTTCATCGACCTCTTTTTCGTTATAAATGCGAACTGCGTTGATCGGGTCACCCACATACTTCAGGTTGCCGAAATTAACGGTCTTGACTAGGCCGCCATTGTGAACAAGCAGACAGGGGATCATTCGTGGACGCAACATCAGGCAAACTCCGCAAAATTCTTCAGCAGACTGACGCCCCACTGGTGACTTTTTTCAGGATGGAATTGAGTTCCATAGACATTTCCCGCCTGTATCGCTGACGTAAATGTCACTCCGTAATTGGAGGTGGCTAGCACGTTCTCCTCACGGTCAGTCTTCATGAAATACGAATGCAAGAAATAATAGCGAGGCGCATCCAAGCCTGAAAAAAGAGTATCTTTTCTAACGGGGCGTGCATCGTTCCAACCCATATGCGGCAGGTGAGTCTTGCTCGCGAGTAAACGGGTATCGAATTTGGCGACCGTTGCATCAACCCACCCCAAACCAGGAAGTCTGCCTTCTTCACTGCAGCGAGCCATCATCTGCATACCTACACAAATCCCCAAGATCGGCTTTTTTGCCCCAAGAACTTCCTCGTCCAACGCTTCCCGCAAACCAGATTCCTGGAGGCGCGTCATTGCCCAGTCAAATGCACCCACTCCTGGAAGAATGATTGCAGATGCGATGCGCAAATCATTCGCAGTGCGGGCAGGTGCAGCCTCAATGCCGAGATGTCGATAAATATTGGCAAATGCTTGAATATTGCCCAACCCATAGTCCACCAGTGCAATCATCGCTTACCACCAATTTCAAGACCCAATGCTCGCATTAGCCGCGCACCGTAATCGTAGATTTGTCGCTGGTTTTTATAGTCTTTATAGGTGCGCCTAGGCAGCGCCATAAACCCATTCAGCTCATCGTGTGAAATTCCCAGCTTGTTTGCCACAAATTCGATTTCCTGTCGAATTGTCGATTCATCGTAACTGGGCTTCTTTAGAAGTTCTATGGCTTCATCACGGGTCATCTGTCCAGTCACAATCAGGCTGGAATATTGCACGCGGCGTACATCGTAGCCGAAGCGCTCTGGCAACCAGTAGCTTTCATAAAATTTCGTAAACCGGGACTCAAAGTGCTTTTGGGGATATGGTTGCCATCCGAAACGGTCCATCAGAAGCTGTTTGGCCTCTTCCTTGATGTAGGGCACCATGTTCAGCGGACGGACAACATTGATACCTTTAAAATACGGCAGCCAAATCTTGTGCCACAGAATTGATGTCACAGGATAGGTCTTGAGTGGCCGAGTGCCGAATTGGCGATGAATATCTTTAAGTTGGCGTGAGTCCGACTGGTAATACATCCATTCGACAGGGTTTCGAATGCATTCGGTCGAAAGATTAGCGCCGGTGAGAATGTATTTGACGTTATGCTGAGTCGCAAACTTATACATCGTGGCAAAAAAGGCGTGGTCTTGGGGTGAATCGATGTGCGGCACCCCTGACTTGAAAAACGCCAACTGAAGGTCACGCATCTCCTGCCAATCAATTACTTCAGTAAATAAATCGAGTCCTAGCCCATCGATCAGACGTTCAATGTTATTAACCGCGATTTGCGAATTCCAACCTGCATCCACATGGAACACCAGGGGACGTAACCCCATCTTTTCTTTGGCGATGTAAGTCAGATATGAACTATCAATGCCACCGCTCATCCCGATGATGCAATCGAAATCCTTGCCTTGCCCCTCGCGCTTTATGGTGGTGACCAGAGCGTCAAGTTGTGCTTGCCCAGCCTCTCCCGTATCCCAACTCGGCAGGGTGACATTCTTGAAAGTGTTGCAGTGATCACAAACACCCTGATCATCAAAGACAATCGTCGAGTCTGTTGTGTCCATCACACAAGAAGTGCAAATCTGGTAATTGCGGTTAGTCATATCGAACTATTTAAGTGAATGTTTATAAGTTTCTGCAATGAACGACCAGGTTTCCCTTGCACATCGCTCCCAGGAGTAGCGGGCTGACAGCGTCTTCGCATGAAGCGCAAGTCGCTCCCGTAAATCCGAATCCTCAATTAGCTTGCGAAGAGCAGCGGCGATAGATTCTGGCTTTTCCGGGTCAAAATACTCTCCCCCTCCCTCGAGAACCTCCGGCATAGGGCCTCGGCGCGAACAAGCAATTGGCAATCCCGCAGCCATAGCCTCCACTAGTGTATTCGGCATGTTTTCACAACTTGAAGCAAAAACAAAAATGTCCGCCTCTGCCAAATAACCGGGCAGTTCCACCTGTGGAACAAATTCCTTTTGAGTGACAAATTCACCTCGTGGGTCTGAAAGTGCCATTTGTCGGCGAAGCTTTTGTTGCGCAGGACCGTTGCCGCCACCCACCAAGGTCAAAATGGCATTGACTCCCTCACCTCGCAACTGCTCAACAGCCCGAATCACCATCCATTGATGTTTGTACCACGCTGCATTGGAGATGTAGAGCAGTCTTATAGGGCGTTCAGCGTTAACGGGCCAAGGTAATGTATGGGTAAGCTCTTGAAAATTCTGCCCGACACCATGCGGGATAAATCCGACACGCGATAAGGTACCGCACGATTTCTGAATCACTTTGGCCGCGTGATTCGTTAGAAAGACAGCGCCATCTGAGCGCCGCAGTGATCGATTCTGAACATAACGCAGGAGAATCAGGCGCAGCCGGGCTTTGCTCCAACCATAGCGATCAATCTCTCCGGGCTCATACGACAGCATGTCCCGGCTCATCGTGACTGATGGTCTAAAGCCCGACATGGTGCCTGCATCCGTATTGAGCATGATGTCGCAGCCGACATAACGCGCTTCGCCCGGCAGATTAAATACTTGCCAAAATGTTTGGTGAACGAGAGATTTCTCTAGCGCAGACGGATTGTGCTTGACTAGCCACGGTTGGTCGGGGACGGAATCCAAAAGTGATTTATAAGCCCACAGATGAACCTGGTGGATTCCATGTTCGAGCGGATTTCCTCGTGCAATCAGCCCGATCAAATGCGCTTTGGCTCCGCCGGAGCGGTTTCTGGATGCATCAATTCCAACGACGATGCTTCCTTGAGTTGTTTTGCTGATCTCCGGCGTAATCAAAGTCATTGAAGCGGCTTGCGTCCTCGAGCCACAAGATGCCCTGCTTTCAGCACCTCGATATGTTCCATCCTGCCCTGCTCCATGTAGGACCGCGCGGACCAATTCGTTTGCGGATTGTCATAGGCTGGAGAAAGCCAATCGAAGGTATCCAGCAAGGCCCACTCGCGTAATTGCGTTTCGTTGAGTGGCAACATGCCGTCATAGTTCGCAACGGGTATGGTGCGCTTGAGGAGCTTGCCCACGGAGGGGATTCGTCCAAGTGCGCGACTTACGGGGAGCAAGATTGGCACGATCACCTCAAGCAAGGAGAACAACTTCTGTTTGGGTATGTCCTTGGTAAAGGGACGTAACCAGTATTTGGGAAGGAATAGGCTTTTGAATGATTTTTCGTAGTAGTCGACACAAAGATGCCCCCCCCCCACTCACTATGGGCGGAAGCGTCGCAAAAGCCTTAGCCACATCCGGCGTGTGTTGAAGGACGCCCAGGGAATAAACAAAGGAAAAGGTGCTCGGCGCGAACGGCAACGAATAAATATCCCCCTGAATTACGTGTAAATTTTCGTGATGGCGCAAATTTGTATAACAAGCATCCACGGCACTTGAGTAATCCAGCGCCACAACATGGGCGCCACTACTCAAGGCAACTTCTGCAAATCTGCCGGAGCCGCAGCCAACATCCAGCACCCATTTACCATTCATCTCATCAGGATTCCAGCTTGTGGCCAACCAGAAACGATCCGCTGAGATGATATGCCCGGAATGACTATCAAGCTGAGTCTTCGCGAAGTGATTCCATTGCATTCCAAAGTTGTCAGCATAGTTGGATTCCGGTACGAAGCGGGGAATGCCGCTGCGGACGGGATAACGATTGTGGCCGTCTTCGGTTACAAGCCATCCCTCTAGTAACTCGGAGTCATTAGCCGCCCCTGTTGCCCCCTCCCAATCCAGTCGTTTTCCACTTTGTGGGCAACGCAAGTGTTGAATAATCTCATGTTTCATATAATCTTCAAACTTCTATTTGATATTCCCGACGCCACAGTTCAAACATAACGAGCCCAAAAAGACGCTCTCCATTGGCTCGCCCGGCCGCTTGGCCCTTAAAAAGCTTTTCTACGAATCTCCGGTTAAATATTGTTTGCTCCTTGTCCAGCAGCACTTCCTTAAAGAAACTCAACCAAGGCCCAGATTCCAGCCAATTCGATATCGGGATAGAGAATCCCTGCTTGCGCGTAACATCAAAATCTAAAGGCAGCAATCTTTTAGCCAAGGTACGAAGCAAAATCTTTCGAGCACTCGACGTTGCTTTTAATCGAGAGGGTACTTTTTGGAAAGCAAATTCGATCACATTCTTATCGAGCATTGGGGCACGAACTTCGAGTGAGTTCAGCATGCTGGCCCGGTCGACTTTCACCAAAATATCTTCGGGCAGGTAGTTTTCGAAGTCCATCCGAGTAGCTCGTTGAAGCAAATCACGGTCACTTGGCGTCGCTTGGGCCCAAAATAATTCTGCGGAAGCGTCGTCGAAACCAAACAACGCCTGACGTGATGAACGGTCGAAATAACTGGCGATCAGCGGAACATCCCGTTCGAAATCGATATCGAGTGCCTGAAGCCAGTTCCGTCCTTTAAAGCCAATAGGGAGCAGGTGTCGTCCCAACAGCGCTGCGGCACTGCGAAATGGTCGCGGCACACTTCCAAAGCGAGCCTGAAGCTTAAGCATTCGATCGTAGTGGGTATAGCCCCCAAATAGTTCGTCACCACCATCCCCACCTAATGCTACTGTGCAATGTTGCCTGATGAGGCGGCTGACCAAATACGTGGGAACCATAGACGAGTCAATAAGCGGCTCATCAAATTGTTTGGCCAGGAGGGGAAGAATGTCTACAGTCGACGGTTCAGCATCGAGCGTTAGATGATCTGTTCCGAAATGACTAGCGATGGCTTGCGCGTACGCTGACTCGTCGTGCCGACCACCGCCGGGAAATCGAACTGTAAAGGTCCGCACTCTTGTCCGCGTTCTTGCTGCCAGTGCGGTAACGATACTTGAATCGAGCCCTCCGCTTAACAAAACTCCGACAGGAACATCCGCAACCAACTGCCGCTCAACCGCTTCTTGCAAAAGGGCATCAAGTTCCAGAACCAAATTCTCATCAGAGAATGTTTCCGCATCGCTTAACAACGCGGGAGCAGACCAATACCGACGAATTGCGCAGTCACTATTAGTTAAGTCGAAGCGTAAAACATGAGCAGGCGGTAACTTTGATACCTGTGCCAATATTGATTTGCTACCAGGAACAAATCCCAAACCGAGATAGGAATCAAAGGCTTGCCGATCGATACGCCTATCCAAGCCCGGGGCATGCATCAATGCCTTCAACTCTGAAGCGAAACTAATCGTATCCCCATGGGCCCAGTAATAAAGCGGCTTTTCACCTGCGCGATCCCGCGCCAAGAGCAGGCAGCGGCTATCTGAATCATGGAGCGCAAAGGCGAACATACCATTCAGTCGTGAAAGAAAGCCTTCCCCCCACTGCCTGTAAGCAACAAGCAAGACCTCTGTATCGCTCTCAGTTCTAAACCGATGTCCGAACCTCTGAAGCTCGGCTTTAAGTTCGCGATAGTTGTAGATTTCACCATTGAAGACGATATGGAGTTTGTCTGTGCTATCCACCATAGGCTGTTGACCAGCCGGCGACAAATCAATAATGGCCAACCGTTGGTGCGCCAAGCCGACACAACCGTCGGCCGACCACCATTGGCCAGATGCATCAGGGCCGCGATGATGTATCGCATCAGAGGCATAACTTAGCCAGTCTCGTTTTTCGACTTGATTTTTAGAGGCAGTGCCAACAATACCGCACATACTATTCGCTAAGCTCTAGAAACAAGAAGACCCGTTGCGGCATGCTTGATGCCAATGGATGGCGCAGCACAGATGGTACGCAAGGCCCAGAAACGACTCGCAATGAAAACGATACCGAGGGAAAGTAATAACATTTGAGCAAACAAGCCTAGGTAGTCAGCCCATACATGGACGTCTCTAGGAAAGGTTTTAAGGATATTTTGTGTCATCTGTTATTCTGTCATTTTAGATCGTTGAAGTCCTGCGTTGCAGAGAAATGGCAATCAACATTGCCAATATAAACATACCATGCGACTCTTTGAAGGTCTCATGAAATAATCCATATACCAAAATCCCAGAGAAACCGACAAAAACGCCAGTATCAACTTTCCTGAAATACCACCAAATCCTAATCAAATAATATAGATAGCCAAGGAAAAGCAATGGTCCCAATCTGAATAGTGAATCAAAATACTGACTATGCGATGACCCGCTGAACCCATCAAACAAGTTAAGTACCCAAACTCCCAAAAAGCCGGAACCCGTCAACGGGTTGTGTGCTACAAACTCGAGAATATGGGACCATATAAACAACCTGGTCCCATCGGAAGTTTCTGGATCAGCGATCGAATCAGACGATGCGCCTGAAAATACATAATCAATTAGTCGCACAGAGAAGAACTCAAAGATAATCGGCGCAACAAAATAGAGAACAAGCAAGCCTAATGCAAGAAATAATGCGCTAACAGCAAAGCTCTTCAACCATTTTCCAGGTGATAGACCTCCTGTGGCAAGCGAGTAGATAATTGCGAATGCTACGCTACCTATAAATGCGACAACCGATGCTCGCGAGAAGGTAAGAGCGATGCCCATAACCAGAATTAGCAGGTATAACACCCTGATCAGTTTCGACTCAATCAACCTCTTGTCGTACCAGAGTATCCAGAAGGATAATATGAATACAAAACCATATCGCTGACTACCCACAACGTCCTTCGACTCGAAGGCTTGGGCTGCGGCACCCAGAGACATAAACAGCAACAATGATTGCCCTGCAATAAAAAGCCCCGCAATCAGAAGCGACAATTTGAATGCGGCAATGTGTTTTTCTGTAATGGGCACAAAGCAAAGTGCGAACATCGTAAGAAAAAGCGCAAAGCTAATTAACCTCCTGTCGTAGAATTCAATCCATCTTACTTGGTAAATGCTGGCCAATGTGAATGTTGCAACACAAGCATAAATGTAAAAAGCCACCTCGATTCGAGGCCGTAGCAATGACCGACCAGACAGTACATAGGCGCATGGAATTAGCGCAAATAGGTAGTTAACTCCAAACCCATCAACGGAAAGGGGGATAAGACATGCGGTGTAAAGAATGGTTAACCACCAGCTATGCCGATGCAACTTTGGCAAAGTTACGGTCGTTGTAGATCCTTGCTGAAACTGGACTGCGCTCATATTACCGCTGCACCAGTTTGGTAATCACATCAGCGACTCGCCGAGGCATTTCGCCCGCGGGCAACGGTCCTGAATTGACATTTATCCAGTCTTTGAGATTACCCGAAGTGCCACTTTCTAGTCTTTTGATGCACTCGAGCGTTGACTTGGCATCTGTTAGGAGCCCCCCCCTAGGATAATCCGCCAGCACCTTACCGTACTTCTGTTCCCCCAGCTTTCCAAACGCCACCATTAAGAGCGGAAGTCCGAGTAAGGCAGGAATCAAGGCTGCAGTAGATGGCTCTACCATTGCAGCACGGCAATAGAGCAACGAAGACACAAAATCTTCATTGCCGATAACACGAATCCCTTTCTCCACTAACCGCGCCGGGAAATTGGTCCGATGGTGATCCGGGTGCAGCTTGATAGCAAGCGATAAACCCTGCGTCGCAAGGGTCTTAGCAAGCGTTGTCAAATGCAACAAATAGTTGTCAGCGTTAGCGAACACCATTCCAGCATAGATCAATCCTGTATCGACGTAGATAATTTCACTGTTTGCTTCGCGTTGATTAGTAGCAGCGCACCCAAGCATTTCTCTTGTTAGATTAAATCTACTGAGATCAGGATTGCCAACCACATGTACTTCACAATTTTTGTAACCATATTTCTTCACAGCATGACCAACATCAGCTTCAGTGTATACCGCGCAAGCGCTTGCTTTTGAATCTGTGGCTGCAATTGGAATATATTTACCCAGCGAGAGATTTATTACGTCTGCAAAAAATCGCTTCCAGTCGTTAAAGCGGGCGCCGGTTTTAAGAAGAGCATCAAAATAAAGGGGCCAAATTTTTGTAACAGCCTTAGGAATGCGTCGAAGAACATAGAACAATTGATTTATAGGGTTAACTTTATATGCTCGTTCACCTTGGATTGATTGAATTTCAACCAGGCCATGATAAAGATGCAAAGTTGGTATATTTCTCAATATGCAGTAGCGATTAAAAGCGCGATGCGCAAATACATCATTTGAAAGAAAAACAACAGCATGCGGCTTTTCAATATCTAAAATTTCAAGGAGACTTTTATTTCCGTAATACGCCACGTCACGAACTTGCATTTCCCCTATCATTTCCTCCTCGGGTCGCCCAACATCCCCTCCCCAAGAACCAATATGCAACAGTCGAAATTCGAAACCATTCTCTTTTAATGCCGACACCAAGCGAGCGAAGTTGTGAGCGCCACCAACCCAGCTATCAAACCCGATAACTGTCTTCATTTTATTTCTGCCGGATTTATATCGCCCAATGATTGGATCGTTACAGCATCTCCTGTACGAACGGGGCGAATTACCGTGCGGCCAATTACTCGATCTATTTCCTTGGGAGGCAAACCAAATCCTGGTCTTACGCTTCTTACAGCATCTGCGGTAATTAAATCACCCGCTTTGAGACACTTTGTAAAATACAGCGACCGCCTAAATTTCACATTTGCCTGCTCACTTGATTTTCGGGCGTAATTGATCGTGCCCAGTGCTTCCCAAGAAGTTTTTGCCCCCCGGCACAAGGCAGTAAGCTCTGCAGGCACCAACGAAAAGCTGTCATCTGGCCCGCCGCCGTTACGATCGAGGGTGAAGTGTTTTTCAATGATGCTGGCACCTAGCGCCACACTGGCAATGGCGGTGATGTTGTCCAGTGTATGGTCAGACAAACCGGTAACCAAACCAAAGCGCTCGATCATGTCGGGAATGGTGCGCAGGTTGTAGTCTCCTGCGGGTGCTGGGTAGCCGCTCACGCAGTGCAAAACCGCCAACTCTTTGCAACCGCCTTCACGGGCGGCTTCAATGGCTTCGGCAATTTCTTGGTCGTCGGCCATGCCCGTGGAAATAATCATGGGCTTGCCCGTGCTGGCCGCGTACTTAATCAAGGGCAGGTCCACGGCCTCGAAAGAGGCAATTTTATAAGCTGGGGCGTTCAGGTCTTCCATCAGATCAATGGCAGTGTTGTCAAAGGGTGAGCTGAAGATGGTGATGCCTAACTCCCGTGCGCGATCAAACAGGGGCTTATGCCAATCCCAGGGGGTGTGCGCCCACTCATACAACTCATACAACGTGCGCCCGGCCCAAAGCCCGTCGTTAATTTGGAAGTCTGGCAAATCGCAGTTCAGCGTGAGCGTATCTGCGGTATAAGTTTGCATTTTGATTGCATCGGCTCCTGCCTTTTTAGCTTCTTCAATAATGCGAAATGCGGTTTCAATATTGCCGTTGTGGTTGGCCGACATTTCGGCAATTACATAGGGGGAATAAGAAGCCCCGATTTTTCGGCCCGCAATGCTGATTTCATTGCTCATTTGATTTCTCCAGCTTCAAGATGTAACGTTGGCCCATGTGTTCAAAATAGGCCGGAAATCGGCTCGGGTCGCAAACTCGAATCAAGTCAAATTGCTCTGAAATGCTCTTGTGCGGGTCAATCTGACTGTCTTGCGGGGTGCGTTTGGGATAGTACGTCGCCTTGTCAGTTCCAGACTGCGCTTGCGGTGTGACCAGTGCATAGTTTTGAATCGCATAGTCAATCATGTCGAGTTCGGCAGTAAATAACAGATAATTGATTTCGTCCCACAAGGCGTGCTTGGGCACGCTAATGTGCGCTTTGCGCCAAATTCGGCCGCTGTCCACCTTGTCTTCAGCCTCCAGCATGGACAAGGTAATAGTCTCGGCGCCTTGCACCAGTGCCCAAATGTGAGGGCTCCAGCCTCTGCCTTTGGGCAGATCGCTGGCATGCAGCACCAGGCAAGCCTTGTATAGTGCCCTGTCCTTGGCGTTGATAATCTCCGAGCAGGAAATTAAAAACAAAATCTCGCCACCTACCAGCTGCGATTTTTTCTGAACGATATCGACTTCATGCAAACCCGCTTGCGCTTCTGTCCAGCGCTGGATATAAGCGTTCACAGGGTGCTGCGGGTCACTGCATAAGAGCGTGATTTTCATCATTCACTTTCATGAAATCGCACACAAACAGGGAGCCTTTACCCTCGGTAACGCCGCTTGCCGCCAGTGATACAGCGTAAAGCTGGTCTGCGGTGGCCACAGTGCTAATAAGGCCCGGTAGTGTTTGCGCAATTGCTAGCCCCTGCAGCATGAATGCCGCACCGGCACGGCTGAGAGCATGTGCAATGGCCTCCTGGTTTTGAGCCAGCACTATCTGAATGGTCGGCACGCCCAAGCAACACCGTTCCCACGATGTGCTGCCCGCCGCGCCAATGGCTAGGTCGCTTTCGGCCATCAGCTGGGCCATGTTGGCCACACCCACCGACACTTCGGTGAGCCAGGGCATTTGCGCAGCCTGTGCCTGCACTTGCGCAAGCCAGGGTGCATGCGGTCCCATAACCACACTTACCTGCAAGTCAACTGGCAAATTACAACGTTGCAGCGCTGTCAACACTTTGCCGGTAGCGTTATCTGCATCCACGCCCCCCATGGTAATTAGCAGGCGGCGCAGCTGTGGGTTGGTTTGGCGGCGAGCCAAGCTATGTGCACGTAGCGCAGCAAACTCGGGGCGCAGCAGCGCATAGTGCGGGCCAATCAAAGAGGTCGTTTTGCATTTAAGCAAGCCCTCGTAATCCCGTTTGCTGCGACCCAAGTTTTGATCCAATAACAAATCGCAGAGATGGGGCCTGTCGGCCAAGTCGTCTATGACCATGATGCGTTTGGCTTGGCGACGCAGGGATTCTTCCCAACAAGCATCTAGCGCGTAGTGGTCCACCACCAGCCAATCCACAGGCTGGCCTTTGCGTGCGCGGAGCGTTTGTTGGGTGTCTTGCGCGTCAGTCGCCCAGTCTGTGCCCAGCCAGTGGGCATGGGCAGTGCCGTTGAGGTCGGGTTGGGCGCCCTCTTGCAGCTCGGGTAAGGCCAGCGCTTCGTGTCCGCGCTGGGTAACCAAGGCCAACAGGTGGCCTTGATGTCTGCGGCATACAAAACTGCAGCTTGCCCCGTGCGCACGCAGTGCGTCAGCCAGCGTCAGGCAACGCATGACATGGCCCGTGCCAATTTGCAGCGATGCGTCGGCGCGGAAGACTACTTGCATATGTTGCTGGGCAAGGTGGATCAGTTCAGGCGCTTAAAGCCGCCGTGGCACACGGGGCCTTTGAGCAAGCTCATCACATCGCGGCCCTCTTCGCACTCTTTGATGGTGGCAAAGATCGAGTCCAGCTCGGCAAAGTAGCCGTCCAACACGGTAGGGGTGTGCTCGGTACACACGTACACACTGTTGCCAGCCAAATAGCCTTTGGCCAGCATTTCCTGGGTGATAAGTGTTTTGTAAGCCAGCGCGTTTTCGCTCTTGAAGGTATAACCCGTCAACGCGGGCAGACCCCAGTGGTCAATTTGTAGGCCGTGCTTGTCAGCCAGTTGTTGCCAGCGTTGACGAATGTTCAGTCCGATTTGGGAAATGGTGTCCCAGGACTGGGTGCGCTCCATTACCTCAAGCGTTTTGAGTGCTGCGGTGGGGCCAATGCGCTCGGTCCAGAAGGTGCTGCTAATAAAGGTGCTCTGCGCCGCCTCCATGACTTCGCGGCGGCCAATGGTGGCGGTAATGGCGTAGCCATTGCCCAGCGCTTTGCCAAACATGGCCATGTCGGGCTCGACGCCATACATTTTGTGCAGGCCGCCAAAGGTCTGGCGAAAGCCCGATGTGCATTCGTCAAAAATCAGAACAATTCCTCGGTTTGTGGCCAACTTGCGCACCTTGTGCAAGAAGTTATCTTCCGGTCCCTTGTTGCGCACGACTTCCATTTTGATCACGCCAATGTCTTGGGTGTTGACTAGATTTTCCAGCTCGGCGTAGTTGTTGTAGTTGAACGGGAAAACGGTGCCGCGCAGGTTTTGCGGCACGCCTTTAGGGTCAAGGCCAGGCAACAGGTGCCCAGCCAGGTTTTCATCGTCGCCGAGGTTGGCCGACAAGTACCAGTCGTGCCAGCCGTGGTAGCCGCACACGGCCACCTTGTCTTTGCCAG
>CAYXWW010000060.1:10769-18151 GCA_964468905.1 uncultured Rhodoferax sp. | reverse complement strand
TGCCGTGGTTGGCCATGACATGGCGGTCGTATTTGATGTGCTGGCCCAGCTTTTTGGCCGCAGGGTTTTCCAGCCAGGGTTTGAGTTTGTCCAGAACGTCTGCTCTGTTCAATTGCTCTGGAGCGTCTGGGTAGCGATGTGCCAGCGGTATGTAAGCAGCCTGACCGGGCTCCACGCTGAAGGAGATGCCGACGATTTCTGCGCGCATTTCGTCCAGCGACGTGGTTTCAGTGTCCAGGGCAACCAGTTCTGCTGCGCGCAGCTTTGCCAACCAGGTGTCGAACTGGTCCCAGGTGAGGATAGTGTCGTAGACCAGCTTGCTGGCGCGAGGCGCGGGAGATGGGGGTGTTGGCTCGTCGAACAGGCCGGGGGCGCTAGTTTGCACTCGCCCGGAAGCGGGGTCGGCGGAATGGGGGTCAGAGCCGTCTTCGCTACGCTGCGCGGATCCGACCCCCATTCCACCGACCCCATTTCCTCCCGCCAACTGTGATTCCAATGACTTGGCCAAGCCTTTAAACCCATACTTGGTATAAAAAGCGGCCAGAGCTCTCGTATCTTGTGCATAGGTAGCTATTGAATCCATAGCAGGTAAGCCGGGCACCCAATCTGCCAGATCACAGT
This sequence comes from uncultured Rhodoferax sp., assembly GCA_964468905.1. Classification (GTDB taxonomy): domain Bacteria; phylum Pseudomonadota; class Gammaproteobacteria; order Burkholderiales; family Burkholderiaceae_C; genus Allorhodoferax. The sequence goes on along the minus strand of CAYXWW010000060.1, from coordinate 17,530 downwards.
CGGTCTTGATCTCCAGCAACGACCGCCCGGTTGGCAGCCAATCCAGCGCCTTGCGCAGGTTCTCGCCCACCACGCCTTTGATGTTGGCGGCGTTGTCCACCACACCTTGCAGCGACCCATATTCCTGCAGCCACTTCACGGCCGTTTTAGGCCCCACCTTGGACACGCCGGGCACGTTGTCAACCGTATCCCCCACCAGTGTCTGGTAGTCCAGCATCAGGTTGGCAGGCACGCCAAACTCTTCTTGCACGCCCGCCAGATCGCGGCGCTTGCCGTTCATCGTGTCGATGATGGTGATGTGCTCGTTGACCAATTGCGCCAAATCCTTGTCGCCACTGCTCACAATTACCTCAATGCCCTGACGGGCAGCCGCCACGGCCAAGGTGCCAATCACGTCATCGGCCTCCACGCCCGGCACATCCAGCACCGGCCAGCCTTGCAGGCGCACCACCTCGTGGATGGGGGCAATCTGGCTGCGCAGGTCGTCTGGCATAGGGTCGCGGTGGGCTTTGTACTCCGGGTAAATCGCGTCACGGAAAGTGGGGCCTTTGGCGTCGAACACACAGGCCACATAGTCCGACGGATATTCTTTGCGCAAGCTGGCCAGCATGTTGATGATGATGCGGATGGCCCCGGTCTTTTGCACCGTACCGTCGGGCAGGGTCACGCTCATGGTGTCGCCGCCGGCGAAAAAGGCGCGGTACAGGTAGCTGGAGCCATCAACCAGCAGCAAGGTCTTTTTATCAGTCATACCCGCATTTTGCCTGTGCTGCATGTGGCGTGTTGCAACAGAGCGCGGTTGGCATGGCGCTCGGCTGGGCGGCATCAAGGCGGAGCCAGCGGCCCGAGGCCGCTGCGGGGGACAGCCGCCCGGCCGAGTGCCATGCCAACCGAGCCTACCCCGAAGCGCGCAGCCAAGTGCCGCCAAGCAATAACCCCATGTCCCTACCCCTACAATTGCACCCCATGGCTGTCTACACAGAGGTCTCATTCGACGAGGCCAACACATTCCTTCAATCACTCGACCTCGGCACCTTGCTAGATATGCAGGGGTGCTCCGGTGGCATTGAGAACACCAACTATTTCGTCACCACCGACCAGGCACCCTGCGTGCTGACCCTGTTTGAACGCCTGAGCGCCGAGCAACTGCCGTTTTACCTGCGGTTAATGAAACACCTGGCCCACCACGGTGTGCCGGTGCCCGACCCGGCGGCCAATCGCGATGGCGACGTGGTGCACCTGCTCAACGGCAAACCGGCCGCCGTAGTCAACCGCCTCACAGGCAAAAGCGAACTGGCACCCAGCGCTGCCCACTGCACATTGGTAGGTGCCATGCTGGCACGCATGCACCTGGCCGCGCGTGATTTCAGCATGCACCAGCCCAACCTACGTGCACTGGACTGGTGGAACGAAACGGTACCGATCGTTCTACCGTTTATGCCGCGCGACCAAGCCGCGTTGCTGCAAAGCGAACTGGCGTACCAGAACCATGTTGCCACGCTCGCAGGCTATGGCGCACTCCCACGTGGCCCTATCCATGCCGATTTGTTCCGGGACAACGTCATGTTTGCCGCCGATGCCAATGGCCAACCTGAATTGACCGGCTTCTTTGATTTTTACTTTGCCGGCGTCGATTCCTGGCTTTTTGATGTCGCGGTGTGCCTCAACGATTGGTGCATTGATCTGGCAACCGGGGCTGCAGACGCCGCACGCACGCACGCATTCCTGAGCGCCTACGAAACGGTTCGCCCCTTGCAGGCGCAAGAGCGCACTCTGTTGCCAGCCATGGCACGCGCCGGTGCGCTACGCTTCTGGATATCGCGTCTGTGGGATCTGCACCTGCCGCGCGAAGCCGCTGTGCTGCAGGCCCACGACCCGGAACATTTCCACCGCGTGCTGCGCCAGCGTATCCTCCACCCCCAGACTCCTTTATCCCCCACAACCTCTGCATGAAACTGAACATCGTCCCAGCCAGCCGGGGTATCCAATGGGTCAAACTGGGCGTGCAAACATTTTTTCGCCAGCCACTGGCCTTATCCGGCTTGTTTTTCATTTTTCTGGCGGTCATGACATTGCTGAGCGTGGTTCCCTTGGTGGGAGGCTTGGTGGCGTTTGTATTGATGCCAGGTGCCAGCATGGGCCTGATGGCTGCAGCCCGCGAGGCCCATGCTGGCAAGTTTCCCATGCCTATGATTCTGGCCACCGCGTTTCGCTCCGGTGCGCCCCAGCGTCGCCATATGTTGGTTTTGGGAGGCCTCAACACGGCGGGCATTGTGATCATGCTCTTGCTCTCACCGTTGTTTGATGGTGGCAGTTTTGCAAAGCTGATGTTGCTGGGCCAGGTACCGCCCGTAGAAGTCATTCAAACCATGGATTTCCAGCTCGCCATGTTATTTGTGATGGCATTGAACTTGCCGCTGACTTTGCTTTTCTACCATGCCTCAGCACTGGTTCACTGGCACAACCACCCTCCCGTCAAGAGCCTGTTTTTCGGTATTGCGGCCATTGCCGGGAATTTCCGCGCTTTCGCCGTCTACGGGTTGGTCTGGATTGGCATATTCTTTGGATTTGCCATCATCTTGGCCACACTGGCATTGAGTCTGGGCGGCGTTGAGGCCGTGGCCGCCATTGGGTACCCTGCAACGATGCTGATCGCCATCATGGTCGCAGTTTCGGTCTATTTCACGTTTCAGGATTGTTTTGAGTTCACTCCAGGAGAAAGTACATGACACAGCACACGCTGCAGGGACGGTCTGAGGACGAAGTAACGTGGTACCAGCGTCGCAGCTTTTTGCAAGCGGCTGCCGCCTGGACCGCCATCGGCAGTCTGAGCGCAGCGCACGCGCAAGCCCAGGGCAATGTGGTTGAGCTGACGGGTGATGTTCTGGTCAACGGACAGCGCTTATTGCCACAACAGTCTGTCACCACCGGCGACGAGATCATGACCGGACCGCGCTCGACGCTGATCTTCACAGTGGGTAATTCTGCGTTTCACCTGCGCCAAAACACACGCCTGACTGTGGAGCGCGGTCGCAGCATCAACGCGGTCAGCCTGTTGCGTCTGCTAACCGGCGCGGTGGTCAGCGTTTGGGGCAAAGGCTCCAATCGACAAATCGTGACACCCACCTTGACGGCGGGCATCCGCGGCACCGGGACCTATACCGAAGTACCGCCCAACCAGGATGGCCGGACCTATTTCTGCAATTGCTATGGTTTGGTGGACTTGCGCGCGGGGGCAGACCACGAAATCTCCGAGTCCACCCACCACCAGTCATTCTGGAGTGAAAAGGGCTACGACAGTGCCGCAAGCCTGACACCGACGCGCATGATGAACCACACCGACGAAGAGCTCGAATTCTTGGCGCGTCTGGTCGGTCAACGGCCAGCATGGCAAATCACTGGAACAAAAGGTCATTTCGGCAACAACCTAGAAGGTATGTCGAACTCCTATTAAGGTGGCCACGTGTTGCCAAAGCCACAACAAATCCCCTAAACAACATCAAATAAGCGGCAGAAGGTGTTGATTTGTCTTGTTTTTATGGTTCGGATCGGCTGATAATGAAACACGTTCTCGGCGCGGTACTTGCGTCTTTTTTTACTAACTATGGATAAGGGGGCTACCTTGATTCCCAAAACCCTGAAGCAGATGGCAATTGGTGCCGGCGCGGTGTTGCTGGTCGGCTGTGTTTCGTCACCCATTCCGGTTTCTGCAAACTTCCCAATTACGGTGGAACCCAAAGTTCGCTCAGCTGGCCACTGGGGCCTGTTGTCGAATGACGTGGTCAAGCAAACCCTTGCATCCCTGAGCAAAGTCGGCGTATCTGGCAACTTGTATGTTGCATTGCCCGCCAACGCTACAGCTTTTGACAAAGCCTTCCAGAACTTCCTGATTACGGACCTGGTCAACAGTGGCCGAGTAGTCCAGCAAGAACCTGGCCAGGCGCTGGAAGTCAGCTATCAAACCCAAGTGGTTCGCCACAACAGTCCGCGGCCTCACTTCGTGCCAGGGCGCTTCACGATGATTACAACGGGCCTGTATGCGGCTTATGGCCTGAGCCAGTCCTCCTTTGGCGACAAAGCTGTCGGTGGTTTGCTGGCTGCAGCGGGTGCCGACTACATTGCCAGTGAAAACTCCGGTGGCCCAACCCACACCGAGTTGATTCTGACCACAACCATTGCCTCCGGCGGTCGTTACTTGGTACGCAAGACTGACGTGTATTACGTCGAAGAAGCCGACACGACATTGCTGCAATACAAGGCACCCCAAACCATGAAGGTGGTTGGCCCATGAACTTCAAACTAATCCTCACTACGGCCACCGCTGTGGCATTGTTGGCTGCCTGTGGCACACCATCCAATACCCGTGTTGATCCCACGTATGACGATGCTGCCAACAGCAAGTTCGTTGCGCTCAACAAGGACGCTGTTAACAAGCTGGTTGACAACTTTGACCGTGGCCCTACGGGTGAAATGCCTGTTTTGGTTGCCACAGTGGTCAATGTGAATGACATGCGCCGCAGCGCTCCGCTGGGGCGCACGCTGTCGGAGCAATACGCTTCACAAATGGCGACCAATGGCTTCAATGTCAAGGAAATGAAATTGCGCGGCGATGTCTTCATCCGGGAAGAAACCGGTGAACTCCTCCTGTCGCGTGAGATCAAAGACATCGCCAAGAGCCACAACGCCAATATGGTTCTGGTTGGCACCTACTCTGTGGCGGCAAGCTTCACCTATGTCAGCCTGAAGTTTGTGCGTACCGAAGACAGCCGGATCATCCGCGCCTACGACTACGCATTGCCCAACGACAAGGACGTCAACAAATTGCTGCAGGTCACCCCTGCAACGGCACGGTAAGTTTTTGCCCTCCGTGCATACGTAAAAAAGCCCGGCTGAGACCGGGCTTTTTTGTGGGCTACTCCCGTCAGGGCAGGGGCGTCAGCTTGGCCACACTCAGTGCAAGCCATTTGGTGCCGTGACGCGGGAATTTGATTTGGGCGCGTGCATCGTTGCCAGCGCCTTCCAATGTCAAAACCGTGCCTTCACCAAACTTGCCATGGAACACGGACATACCCAAGCGCAATCCGTGCTGAGATTCTTCCTTGCGCGGAATTTGATGGCCCATCGATGCCGTTGCCCCCAGAGAACTTGCATAAGATGCTCCTGAAACAATAGCAGAATCCGGGCTCCAGCTGCGTGCGAATCCCTGATTTTTAGGGGTCAGCCATTTCAACGCATGTTCCGGGATTTCCTCAAAAAATCGGCTCTTCATGTTAAATCGCGTCTGCCCATGCAGCATGCGTGACTGCGAGTGGCTGAGGTACAACCGCTTGCGCGCCCGCGTGATCGCCACATACATCAATCGCCGCTCTTCTTCCAGGCCGTCGTGGTCATTCATTGAATTTTCATGGGGGAAGAGTCCCTCCTCCATGCCCGTGATGAATACGCAGTCAAACTCCAAACCCTTGCTGGAGTGCACGGTCATCAGCTGAATGGCGTCCTGCCCGGCCTCGGCCATGTTGTCACCCGCCTCCAGCGCAGCGTGGGTTAGAAATGCAACGAGCGGCGACAGCGTCTCGCCCGTGTCGCCCAATGCGTCTTCAACGAACGGCGGCTCCAATCCACCGGCATCTGCGCCTAGGGGCACTGCCGGTTGCCCGCTGGTCGCAACAGTCATCGCCGCAGCGTCACGACCAAAGCCTTCTTGCATAACGAAGCTTTCTGCCGCGTTGACCAATTCGTCCAAATTTTCCAGTCGATCGGCACCTTCACGGTCTGCCTTGTAGTGGTCGATCAGCCCACTGTGATCGAGCATGAGGGCAATGATGTCGCGCAAATTGAGGCCCACAGTTTGCTCACGCAATACGTCGAGCTTGGCCACGAACCCCGCCACCGCTGCACCGGCCCGCCCGGGCACGGCACTGACTGCGTCGTGCAACGAGCAGCCGGTTGCGCGCGCAACATCCTGCAACTGCTCGAGGCTCCGCGCACCGATACCCCGTGCAGGAAAGTTCACGACACGCATAAAGCTGGTGTCGTCGTTGGGATTTTCCAGCAACCGCAAGTACGCCAGGGCGTGCTTGATTTCGGCACGTTCGAAAAATCGCAGACCGCCGTACACGCGATAAGGCATGGCGGCATTGAATAGAGCCGTCTCAATGACCCGGCTTTGCGCATTGCTCCGGTAGAGAACGGCTATCTCCTTGCGCGCGTAGCCCGCCTCGGTACCGTTGTCGCGTACCAAGTTCTTCATCTCCTCGACCATCCACTGCGCTTCGGCAAAATCGGTTGGCGCCTCATAGACACGAACCGGTTCGCCGGGTCCCTGGTCGGTCCGCAAATTCTTGCCCAAACGCCGGCTGTTGTGGCTGATGAGCGCATTGGCCGAGTCCAAAATATTGCTGAAACTGCGGTAATTCTGCTCCAGCTTGATTTGGTGCTGCACGTGGAATTCGCGCACAAAGTCAGCCATATTCCCCACGCGCGCACCACGAAATGCGTAAATGCTCTGGTCGTCATCGCCCACAGCAATCACAGCCCCGCCAGAACCTTCTGCGTTGCTCCCTCCAGCTGAAGTGGCCCCCTGCCCTGCCAACATTTTGATCCAGGCGTATTGCAGCTTGTTGGTATCTTGGAACTCGTCAATCAAGATGTGGCGGAAACGGCGCTGATAGTGCTCACGAATGGGGTCGTTGTCACGCAGCAACTCATAGGAACGCAGCATGAGCTCACCAAAATCCACCACGCCTTCGCGCTGGCACTGC
>CAYXWW010000060.1:6656-10759 GCA_964468905.1 uncultured Rhodoferax sp. | reverse complement strand
GACCTTGCGCCGGGTCTCGTCGTCCCGAACCTCGACCATATTGGGCCGCAAACCATCCTCTTTGCAGCCACTGATAAACCACTGCAACTGTTTGGCCGGGAAACGTTCGTCATCAATCTGATTTTGCTTGCACAGGCGTTTAATGGCGCTCAGCTGGTCTTGCGTATCGAGAATTTGAAAGGCCTGTGGCAGATTGGCCATTTTGTAATGCGCGCGCAAAAAGCGGTTGCACAGGCCATGAAAGGTGCCAATCCACATGCCGCGCACATTTACCGGCAACATGGCAGAGAGACGGGTCATCATCTCCTTGGCGGCTTTGTTGGTAAAGGTAACCGCGAGAACGCCGCCCGGTGATACCAGCCCGTTTTGCAGCAGCCATGCGATGCGCGTGGTCAGCACCCGCGTTTTGCCCGAGCCTGCACCAGCAAGAATCAGTGCGTGTTCAGCTGGTAACGTAACTGCTTGCGTTTGTTCGGGATTGAGCGTAGCCAGAAGGCGTAATGAAGGCAAATCGCCAGTAACTGGGGTAGAAAACATGATTGATTGTAGAAAGGTGGCGAATCCGCCTTGTTGCGTGCACTGCGGCGTGCACTAGGTGTCTTCCCGGGTGCTAGATATAAAGTGTGTAACAACCTGTATCATGACCATGACATTGTCACAATCACGTTCTAAAAAACTGGTCCATTTATGTTTCACAAACCACTTCTGGCATTTACCGCAGCGTTACTGTTGTCTACGCCCGTTTTGTCCGCCACGGTCGATATCGGTGGAGTAAAGGTCGACGACAGTATCTCCATTTACAACAACACACTGGTGCTCAACGGTGCTGGGCTGGTCATGAACGGAAAAATTCCGTCGTATACCGCTCACATCTACGCCAAGCAAAAGTTTACGACCCTAGACGCTATGTTCGCTTTGCCGGGACCCAAGCGCCTGATGATCACGGCCGTGCGGGAGGTCGATACTGGTCCCATACTCAAGATGCTGAGCAGAAGTGTGGATGCTACGGCTGCAAAAGGCGATCTGGCCAAGCTGATTCCCGGCATGGTAAATATCGGAAATATTTTCAAGGCAAACAAATCATTGAAGCCGGGCGAAGTCATGACGGTAGACTGGGTTCCCATCACCGGCATGGTCATCTACATTGGCGGAAAAATTCAGGGCAACCCTATGCGCGAGCCCGAGTTGTTCCGGGCGACCATGGCGGTATGGATGGGTGAACCGCCCGCCGATGCAGGACTGAAGGCTGGTTTATTGGGTCAGCCGCAATAGACACCACACACACCTGCAGCTTGTATACAATCGATCACCGGGCCCAAGTTATTGGGACCCGGTTTTTTTATGGCCGGGCCTTATCCAAGTGCCACTGACTGGAAAAGCAATGGGGTTCGCAGAAGACGCACGCGCGTTTGCCACAACTCCGCAATGAACAACAGGAGCTTGGACCATGGAAATCTTTGACTACGACAACATTTTGTTGCTCCCTCGCAAGTGCCGCGTGGAGAGCCGTGCGGAGTGTGACGCCAGTGCAGAACTGGGCGGACGGCGGTTCCGGATACCTGTCGTGCCGGCCAATATGAAGACCGTGGTTGACGAATCCATTTGTGTCTGGCTGGCGCAAAACGGCTATTTCTACGTCATGCACCGCTTCGATCTGGACAACGTGCAGTTCGTCAAAGACATGAAGGCCCGGGGCCTGTTTGCGTCGATTTCTCTAGGTGTCAAAAAGCCTGACTACACCACGGTGGACACCCTCGCCGCGTTGGGCCTGACGCCGGAATACGTCACCATCGACATCGCCCATGGGCATGCTGACAGCGTGCGCGACATGATCATCTACCTCAAAGGCAAAATGCCTGACTCCTTCATCATCGCCGGCAACGTGGCCACACCTGAAGCCGTGATTGACCTGGAGAACTGGGGTGCCGACGCAACCAAAGTTGGAATTGGCCCGGGTAAGGTCTGCATCACCAAACTCAAAACCGGCTTTGGTACCGGTGGCTGGCAGCTGTCTGCCGTGAAATGGTGCGCGCGCGTAGCCACCAAGCCCATCATTGCCGACGGTGGCATTCGGGACCATGGCGACATAGCCAAAAGCATCCGCTTTGGTGCCACGCTGGTAATGATTGGATCGCTATTTGCAGGCCATGAAGAAAGTCCGGGCCAAACGGTTGAGGTGGATGGCAAGCTGTTCAAGGAATACTATGGCTCCGCCAGTGATTTCAACAAAGGCGAGTACAAGCACGTTGAAGGCAAGCGCATTCTGGAACCCATCAAAGGTAAGCTAGCCAACACATTGGTGGAGATGGAACAAGATGTGCAGAGTTCCATCAGTTATGCCGGCGGCAAAAAGCTCATGGATATACGCAAGGTGAACTACGTTACTTTAGGGGGTGACAACGCGGGCGAACATTTGCTAATGTAGCGCAGTCAGCGAACTGACAGGGTTTTACAAGCCCTGTCGCGCGCGCCCTCATAGAAGCGTTGTATTCTGCAGCAATGCAAAGAAACACCACATGAAAATAGCACTGCTTGGAATTGGCCTGATGGGCTTTCCGATGGGACGGCGCCTGTGCGAAGCAGGGCACACAGTACATGTCTGGAATCGCACCCTGAGCAAGGCCCAGCGGCTGGCCGGTGCCGGCGCAATCGTCCACGCACTGCCCACTGATGCGGTGCGCGATGCCGAGATCGTGATCACCATGCTGGACAACGGTTCCGTCGTCGGGCATGTCCTGTTTGCATTAGGCACTGCCGATGCTATGCGTGCAGGCAGTTTGGTCGTGGACATGTCATCCATCAAACCTATCGAAGCCCGCGACCATGCAGCCCGCTTGAGCGAGCGACATATTGCCTACCTCGATGCGCCGGTCTCAGGCGGCACCATCGGAGCCGACAACGGCACTTTGGCGATTATGGTGGGGGGCAAGGCCAGCAGTTTTGACCATGCACTCCCGGTACTCAATGTGTTTGGGCGTGCGACACACGTGGGGCCCACCGGCTCAGGACAACTCGCCAAATTGGCGAACCAAATGATTGTGGGGGCAACCATTGGCATCGTGGCCGAAGCCCTGCTGCTGTGCGAGCGTGGCGGTGCTGACATGGGCAAGGTCAAAGAAGCAATCACCGGTGGGTTTGCCGACAGTCGTATTTTGCAGGTCCATGGTCAGCGCATGGTGGAGCGCGACTTTTCACCACGGGGACGCATGTCTGTGCAGATTAAGGACTTGCGCAATGCCTTGTCAACCGCACAGGAGATTGGATTTGATGCACCCATAACCTCACTGTTTGAGCAGTTATATGCCCAAGGCATCGAGCATGGACTGGCCGACCTCGATCACGCAGGCCTGTTTGTCGAGTTGGCCAGCCGCAATGGCATGACATAAAAGTACACGCATAAAAAAAGGACCCGCCTAGGGTCCTTTTTTATTGGGGTCGATCGCGATCAACCCTTGAGCACAGATCAGTCAAATGTGCGGGCTGCGCGCTTTTTTGCATCACGGGGTACAAAAACCTTGCCAGTGTTGCCAGGCTTCACGCCCATGGGCTTGCTAAACGCTGCCTTGCGGGCCGCGAAATCGCCACGCGGGGCGCCGCCTCCAAAGTCACCACGTGGCGCATCAAAGTTACCGCGTGGGGCCTGTTGGAAATCACCACGGGGCTGGAAGTCACCGCGAGGGGGGCGCGCATCACCACGTGGTGCGCCTTGTCCAGCAAAGCGGTCGTTGAAACCACCCTTGCGTTCGTAGCTGAAGCCTTCTTTGGCTGCTCCACCGAAGTCACGTGCGCTGTTGCCAAAATCACGGGGGCCACTGGCCGGTGGGCGTCCACCGAAGCCGCCGCCATTGCCACCATGGTGACCACCACCGTGGCCACGGTTGCCACCAAAGCCACCTTCACGGGGACCATTGCTGAACTTGCGGTCACGGTCGCCGAAGCCACCGCCATTGCCACCACGGCCAAAGCTGGGGCGTGACTCAGGGGCGCGCTGTTGTGGTTCCAAGCCAGGAATCGTTTCGGGTTTGATCGGCTGGCGTGTGTAAGCTTCGATATCGAAAATCTTGCGGCGATCGCGCATTTCGGCAAAAGTGATAGCCAGGCCA
>CAYXWW010000060.1:0-6646 GCA_964468905.1 uncultured Rhodoferax sp. | reverse complement strand
TCGCGACCAGCACGGCCGGTACGGCCAATGCGGTGGGTGTAGTCTTCGGCCTTCATCGGCAGGCCAAAGTTGAACACGTGGGTGATAGTAGGGACGTCAATACCACGGGCTGCCACATCAGTTGCCACCAGGATTTGCACCTGGCCATTGCGCAGCGCCATCAGGCGGCGGTTGCGCAAACCCTGACTCAGGGCACCATGCAATGCCACAGCATCAAAGCCGTCTTGTTGCAGGTCATTGGCCAAGCCATCACACTCGATTTGGGTGCTGGCAAACACAATGGCTTGGTTGATGGTGGTGTCACGCAACCAGTGGTCCAGCAGCTTGCGCTTGTGCTGGGCGTTGTCAGCCCAGAACAGTACTTGCTTGATGTTGCTGTGCTTTTCTTGCGGGCTGTCGATAGTGATGCGTTGGGGTTCACGCATGACGCGTGCAGCCAACTGCTGGATGCGTGGCGCAAAAGTTGCGCTGAACATCATGGTCTGCTTACGGGAAATGGTGAGCTGGTTGATTTTGGACAGGTCATCGGCAAAGCCCAGATCCAACATGCGGTCCGCTTCGTCCACGACCAAAAACTGAACCTGGTCTAGTTTGATTTGCATGGAGCGTTGCAGATCCAGCAAACGACCCGGCGTTGCCACAACCAAGTTGGCATTTTGCAACTTGGCAATTTGCAACTGGTAGGGCATGCCGCCAACGATATTAGCAATACGCAAACCGCGGCAGTGCTGCACCAGGTCAATCGCATCGTTGGCCACTTGTTGGGCCAGCTCACGGGTAGGGCAAACGATCAACGCGCCAGGAGCTGGGGCCTTGAAGTTGCGGGGGTTGGTGGGGTCTTTGCGCTTGGAACGCTTAGGGGGCGCTTCGCCACGGGCGATGGCTTCAGCAACTTCACGCTCGAATGCTGCGCGCTCGTCCGCGTCGGCTTGGGCCAATTGCTTTAACAAGGTGTGCAGCACGGGCAGCAAGAATGCCGCTGTCTTGCCACTACCTGTCTGGCTGGAGACCATCAAGTCAATGAACTTTCCGGCCTTTTGGCCATCGCTCTCACCAGGCAGGGCCAGGGGAATGGTTTTGAGTTGAACCGATGTAGGCTGGGTGTAGCCTAGGTCCTTTACAGCGGCGACCAATTCGGGTGCCAGGCCCAAAGTCACAAAGCCGTTCGGTGCTTCTGGCACTTCGGCAGCTTCAGGCATATCGATGCCAGTGCTCATGTCAGCTGTTGACACAGCGTCGTTGGCGAAAGAGGTGTCGTTGGAAATTTCGGCAGGCGCAAAGGCACCAGCCACTTCAAAAGCGTCAGTCATTTTTTTCTCACACGCGAGCGCCGCAGGGTATGCGACTGCTCCGTCAATGGTTAAAAAACATCAACCATCAAACGGAACCTGCGTCTGAAAAACTGTTCAGCGCTTGGGGCACGACTCTGTGCGTACCCGGTGAATGAAGGGAGATGTACAAATATGCGCAACTGTTTGTAGCGCAGCCTCAAATTATGGCACGAATTCGGGTTTCTACCTAATCTTTATTTTCAAAAACATACAGAAGCTCATTCCAGCCGCAAGAAATGCTGGCGATAGTGCTCCAGTTCGTCGATCGATTCATGCACATCGGCCAGTGCTGTGTGGCGTTGCTGCTTTTTGAAAGACGCATGAATGTCGGGTCGCCAGCGCTTGGACAGCTCTTTCAATGTGCTGACGTCGAGATTGCGATAGTGAAAGAATGCTTCGAGCTTGGGCATGTACTTAACCAAAAACCGCCGGTCTTGCCCGATCGAGTTGCCGCACATGGGCGAGCCGTTGGCGGGCACGTATTGCTTCAAAAATTCAATCAATAGATCCTGCGCTTGCACTTCGGTGACAGTCGAAGCCTTGACCTTGTCGATCAAGCCGCTCTTGCCGTGCGTGCCTTTGTTCCACGCGTCCATTTTGTCGAGTTGGGCATCGCTTTGATGGATCACCAAAACCGGGCCTTCGGTGCGGTTCTCCAAGTTGGGGCCAGTCACGATGACCGCAATTTCAATAATGCGTTCAGCTTCGGGGTCAAGGCCGGTCATCTCGCAATCGAGCCAGACTAGGTTCTTGTCGGATTTGCTCAGTGGGGGGTGAATAGGTGCGTCCATAACGTCGATTGTCGCCGAGAGCGCTAAACTCCTGCCCCATGATCGACCACTTTGCCAGCAACTCCGCATCACTGAACGTAACAATTGCGTTCGCGTTGGCCCTCACCGTCAGCCTGATGCTGAAATTCTGGTTGGCTAGCCGACAAATCCGCCATGTGGCCCACCACCGCAGTGCGGTGCCCGTAGCCTTCTCAGAAAAAATTACGCTGGAGGCCCACCAAAAAGCAGCGGACTACACCATCACCAAAACCCGTTTTGGCCTGCTGGAGCTGGCATGGGGAGCTGCCATCGTTGTCGGCTGGACCTTGCTCGGTGGCTTGTCTGCTTTAAATCAGCTACTGGTGGATGTGATGGGGCACGGAATGGCCCAGCAAGTGGCATTGCTGGCGGCATTTGTTGCGATTGGCAGCGTGCTGGATTTGCCATTTACGCTGTACCAGACCTTTGTCATTGAAGAACGTTTTGGTTTCAACAAAACCAACCCCAAACTGTGGCTGCAAGACTTGGCTAAATCGCTGCTTTTATCTGTGTTGATTGGCCTGCCGTTCATCACACTGATCATCTGGATGATGGGGGCCACCGGGCCTTGGTGGTGGCTCTGGGTGTGGGGCGTGTGGATGGGTTTCAACCTGCTGGCGCAGCTGATTTACCCCACCTGGATTGCGCCTTGGTTTAACAAGTTTCAACCACTGGAAGATGAAGGCGTGAGGGAGCGCGTGACGCAACTCATGACCCGCTGCGGTTTTACAGCCAAAGGTTTTTTTGTGATGGATGGCAGCAAACGCAGTGCACACTCCAACGCCTATTTCACGGGTTTCGGCACGTCCAAACGCGTGGTGTTCTATGACACCTTGCTGGCCCAACTGAGCCCCGCAGAAGTAGACGCCGTATTGGCCCATGAGCTGGGGCATTTCAAACATCGGCATGTACTCAAACTCATTGCTGTCATGTTCTCGCTCAGCCTGATGGGGCTCTTTGCGCTGGGATGGGTTAGTCAGCAAGTCTGGTTCTTCACCGGCCTTGGCGTGGTGCCGAATATGGCGGCCCAGGCGCTCGGCGCTGCCGCTCCCAACGATGCTCTGGCCTTGTTGCTCTTCATGATGGTTGTACCGCTGCTGGGTACATTGATGGGTCCGCTGTTGGCGCAAATGTCGCGCAAGCACGAATTTGAAGCGGATGCATATGCCGTGGCGCAGACCAATGGCCCTGCGCTCGCAAGTGCCTTGCTCAAACTGTTTGAGGGCAATGCATCAACCGTAACGCCAGATCCGGTGTTTGTGCAGTTCTACTATTCGCACCCACCGGCCACCGAGCGCCTTGGGCGCATTCTGGCCGGCCCAGCCACCACCTGAGCAAGTCAGTAGCGATATGAAAAACCAGCCTCCAGCCCTCGCACTTACTGCGCTAGGCGCTACACAAGTTATAGCAAAGTTGGCACTGCTTGACGGCTGGAAATTGTTTGGGGATGGGGCTGATCTGGCCATTGAAAAGACTTTTCACTTTCCCGGTTACTTGCAGACCATGGCGTTCGTCAATGCGGTGGCGTATATCGCCGAGTCCAGCAACCACCACCCGGAACTGGTGATCCACTACCAGCGGTGTAGCGTGCGTTGGAACACCCATGATGTGCAAGGTATTTCATCCGCCGATTTTGCATGCGCCGCCAAGGTGGACGCGCTGCTCAATCCCGGCTGAACCCCTACCAATCCAGGACCCCACTTTGGCAACACTCCCCCCTTTGGAAACTGGCTTGGTCATCGCTGGACATGGCCGCCATGTGTGGGTGGAAACGCCCGACGGTCGACGACTGATCTGTCACCCGCGTGGTAAGAAAAGCCAGACCGTGGTCGGCGACCGCGTACTCTGGCAAGCCAGCGAAGACGAGGGAACGATTGAGAAAGTAGAGCCCCGCCGTAACTTGTTTTACCGGCAGGACGAAATCCGCACCAAGTCTTTCGCCGCCAACCTGGATCAGGTGCTGATACTGATAGCGGCAGAGCCCGAGTTTTCAGAGAGCCAGTTGTCCCGCGCGCTGATTGCAGCCGAAGCGGAGCACATCCGCCCCATCATTGCACTGAACAAAAGTGATCTGGCCGAACCGTTTGGCCGCGCCTGGGCGCGCATGGGCGTGTACCGCGACATGGGCTACACCGTGATGCCGATGGCACTCAAGCCCAAGGGCGACGCCGACCCGCAAACTGAGCACCACCTGGACGTGGTGCTTGCGGGCAAAACGACACTGGTGTTGGGGCCGTCCGGCTCGGGGAAAAGTACGCTGATCAATCGCTTAGTTCCCCATGCCCAAGTGCTGACCAATGCCATATCCACGGCGCTGAACTCCGGCAAACACACGACCACCAGCACCACGCTGTACTGGGCGGACACGGCGCGAACGACTGCAGTGATTGATTCGCCGGGTTTTCAGGAGTTTGGGTTGAACCACATCGAGCCCATGCACTTGGCCAGTCTGATGCCCGACATCAAGGCGCATGCGTCAGACTGCAAGTTTTACAACTGCACCCATTTGCACGAGCCGGGCTGTGGGGTCATTGGCGCGCTGCAGAAAGCGTCTGATGGGTTTTTGGCACCTGGCCCTCGTGAAATAAGCACGAGCCGCTATAAAATATATAGCAACTTGTTTGCAGAGTTGTCCGAAAAACGCTACTAGAAGGCTGGGCGACTGAGCGTTCTGCGCAGGTAAAGGAGGAGCCCGAAAGGCGGAGGACACTGAGCAGAACGCGCCGTCGCCCAGCAGTCTAGCCCAGCAGCCTTGCCAAGGACAACAGCGCCAAAAACACCATCCAAACCACCACCGTGCGCCACACCAGCCCCACCACCGCGCGCAGGTGCACGGGCTGGGGCGTTTGCCCTGCACCGGGACTGTCGGCTTCGCCCAATTTGACATTGACGGCCCCTGCTGTCGCCGCCAGTATCACGCCGTCGTTGTCGCCCGGAAACTGGTCTTCGTGCTGACGCCATCCGTCCACTGCTTCTTCAAAACTACCAACGAATGCGAAGCTCAATGCAGTAATCCGCGCGGGTAGCCAATCCATTGCATACCATGTCAGGCTTGCGGCGGACTTGAGCGCTTGGCTCAGTGGCGTAATGGTGGGTCGGTCCGGCCGATTGGCATAGCCAGCAAAATACTCGCCGATTCGATAGAAAACCGCACCAGCAGGACCCAACCCCAACGCAGCCAATAGCGAATACCACGCGAATACGCCAAATACATGGCGATGTGCACTGAGTACTGAATGCTCAATGACGTGGCGTACGATCTGGCTGCGTGGCAAGGCGCTGACATCCATACGCATCCACACAGCAAGCTCTTGGCGCGCGACGTTTTCTTCTCCCGCCAAGAGCGCATCGCGAATCACGGTGAAGTGATGGCTGAACTGGCGAAAACCCAAGGTGGAGTACAAAATCGCAATGCTCCAGACGGCAGCAGCAATCCACCCCAAAGACCAGACCAGAAGCCAATGCACCGCGCACGCCACCGCTGCAGGGATAACCACGGCAACCCACCACGCGAGCCAACTGTGGTGTGGTTTGCTGGTGTCTAGGTTGCGGACCACCCAGCGGACCCAATTCCGCACCGCTTGGTGGACCGGGTTGTGTTGACCCAATGGACGGGCCTGCTCCAGTAGCAGCGCAAAAAGTATGGCGAGAAAGCTCATGGAGTAATCATAGCGACCCCCAAGCCACTTAATCCAAAAGGAATCGATAGAAGTTGCGCAAAATGCCTGCTGTCACACCCCATATAAAGCGCTCAACGCCATCCTCGCGGTAGGGCATCGACAACCATTGACGTTGCGCGCCTCCCCAATCGACCACATGGCGGCGATGGTTTGCCGGGTCCATCAGGAAAGCCAGAGGGACTTCAAAGATATCGGCGACCTCGTGCGGATTGGCGGTCACCACATGGTCTGGCTGGACCAGTGCCACCACCGGAGTCACGACATAGGCGCTACCGGTGGTGTACTGGGGCAAGGTGCCCAATACATTGACGTACTGGCGCTCCAAACCAATTTCCTCGTGCGCCTCACGCAATGCAGTACCAACGGCATTTGCATCTCCTGGGTCTGCCTTGCCACCAGGAAAGGCGATCTGACCGGAGTGGCTGGACAGGTGCGCCGTGCGTTGGGTCAGAAGCACAGTGAGTCCGGTGTCGCGCACTACCAGCGGTATCAGCACCGAGGCATGCACAGGGGCACGGTCTGAAAAGCTTCGCTCCGTCAATAGCTCCGGCGCCCAGATATGGTCACTGGCGAACCGGCGGACCAAATCTTCCGGCTGCAAGGCTTCGGCAAGCACCTTGGGCAAGTGATGGTCTACACCCACCACGGCAACCTGCCGCGGATCAAAGGAAGGAAATTGGGTCATAAAAAAACCGCCACAAGCTTTCGCTGGGCGGTTTCTGTGAAAACAAATGCTTAGAAGATTAAGCGGCTGTTTTCTTGGCTGGCAGTTTTTCCTTGATACGTGCCGACTTGCCGCTGCGGTCACGCAGGTAGTACAGCTTGG
>CAYXWW010000059.1:0-18620 GCA_964468905.1 uncultured Rhodoferax sp. | reverse complement strand
GACATGATCGGAGAAGTTGCGCTGGCCATTGAGATGGGCGCTGACGCGGTGGACATCGGCAAGACAATTCACCCGCATCCAACGCTGGGTGAATCCATCGGCATGGCGGCGGAGATTGCGCACGGTAGCTGCACGGATGTGCCGCCCAGTAAGAAGTAACTAACACCTACTTTCAAAGCAAAAAAAGCCCGAACCGGCAACGGTTCGGGCTTTTTTCATTGCCGTGCAATTTCACACAAAACTGTGGCTCACCGAACAGAACAAATTGTCACAAAAAAATATGCTGACAGCGGGCAACAGGTCTTCTTTGCCTATGTCACTTCCTTTAAGGAGCTATCAATGAAACTTACGACACAACTGACAGTAGCGGCGCTTGCGCTTGCAGGCAGCATAAGCGGCGCGCAAGCAACTGCACTGGTTATCAACACACCAACCACGTCCGTCGATGTGAGTGGCACGTTCTTTGGGGGCTCGCTGGTGGCCTCGGGAATTACCAACATTAGCAATATTAGCTATCAGGGCATTGCGCGAACTGAGGTGTATGACACGGGAACGGGACTGGACTTTTACTACCAGTTTGCAAACGCATCTACATCGTTAAATGGTATCGAACGCTTCACTGGCTGGGACTTCAGCGCACTGGGCAACAGTGTGGTAGACGTGTACCAAACCAATGCAGCTTTTGGTGCCTTTACGGCTGGAACAGAGAAGTCTGACTATGCAGACCGCACGTCAGCGGGCGTAATTGGCTTCAACTTTATTGCAGATCAACATTCAAAAGTTGGTCCTGGCACCACTAGTTTTGTCCAGGTGATTCGCACCAATGCGCGCACTTTCCAAGCGGGCAATTTTGGTTTGCTTGACGGAATTGGGGACAACGCAACCGGTTTTGGTGTGTCCGCAGTGCCAGAGCCAGAGTCTTACGCCATGATGTTGGGCGGTCTGGCCCGGATGGGCACCATCGCCCGTCGCCGCAAATCAAAACAGGTTTGATTTGCTGGTCGCTTGAGCGGCGATTAATCCAGGCCCAGACTCCTAACTTTTAGCCAGTTAGGAATCTGTGCGGGACTTTAAGGCCCTTTCAACCACAACCAAAGAGCCTGTTGATTAGTCCATATGGACTATTGCCAGTCGACTAGCTCTGCACAGAAAATGCACCATATTCAATTTTTTTAGGGCGCTCTCATGAAAATCAAATCCTTCTTTGCTGCAGTCGCTGCAGTTGTCTTGTGTTCCGCAGCAAATGCTTCGTACGTTACTTACACTGATCGGGCAGCATGGGAAGCGGCAGTGAGCGGCTCTTTCTCTGAAGAGTCATTCAGTTCAGGCACCACCACCGGCTTCTCCTTGGAAGAAATTGGGAGCGGCCACTCTACAGGTATTAGCGGTGGCGTTTACCACGATCGTACCGTTCGTGACACCACCTATACGAATTACAACTTTGGTTCACTGATCAATGCATTCGGTGCCAATTGGGATTTGGCTCCAGGTGGTGCTGGGCAGGGTCTGCAGTTGTTCATTGGTGGCTTGACCGTTACTCCGCAAATCGCCAATACATACACTGGTGGTTTCTTTGGCTTGGTTTCCACCACCGCTTTTAGCGTGGTGTCGGTGCACAGCGGCAATTTCAGCGGTAATGCTGAGACACACAACGTGGACAACGTCGTGTTTGCTTCAGCTGTTCCAGAACCCGAATCCTACGCGCTGATGTTGTCTGGCTTGGCATTGATGGGTGCAGTGGCTCGTCGTCGCAAATCCAAACAAGCTTAATACTCAAATAGCATTAAAAAAAGGAGCCTCGGCTCCTTTTTTTGTTTGCGGCTTGCACATTGCGCGCTATTTCAGTAGCGGATCTGCGAGGCGTTCGCGATAGACCTTGGGCGTCAAGCCGAATTGACCTCTAAAGCTTCGTGTGAAATAGCTGGCGCTGGCATAGCCACAGCACCAGGCAATTTCTTTGACGGCAGTGTCGGTCTCCGTTAAAAGTCGCGCGGCGCGTTGAAGGCGCTCGCGTTGCACAACTTGCCACAATTGTGTTCCCGTTGTATCGCTGAAAAGATGCGATAAGTAATCTGCCGTGCATCCCAGTGTTGCGGCCAGGTTGGCCACAGTCAGTTCGGGGTCACCCAGTCGGTTCTGCAGCAGTACTCTGAGTTTGCTCAAAAGTACTGGTTCGGTGGATGCTGTTTGTACCGGCGCATCCAGCAAACGCGATACCGAGGTCAGCGCTGACAGTATCAAAGCCCGCTGCTGCACCTGCCACAAGCCATGCGTGTCGTGCTCGGGGCGCTTGGTCGCGTCTTGCAGCCACGTTTCAATGCGTGTGGTCTCAACGTGTTGACAGCCCTCGAGGTATAGGTTGCCAGGACGTCCGTGCGGCAATTCATGGGCCAAATGGCAAGTCATGGTTTGGGAGTCGGCGTGAATAACCATATTGGAGAACGCCTGTTCACCGTCACCAGCAACCCATTCGTCGTGCAGCAGTTTGGGTGGCATAACCAACGCTTCACCTGCTCGCAACGTTACTTGCCCGTGTGGGAAGTGAAATTGGGTGTGTCCCTGTATTTGTAGAAAAAGCTCTGCATTCAAATGCAAGTGGCCTGCGCCTCTCTTCGACCAACCGGGTTGTGGAGGTGGCGATACGACGGGCAATTCTCCGTGGGCAGCGAGTGAGATGAATTCGCTGAGATGCTGCCGCAGCCGTGTTGCTTGCAACTGTGCAGAGGGGGCACCAGCACTAATTGCAGCAACACAAGTGTCCGATCCTAAGACCTCATCTAAGATTTTTACTATTTTTGACACTTCTTTGTCACGACTATTGATTGCCATGTTCAGCCAAGAGGCCTAAGCTTAGCTCATTCCTATAGGCAATTTTCACTTGCTACGCACTTTTGCACTTTGACAGTGGGAAAAATCTGGCCAGAGGATTTTTGCTATTTATTGAGAGTTCGTGAGCATGAGCAACATTGATATCAGCGTCCAGTCCCACAAGGGATTGGCAGATGGGCAACCCAACGCAGGACAAGTGCGCCGTGCAACATGGGCTACCCGATTTCAGTTTTCAGCGCTGGGTTTTCTAAGTGGTGCATGGGGGGTTCATATCCCATCCGTGAAGACGCAATATGCATTGGGCGAGTCGGCCTTGTCATTTGTATTGGCTGCCGCCGCCACGGGCGCGGTTCTATCGCTTTTTTTTGCCGGTCGTGTCGTAGGCACAGTGGGTGCGCGAATCGCATGTGCAATCGCCGCGATGGGCATGGGCGGCATGCTTGCTACGGCGTTGCTATGGCCAAATTATGTAGTGCTCCTGGTGGCAATGTTGGTGTTTGGCGCGTCTATGAGTTTGTTTGATGTTGCCGTTAACACCGAAGGGTCTGCATTGGAGGCGCTCGGCAAGCGTGCCATTATGGGAAATCTGCACGGCATGTTTAGTGTGGGAGGCATGCTGGGCGCCGCAGCAACCGGGGCGCTATTGCGCATGCAAATTTCACCGGCTTGGCAATTGGCAGTAACAGGTACATCCATCGCGTTGCTAGTGGCTTTGGTATCAACAGGCATGCTGGCAACGCACCCTGTCAGCAGTGCAACGGAGCCCAAGGTCCATTTTGCCTGGCCGCGCGGTACGTTGTTGATCATTGGATTGCTGGCATTTGCCGGTATGAGTGCGGAAGGGGTTATGTACGACTGGTCAGTGCTATACCTGAAGCAAGAGGTACATATGAGCCAGGACACTGCAGCATGGGGGTACGCAGCGTTTTCGGCCGCCATGGCGGTGACGCGTTTTGGTGGGGATGCTTTGCGCGCACGCACCCCAGAACGCCTAATCTTGCGCCTGGGCGGCGCAACCGCTGCCCTTGCAATGGCCATAATTTTGTGGGTTGGTAACCCGTGGGTTTCGATTGGGGGATATGTTTTGGTGGGAGGTGGTTTGGCTTTGGTGGTGCCGATCTTGTTCAATGCAGCTACACGCGTGCCAGGTGTCAGCCCTGCAGCGGCGATCGCATCGATATCGTCGATTGGCTACGCTGGCTTCATGGTCGGCCCGCCATTGATAGGCGCTGTGGCGCAAAACTTTTCCTTGACCGTTGCAATGCTGGCGGTCGTATTGGCGGCGGGATCACTGGCATTATGGGCGCACCGCGTGCCAGAGCGAACCTGACCGACTTGATCTAGACGACAACGGTATCGTCAGCGCAAAAAGCCTCGCGCCAACCCCAATGCGGGTACGAGTTCGTGGCTAAATTCTTCTACCAACGTGCTCCAAAGCATCGAATGGCAGGGCCGAGGATACAAGATTAGATAGAAAAGTCCCTGTTGCGTCTATTATGCAAAGGCAGGAGACAAAAATAAATGGGCACACAATGTTCGCTCTAGTCAAGACGATAATAAGCCGTGTTGCGAGATATGTGATGATGGAAGTTCGCGTCGTGCGACGTGTATTGACATGCTTCGTCTTGGCATTTATGCCCCTATTGGGCAGTGCTTTCAGTGAGCCGATACCTCCAGCTATCAAGTTTCAGCGCCTACTGGAGAGCAAAGACTTCGCTCTTGGTGACGTGCGTGGCGTACTCCAGGATAGTCGTGGTTTTATGTGGTTTGGGGGTTCCAATGGA
Organism: uncultured Rhodoferax sp.; assembly: GCA_964468905.1. GTDB lineage: Bacteria > Pseudomonadota > Gammaproteobacteria > Burkholderiales > Burkholderiaceae_C > Allorhodoferax. The sequence continues at coordinate 14,007 of CAYXWW010000059.1, read as the reverse complement.
CTTATGCGCTATGACGGCTATGAGTTCAAGTTTGTTACCAAAACAATAGAAAGCAACACGCAACCGGTCAAACAAAAGGAGTCCTCACTGGTTCAAAATGTTACTGACATATTTGAAGACAGTGAAAAGACGCTTTGGGTTGTAACAACTACCCAGCTATTGCGGTATGACGCAAGAAAAGAAACGCTAACTGTCGTACCCAACAGTCCCACCGCTCAACCAATCAGCAATACGAATCTACGAGGCGCACTAGAACTACCTACTGGAGAACTTTTGGTTCCGACCTGGAATGGTCTATTTGTTGTAGATCGCAAGACCAGTCAATATTCCGTCATATTGGCGGATAGTGAAAAAAAGTCTTGGCTTCAAAGTTCCTTCGTCAATGTTGCGTACCTTGATAAAGCTGGTGGGCTCTGGCTTGGAACAAATGCAGGCCTTGAAAAACTGGATTGGAAAACCAAGACTTTTACTCTCGTAAAGCCCTATCCACAACGACCAGATTTACCGGACGCCAATCAAGTATTCAGAATCGTTGCTGACAGGGATGGTAGTTTGTGGCTGGGAACGCCGAATGGATTGGTTAATTACAACCCCAAAGCCGGAAGTTCAACGCGTTACACAAATAAGCCAAATGATCAGGGGAGTTTCATTGGCAAGCCCATTGAAGACTTGATGCTTGATAAAAATGGTGTGCTGTGGATTGCTACCGATGGCGGTGGGCTCAGTATTTTTGAAAAAGCCGAGAAATTCCCACAGGGGCATTTCGTTACCCACAAGTGGCAACCCGACCAGAATTCATCCATCAGCACCAATGTGCTACGAAGGATTTATGAAGATCGCTCGGGTGACATTTGGATAGGAAACTACCCTTCAGGAATTAGTTATTTCGATCGTTCAAATGAAGTGCTAACGACACTCTTTGACGACCCCAAATCGCGATTACTTGCGCATACACCGGTATTAGCCGTGCGAGAAGATGCAAACCACAACTTGTGGTTCGGTTCCGATGGCGGTGGGCTAAGCCGATTGGATCGAGAGTCAAAAATATTGACTAACTATAAGAACACTCCTGGAAATCCCGGTAGTTTGAGTGGTAATGCTGTGCTCGACGTAATGATCGCCAGTGATGGAAAGATTTGGGCGGGAACTTGGGACGGCGGAGTTTCTATTTTGGATCCGGCAACAGGCAAGTTTCGTCGTTTACCATTTGATACGGCTCGTGAAACGACTCAAAGTGTTACTACATCGAAGCGGCTCAATAATGACAGCGTATGGTCCATCAAGGAAGATAGCCAAAAAAACATCTGGTTGGGGACATTCAAAGGCGGTCTCAGCAAATACGATCAAAAAACTGAGACATTTACGCATTATTCTTATCAAAAGGATGATCCTGATTCCATTAGCTTTGGAATGGTATGGAATATATTTGAAGATTCGATCGGAAACCTGTGGTTGGGAACCCTTACGGGTCTTGATTTGCTCGACCGTGCGACTGGAAAGTTCAAACACTTTAGGCCCAATCCAAAGGATCCTACCAGTCTCAGCAACGCAAGTGTTTCAGCACTTTTTGAGGATAGTAAACATAGGTTTTGGATTGGAACTGAAGCTGGTTTGAATCTGATGAATGCAGATGGCAAGTCATTCACGGTCTACAACAAGTCTTCAGGATTCAACGACGACAGCATCAAGACGATTGTTGAAGATGCAGAGGGCCAACTGTGGCTTTCAACAAATAGTGGTGTCACCATTTTCGATCCGGCAACGCGGAAGGTTAAAAATATCAGCCGCGACGGGGGGCGTTTGATGGGGATATTCCATGTGGACTCCGGCTTGCTAAGTAGCAAAGGCGAGGTCATTTTGGGAGGAGTTGAAGGCCTTCGGATCTTTTCACCCAAAAAACTGAAGCAAAATGTAATTGCACCTCCAATGGTTTTTACCGGGCTTAAGATATTCAATGAGGAAGTGAATGTAGGCTCGGGCGCTGGCTTATTAGTTCAGTCGATAAATGATACCGAGAGTGTCGTGCTGGACTATAAGCAGAATATGTTGCAGCTAAGTTTTGCAGCATTGAATTTTCGCGAATCGCAGCGGAATCAATATGCATACAAATTGGAAGGGTTTGATGAGAACTGGCTTGCCGTGGGTGATCAAAGGATGGCGGTCTATACCAATCTAGACCCAGGCACTTACAAATTCAGGGTGAAGGGTAGCAACAATGATGGAATCTGGAACAATGATGGTGCGGCTCTCACGATCATTCAGAGACCGCCGCCATGGCGAACCTGGTGGGCATATACCATTTACGCTCTAAGCCTATGTATTATCGTAATAATGCTCACCCGCTCGCAAAGGCAAAAGCGAAGGGAAATTGAGGAACAGAATCGACTGCTGGAAATCAAGGTTTCCGAGCGCACATTGGAACTGGCAAATAATAATAAGACACTCGAATTGGCCAATAAGAAACTCGAAGAAGTTTCTTTATCAGACCCTTTAACGGGTTTAAATAACAGACGCTATCTTTATAAAACTTTGCCGCAAGATATTGCGAGATCTACCCGGGCCTATACGTCAAAAAGTTTTGAACTATTGAATTCAGAATGCGACCTCATAGTTTTTCTGCTGGATATTGATCACTTTAAGTCTGTAAATGATATTCATGGGCACAACAATGGAGACAGGGTTCTGATTCAGATGGCAGACATTCTCAAGCAGGTTTGTAGAGAATCAGATATTATTATTCGCTGGGGAGGTGAAGAATTTTTAATAGTTGCTAGATTCACGCTTCGAAACCGCGCTTCGTATATTGCGGAACGCATTCGACAGGCTGTGTCACAATTTATTTTTGAATTGGATAATCAAAAGTCACTCCAAGTAACTTGTTCGATTGGATATGCTTGCTTTCCATTCAATACGAGTATTCCTGAGGCAATTAATCTCGAGCAAACTATTAGTATTGCGGATCATTGTCTCTATAAAGTCAAACGAAACCAAAGAAATGGCTGGCTTGGGCTTTGCCAAATCAGCGGCCTCAATCTGCCTTTGGAGCAATTGCTCAAGCAAACAGATGCACTCATCAAGCGTGGCGTGGTTGCAATTGAAACATCAATTGAAAAGGAATTGGATTGGAGCTAATGTTTTTCGTATTGCTTGAGTTTTAGTATTGCGTGCTTTGTATTCCGAAAAGGAAGGGTACTATGAAAATCGATCGAAGAGAGTTGCTAGCCACTATGGCTAGTTTTGTTGGCGGTACAGCATCGTTGCCACTGGTGCCATTGCAGCCACCGCTATTCAGAATGCGCGCGCGCCATACAAGGATCCTGCCCTTGCAATCCCAACGCGTGTTGAAGACTTGTTGTCGCGGATGACTCTGAAAGAGAAGGTCATGCAGCTGCGCTGTATATGGGACGACAAGAAGTTGGTGTTGGGAACCAATGGCGAGTTTTCGAATGCTATGGCAAAGAAAGCGTTTCCTGACGGGCTCGGTATGGTCGCGCGTCCGTCTGATCGGTTTGGCGTTGTCCCGGCTACACCTGCTGTCGCAGGCGATAGTGGCGTGGCACTAAACCGCACTCCTGTGGAAACGGCCCAGCTTGTCAATGCAATGCAACGCTGGGCTATGGAGGAAACCCGGTTGGGCATTCCGCTCTTTATGCATGAAGAGGCATTGCATGGCTATGTAGCGAATGATGCGACATGTTTTCCTCAGGCGATCGGGTTGGCCTCTTCGTTTGATCCTGATTTGATATCAAGAATATTTGCCGTCGCAGCCAGGGAAATGCGTGCGTGCGGCGCAAACTTTGCGCTTGCGCCAGTCGTTGACGTGGCGCGGGATCCACGATGGGGACGGATTGAAGAGACTTATGGCGAAGATGCGTTCTTATGTGGCGAAATGGGCAAAGCCGCGGTGATAGGTTTCATGGGCAAGACAAAGACCCTTGGGAAGGACAAGGTTTTTGCCACGCTCAAGCATATGACAGGCCATGGGCAGCCAGAAAATGGCACCAATACTGGCCCCGCAAATATTAGTGAGCGGACATTGCGTGAAGAGTTTTTTCCTCCTTTTGAGAAGGTGGTTCGTGAAACGCAAATTAGTGCTGTGATGCCTTCTTACAATGAAATCGATGGCCTTCCCTCCCATGCGAATCATTGGATGTTGACAAAGATTTTGCGGGAGGAGTGGGGGTTTAAGGGGCTTACTGTGTCAGACTACTTTGCAGTGGCGGAGCTCGTGTCGCGCCATCATCTCGCTGAAAACAATGCGGAGGCTGCCCTTCGCGCATTCAGTGCTGGTGTGGATATTGAGACCCCTGATGTTGCAGGGTTTTCTTCACTTGAGGCGCTGGCTACAGCCAAACGCATCCCGCTGAAGAGCATCGACGCCGCAGTTCGTCGGGTTCTAGAACTGAAGTTTCAATCGGGGCTGTTTGAAGACCCCTATGTAGACGCTAATGCCGCAGCACAAAAACTTGCAACATCTGATGCTGTTGCGTTGGCGCGTGAGGCTGCGGCGCGCTCTGTGGTGTTGCTGAAAAATCGCAATAAGGTTTTGCCACTCGACCCGAAGAAAGTGGGTTCAGTTTTGTTGATGGGTACACATGCAAAGGACTGTCCTATTGGGGGGTACTCGGGTGTGCCACGACAGGTTGTATCCATTTACGATGGATTGAAGGCGGAAAGCATTGCGCAAGGTTTTCCTTTTGCGTATGTAGAGGGCGTTCGTGTTACTGAAAGTCGGCGATGGGGGCAGGACGAAGTCACCTTTACTTCGCCTGAACTCAACGCACGGCTCATTGCGCAGGCGGTCGAAGCGGCAAAAGCTGCGGACACCATCGTCATGGTCCTTGGCGACAATGAGCAAACCAGCCGTGAAGCTTGGTCAGATACCCATCTCGGCGATCGATCGTCACTCGATTTAATGGGGCAACAGAACGACTTGGCAAAGGCCATTTTTGATTTGGGAAAACCTACTATCGTTTTTCTGTTGAATGGGCGCCCCCTATCCGTAAACCTGTTGGCAGACCGTGCCGACGCCATCATTGAAGGCTGGTACATGGGGCAAGAGACCGGCCATGCGGCCGTCGATATATTGTTCGGAAAGATCAATCCAGGTGGCAAATTGCCAGTTTCCATTGCGCGCAATGTTGGCCAACTGCCAATCTATTACAACTACAAACCAAGTGCCCGTCGCGGTTACTTGGATGGAGTAACAAAGCCGTTGTATCCGTTTGGTTTCGGCCTGAGCTACACCGATTTTTCAATTTCTGCACCACGTCTCGCAAAGATACGAATGGGTTTGAGTGAAAGCACCGAGGTCTCGGTTGAAGTGAAGAATACCGGTTCGCGACGTGGGGACGAGGTTGTACAAATCTATATTCGTGATGACTTTAGTTCAGTTACCCGCCCTGTGCTTGAGCTCAAGGGCTTCAAGCGGGTAACCCTGGAACCTGGCGAAACTCGGGTACTGGTGTTCGAAATCAAACCTTCAGATTTGTGGTTCTACAACTTGCAGATGCAGCGCAAAGTTGAGCCTGGCTCTTTCACCATTTTTGCGGGCTCTGACAGTGTCAATCTAAAGTCAGTGAAGCTTGTCGTGGGTTAGTGTTTCACGGTAGCAGATTCGTCGCCGGTGGTTTGACTTTGCAATCGTGTCAACGCAATTTGTGGATGTGCGCTAATTTCTAAGGGCGATACAGGTGCAGGCTGGCAACGGCATCCTGTGTGCACTTGTTTCGCGGAAGATGGAACACAGTGCCTTATGGACCGTCAAACGAAAAGTATCGGGGCGGTCACGATTGTTACCCCTGGCCATCAGTCCTGCATTGTCGAGTGTCGCGTCCGATGGGACGACAACGAGTCGGTCGCCAGACGCAAATGCCATGCGAGTCAGTCGCACGCGAGGCCCAACTTCGTTTTGTACGGCATTTTCTATTTGTTCAATACATTGCGTGGTGGTTTTTTCTGAATCCATCTGGGCGGGTTGTGGAGTTGCCCAATATGACTGGCAGGCAACTAACATAAGCGCGGCACAAAGAGTCACAGCGCAAGTATTTCTGAACGAGATGGGACGCACTATAGGGGGCTCCGATCGTTCCGTATAACGCGAACTGATTCGGATGGAGTGTGGTCGACGGTAAAACTGGCTTGTCCACGCAATTCTTCCGGAATGTTTCTAGCGGCAACACCGCCCGCAGCTGCGGAAGGGCAAGCGCCTGTCCGCATATACGAGAGGGCACCGCCAAGCATTGATTCTGCTGGGTCACCCCGCTGTTTTGTCAGGTCATCGCCCATCGGGCAATGTGGGATAAAGCCATCGGTGTAATCGCCGAAGCCTTCAGCGTTGACCCCTTTGAACTGCATGGCAGCATAAGATACCCCACAATTGTCCCTGTAGGAAAAGCCGTAAGGTTTGCCGCATGTGGTGGTGCCGATGCGTACTACCTGCATGAAGGGTGACAGACTGTTAATGACCGATTCACTGGCCGAGCATGTGTTGCCAGACGTCAGTATGAACACACGCTTGAGACGCAATTGCGGGAGTGCTTGTCCGGCCGCGAGTGAGAATCCTTGTGAGGTTTGGTGGAATACATTGTTCGAATTACACAATGGCAAAGTATTCTTGTCATTGCATACTAATTTTTCAAATGTTTTGCCGCCCAAAGTGGAATCGCCAATCATCCAGGCCAGTTCATTGGCAATGTCAAGGTACCCGCCGCCGTTGTAGCGTAGATCGATAACCAATTCGTTGACGCGCGCATTCTTGAATTGCGTTATGGCGTCCACCAGCTGACTCTCTGCGCTAACAATGCCAAATGAATTGAGGACCAAATAACCCACGGTATTGCCAGCATCCGCAATCACTTTGGAAAGTCCCACAGGTGTTACGACGATAGACTGCGAAGCGGTTACCGTGACCAATCGCGGCGCGATCGCGTTTGCGCCCAACAGCCCAAAAGTGGTCGTTTTGTTTTGTACTTTTGGTGCAAGCCCCGCGTTCAGTACTGAAATGCCGGCGGGGGTGGAGTCATCGATGTCGACTCCGTCGATTGAGGTGATGGTGTCCCCTCGCGAAATTCCCGCAAATTGCGCTGGCGATCCCTGTTCGACATACAAGACCCGCACAATGCGTGGCACCGTGCTACTAATGGTGGATCTTTTGAATCCATATCCCGACGAAATTCCTGATTGTTGATTCTGCAAATCGACTGTGGCGATTGTGAAGCTGAATTGATCAACAAGCTTTCCAGATGGGGTCGTACCTTTAGTTTTCAGGGCCTGAAAGTATGAATCCAAGGTCTGCAATACGCTGTTTCCATTGTTCGCAAGCGTAAAGCTTGCAGGGTCGACACTAGGAATGTCTTTGTACCAAAGATAGGTCTCATCCATAAAAGAGCGGACCCAACGCTTTTCCAATTCAATCGAACCCTCTCGATCGGTTGTGCCAGCTCGCGGAGCGGCGCATTGTTGTGCGAGTGAGGTGGCTGGCGGTATGCCAGTTGACGCGGGAGCTATAGGTATGGGTGTATCCGCCAAGGGGGCCAGTGTCGTGGTGCCGCCGCCCCCAACTCCACTTCCCCCGCAAGCAACCAATAGGTACAGCAAGTGGGATGTAACGATAGTCTTCAAAAGTTTGTTGCGATAGGCTCCTGCAAAAACTAATGTAAACATATTGGTTGGTACGACGGTTAATAAGAATGAGATTCTAGCGAAGGGAGACAAACATTCGCACCGCACAGGCACACGGTATTTGAGGCATTTGAAATGTAAATGGAAGTTACAAATAGTATGGTCAAAACAACGAAGCGCGAAGCTAAGAATGTTAGTTTCAAAGACCTTACTTGGCAGATGGATTGAACCCACTAAACTCCCAATGCCCCTGACGCAGTGCCTCATCGTGACTTAGAAAAAGCGGAATCCATCGTTTCCTTGACTTCGTCATGTTTCGTTTGAGGAATGCGCGGCACTGTCGAGCTGGCACGGCGGATGTAAGTCCAAATTCAAACGAAATGTCGAACCGGTTGGCTGTTGAACACGGTCTGTTAAGTTCAAATAACGATATACATGGAGATGAAAATGAAGAAATTGACCTGTGCGCTGATTTCGAGCTTTTTGTGGCTGTCTAACGCGCATGCTTCAGACGATTGCGATAGTTGCCGCAAGATGGCAGATGGCGCCTATCTCGTTTGTTTGAAAAAGGCGAAAGCCGAGCCTGAGAAAAAGGAATGCGATAGCACGCGAGATAAACAAAAGAATGTTTGTCAGCTGACGCAATGCATGAAGAGTCTGTTTTAGTAACTCTTCAACCGATATACGTCGGATAGTGATTGCTCCAATGCGCTAAGCTTTTGCGAAAAAGCGTTGGAAAGCCCCAGAGGCCATCAAGTCGACTTCAATAGCGTGTGAAGCCGGCCCCGCCAAATCAACAATTTGGTTGCACGGTACAGCATAAAAATCCCGAATATAAGACATGGCGTTGAGCCCCATAGTCTTGTATTCGTTGTCAATACTGTTAATAACAGCTTTGGCTTTCGCGCATGCTGATTCTGTGTCCAGCGGCGTGACAAAGCGGCGACTGGTGGTCGAAAAGCCTGTTTCAGTCATGCGCGCATCAATGAGCTTCCACAGTTGTCGACATTTCACAATCGGTTGTGACTCGTAGTCAAGGTTGATGATGATTGCTGTGTTCATGGAATTTCTCCAGTTGTATGCGGTGCGAGCGATGGCAAAGGGCGATTGGTTCGCTGACAACTGGGAGTTTATACCGCGCCCAACCGGACAACAATATCCTGTTGGTGAGCCGGTTCATGGCGCTCAAGCCGACGTACATTGCACGCAGTGTCGTTTGGCCGTGTCTCTCAGGTTGAGCGGCAGCATTCTGGAAAATCAAGGACTGAAGTCAGGAGATGCTTCCAGATATTCAAAGAAGTCAAAGTCTGCATGCAGCCCACTACCCGACATATCTTGACAAGCCATACCGACAAATGCACCGGTAAAGCCAGAGCGTCCTGGCGGGCTTGCCTCATCTGACAATATGCTGGCATCGCACATAGGCACGATCCATGTCCAATCTTGATTTGCTATTCGATAGCCAAATTGCAATTCTGCGCGATTTACATTCACTGCCAAGTAAACCGGAAGTCCAGCGGTAATGGAAATGGGTTCTGAAAATGCATCTGACTGCGATGCATTTGGCAAGCTCGACATGATGCGCAAATGTTTCCCAAATTGCTCATCGGTCGAAATGTAGAGATAGTGAAACATTGCACCTCCGTAGTAACAGACGAGCCCCGCTTGCTGTTGAAAGTTTCCAGGCTCGAATTCAACTACTGTTGCTGCGCGGTAGGAGTGTGCCTGTTGGCGTCGTGCCACCAATGATTGTCTAAACTGGCTACCGATGGTTTCTCGACCGAAAAGGCGCAAGTGACCAGGGCGAGCGGTCAAACTAAATAGCTCGTCCGGCCACGGTGAGCGCAGCCATTGAAAGTCAATGGATAGTTCAGCGCGATTGAAATGATCGCACGGCACTGACTTCTCAAAAACATGTTGCGCAAGCATTGGGGCTTCCGCGTGAAGCTGGGCTTTGCCGGTGCCATCGGTGGTGCGCAACCAGTCATCGCTGCACCAAGTCATGGGTTGGATGGCTGTTTCTCTACCCAAGGTGCAGTAGTCGCGGCGCGCCAATGGTCGCCCACACAGGTACACCATGTAAGTCTGCCCGGACTGTGTTTCTACCAGATCTGCGTGTCCAGCGCGCTGTAATGGCGCGTTAACGTCTTGGCGACTGCTCAGAATACAGGTATCGGGATGCACCTCATAGGGGCCCGTTAAAGTTCGGGAGCGTGCCATCGTTACCGCGTGGTTCCATCCAGTTCCGCCTTCTGCAGTGAGTAGGTAGTAGTAGCCGTTTCGTTGGTAGAGGTGCGGCGCTTCTGTAAAGCCCAACGAAGTACCGGGGAAAATGTTGTGGCGAGATCCGATCAATTTCTTTTGATGGGGACAAAATTCCTGCAGTACGATCCCGGCAAATCGCTTGTTGCCCGGGCGGTGATCCCACAGCTGGTTGACCAGGTATTTCTTTCCATTGGAATCATGAAATAGAGATGGGTCAAAGCCACTACTGTTCAGGTGTATTGGGTCAGACCATTCGCCGTCAATCGAAGAGCAAGTAACAAGGTAGTTGTGAAAGTCCCTCAATGATGCGCCAGTCGCGCCACTTACCGTTGTCTGGCCAAATCGTTTTACATCAGTAAAAATCAGATAGAACATCCCATCAGCGTAGGTCAAGCAGGGTGCCCAAACGCCGCAAGAATCTGGTTCGCCCAGCATGTTGAGTTGACTTGGGCGTTGTAGCGGCCTGCAACGAAGCTGCCAATGAACCAAGTCACGGGAATGGTGAATCTGAACGCCAGGGTACCACTCAAAAGTTGAGGTGGCGATAAAGTAATCATCACCGACTCGCACGATGGAGGGGTCAGGATTGAATCCTCGCAGTATGGGGTTGTGAATAAAACTGGCGGTATCTGACATGTTGTTTTCCTTAAGTTCGGGCGTACCTAGGGCGCGTCGTCGTCGTCAATGGCACGGTATGATCAATGCGAGTTACCTATTTCCAAATCCTAATTGAAATCTGATGATGCTTACCGATCCAGCAAACCTGCGTGTACTATGGGATGGTCAATGCCAACTAGGCGAAGGCCCGTTGTATTGCGCGAAGTCAAAAAGTGTATATTGGGTCGACATTTTGGGCCGGGCCGTGCACCAAGTATCGCTGTCTGGAGAAGCGCACCAAAGTTGGCTGTTTGATTCTGCCCCGACCAGTATCAGCCACCATACAGCGGGTGGTTTTATGTTGACAATGAGAAAAGGGTTCGCTCGTTGGCAACCAGGTGATGGTGCCCCCACTCTTGTTGCGAACCTTGAATCAAATTTGCCGAACAACCGTTTCAATGATGCAAAGACTGACCGCCATGGAAACTTGTGGGCCGGTTCGATGGACGATGAAGGCCTAAATAACACGGGCTCGTTATATCGGCTCAGGACTGATGGCACCATTCAGGTCATGGATACAGGGTATTGCATCAGCAATGGCCCCGCGTTTTCGCCGTGTGGCAAATGGCTATACCACACCAATAGCAATACGAGACAAGTCTATCGCTTTCAATTGAATGATGATGGAACGATCAGCAATAAGGCGCTTTTCATTCAGATTGTCCCAGAACATGGCTACCCGGACGGTATGACTGTGAGTGCTGATGGGGATCTTTGGATTTGCCATTTTGCAGGCGGAAGAATTTCACGATTTGATCGAGCCGGACAACTGAAACTGCAATACCGTCTGCCTGTGAGTAATGTGACCAGTTGTGCATTCGTTGGTCCGGAATTGAATCAATTGGCAATTACTACTGCTCGCAAAGAATTGTCGCCACAACAGCTTCTAGTAGAGCCATTGGCTGGTGCACTTTTTATTGCTGATGTTGATGCGATAGGTGTACCCGTGCAAGCATGTGGAAATAAAGGTCAAGAAGAGATTTTGTAATTGGACATTGTTCCAGTCCGACACTGCCAGCCTGACCTATGAAGCATTTACAGAGGTAGTGTGGGCATTCAAAAGGTCCCCCAAAATGACGTAAACGCGTATTCCATTGCAGACCAAAAGCTGCTATGTTGGCTGCTATCGCAGTTGCAATGGTAGCTGCCTGGTTTTGTGAATAACATCCATCGAAATGTAGGCACGCCGACTATGCTTTCTGTACCGGGCGATCGTCCTTTGCGAATTGGCGTATTGATTGACCGCGATGCGGCCTATTTCAATACGCCTTTGTTAGATGGTTTCCGTGAAAAGGCACGGCGTGAAAATGTTGAGTTGTGGATCTTTCCGGGCCATATCCTGGAGGAAGCGATACAAAGAGAGCGCCAATTTAACGTTGTCTTTGACATTGCGCGAAATGCACATATCGATGGCTTGATTTCGTGCACTTCCTATTTTCAACAAAATATAGGCAGGGACGACGCGTGTTCGTTCGTCAGGCGGTTTGAGCCCTTGCCCATAGTGACCTTGAATCTGGAAACGGTCCCACATCCCGTCGTAGGTGTTGATAACAGGGCCGGTCTGCGCGATTTGATGCGGCACATGATTCAAGATCACGGTTACAAGCACATCGGCTTTATGAAAGGCCCTGATGGCGTAGTCGACGCTGATGAACGTTATTCAGTGTATCTTGAGTGTTTGTCTGAAGCAGGCTTGCCGTTTGACGCAAACATTGTCGCGAAAGGGAACTTTAACCACGACGATGGTCGCACGGCAATGGAGGAGTTGCTGGGGCGAGGCGTTCTTATGGACGCGCTCGTTGCAGCCAATGACGGCATGGCTTTGGCTGCCATGGCCGTGGCCGTAGAGCGGGGGCTCCGCGTTCCACAAGATATTGCGATTACTGGTTTTGATGACATTTATTCCATGTTGAGAATGGGTCCTCAACTCACATCCGTCAGCCAGCCACGCAAGCAGATGACAGAGGTCGCCATTGATTTGCTGTTGGCTCATTTTCGGGGCGAGAGAATGTCCCCCACGACCATCTTGCCGACGCAGTTGGTCAAGCGACTGACATGTGGATGCTTGGATCAAGCTGGGCAAGGTCACGGCGATAACGCCAATTCTGAGGGGTTGCAGGAAAGGCCTGACAACCAGATTTTCCCGTACGCACAGTACCTCAATTTGTTAGAAGAGGCCCTGCATAGGGGCGAAGCAGCATTCGAAGATCAGCTCAGCAAAATTGCCCAAACCTGTTTGGCTCGAAAAATAGATGTTGCGCACTTGCAGGCCATGCTGATGGCCATGTATCGCAATCTCGTGCTGGATGTGGAACATTCGGCAGAAGAGCGCTTGAAACTGGGTGAATGCTTGTTGAATGGTCATGTTATTTTGACCAATGCGGTAAGCGTGTACGAGGTCAATAGCACCCAATTGGAAGACTCCAGTGACCACATATTTCAGGAGCAAAATTTTTTCAAGCGAAGGATGAATAGTGCGAAGCGTGAAGACATTTTGGAACTCATCGCATCAGCCATGCAAGAGTTCGTCATTCCGTCTGCCTACTTCGTTTTGTATGACAAGCCTTTCAAATTGGCGCACTGGAGCCGGAGTGAATTGCCTGAGTCTTCGCAGGTAATTTACGCCCAAACGAATGATGTGCAGCTGAAACAGGGCCTCAATTCCCCGTTCCCGACACGATCGGTTTTGCCCGAAGGAATGCTTTCTGGCAAGGACCATCGGGTATTTGGTGTGTTTCCGATATTTCAAAATCTGGACCATTATGGGTACATGGTTCTGGACATGACCACTGCACCCAAATGCAGGCTTGAAACAGTACGGGACGAGTTGTCCAGTGCACTGATTCACAGCATTCTGATTGCAGAAGTGGAACACTCGCGCAACCTGCTCCGAAACGATCTTAGTGCTGCAACACACTACAGTTCACAACTCTTGACCGAGGTACTAGACCTCAACAGGCGTTTGCAAGCGCTCTTTGATGCGGCGCAGGAGGTTGCCATCATGGCGACTGATGCTTCAGGCCAAATCAATGTTTTTAATCTAGGCGCAGAAGCCATGCTCGGCTACAGGGCTGACGAAGTGATGGGGAAAAGCCCCGCACAGTTTCACGTTCTCAGTGAGGTTGAACAGCGAGGCCGGGAGCTGCAGCGTCAATTGGGGCACCCTGTCGAAGGGTTCGAGGTATTCGTGGCCAACCCGCGCACAGGGAAATCTGAAATCCGCAATTGGACCTACGTAAGCAAAGATGGAGGGCAGTTGCAGGTGTCGCTGGTGGTTAGCGCGGTCTTTGGCAACGACGGCAATATTGATGGCTTCCTGGGCATCGCGCGCGACATCACCAAAGAAATCGCTGCCCAGCAAACCCTCGAGAGCATCAACCGCGAACTGGACGAACGCGTGCAACGCCGCACCCAAGCCTTGCAAGAATCGACCTCGCGTCTTGAAGAGACGATGAAGCACCT
>CAYXWW010000058.1:11359-19369 GCA_964468905.1 uncultured Rhodoferax sp. | reverse complement strand
AGTTTTGGATTGGAATCCGCCTTAAAGTGGCTCAGTTTTCAACTGCAATCAACAATTTAGGAAATGGTGGGTTCCAAAGTCGTTTGGGCTGACCTTGCTATCCTGCGAAATGGATGTCCGAACTGGAGGACAGTATCGTCTGGTGTTCCCACACGAAGATTCGACGATGGAATTCTTCGGCACGTACCTCGAAGTGACGCCTTACTCGCGTCTCGTTTGGACCAACGAGGAAGGGGACGGCGGCAAGACTATCACCACTGTGACATTCGAGGAAACCGCTGGTAAGACCATAATCGTCGTGCACGACCTTTATCCCTCAAAGGACGCAATTGACTCGGGATCGACAAATGCGATGCCCGAATCGCTGGACCAGCTTGAAGAGCTTCTCGACAGCCTGGAAACACGCTTTGCGGCAAATTGACAAAATGGACCGGTCGACCAATGCTTTAGGGGGGCTCTTGCAACCGGCTTGCGCCACGAGCAGGTTCGGGCCAGTTGCAGTCTTTCGCGAATGACCGGTATTGTGACGTCGACCGGATAAATTCAGACCCGCGAGGTCTTGGCAACGTCGGGACGGAAACTGAGATTCTTTCAAAGCCCGCGTTCACGTATTGATAGCTTCTCTTTGTACTGTTTTGCAATTTTGTAGAGTTGCCCAGGGCGACTACGTCCTACAGCGCGTGTTTCGCCTGGAATAGCCTCCAACACGTCCAGATCGTCTAACTTGCGCCTGAAGTTGGCCATATTCAATTGCTCCCCAAGCACGCCTTCATACACTGCATGCAATTCAGAGATGGTGAATGGTTCTTCGCACAAATGAACTGGCAGCGAGGAGTAACTTGCCTTGCTGCGCACTCGTTGAACAACTCCCGAAATAATGGACGAATGATCAAACGGTAAGCTGGGCAATTTTGCAACTGGGAACAGTTGGATCGAAGGTGAAAGTACTCGCGGTCCCACCAAGGCGTAATACACAACCGACAGCGACCATCCGCGCGGATCCCGCGCTGGCCCCGAGACCGTTCCGAACTCCTCCAAGTAAGGGCTTTGTACCGCTGTCTTTTGCCGCAGGACTCGGGCGGCGGCAGCTTTGGCCGAATCGTCTTCGTCTTCATGGACGTATCCACCCGGCAAGGCCCATTGCCCTTGGAATGGTTCACCCTCCCTTCTAAACAGCGCAACATTTAGCTCACCACTGGCCAAGGTAAGCAATACTGCGTCCACTGTCAGGATGGCTTTAGCACTTCGATTATTCGGGATGAATTTCATTTATGTGCAGTGTACAACTAACTATTTGATTAATAAAAACGCTAGTTAGTTGCATTTTGCATTTATCTGTGTATGATTCAACCCATAGACACTGAAGAACCTAAAAAGGAACCAGATATGACTGTGCAACTTCTCATCATTGATCCACAGAATGACTTCTGTGACATTCCAGGGGCGGCCTTACCTGTAGCCGGTGCAAATGCAGACATGATCCGTTTGGCGAGCTTTATTCAGGCCAATGCGTCGAAAATCGATGGCATTACAGTGACCTTGGACTCTCACCCCAGCGTTGCAGTGGAGCGTACTACGTTCTGGGTGGGCGCCGATGAGGCGGAAGTCCCTCCATTTACCTTCATCACCGCATCCGACGTGGCTTCTGGCAAATACCGTCCACGCAACCAAACACTCACCACTGCCGTGCTGGCCATGTTGTCTCAACTTACCGCCAAAGGGCGTCCTGGGTTAGTGGTTTGGCCCGTGCACTGCGTTACTGGTACATGGGGCCACAACATTCAAGAGTCGGTAGCCACGCAATTGCAGGCGTGGGAGTTTTCGCAGCAACGCGCCGTGCGGAAGGTCTTGAAAGGGGAGTACCCACTAACCGAACACTTTGGTGTTTTCGAGGCAGACGCGCCCATCGAAGGCGTGGAATCCACACAGTTCAATACGGGCCTTGCTGCAGCGTTAACAGAAGGAGTAGACCTCCTGTTTATCGCGGGGGAAGCATCGAGCCACTGTGTGGCGTCGAGCTTTGATCAACTTGCACGCTATCGGGCAGATAGACAGGGCGTTAGCCCCCGCCTGGTACTTCTTACAGACTGCATGAGCCCAGTGCCTGGTTTTGAGGGTGCTGCCAATGAGTTCTATGCGCGGGCAAGGGACCTAAGCGCACAACTACTCAGTGCGTCTTCCGCCGCGACACTGTTGCCTTAAGTACTATTCAACGCGATATTGAAATCATGACTATTCAAGACTCATTCCAGCCAGTGATCCACAGCCTTTTGGAAACGGATCTTTACAAATTTACGATGTGGCAGCCCATGCTGCATTCGCTGCCAAAGAATCTGGCGGAATACCGGTTCGTTTGCCGCAACACCCCCGCCTTCCCATTGGCAGAATTGAAGCAGCAAGTGGATGCGCAATTAGATGCTCTATGTACGCTTCGATTCACTGAGGATGAGCTGAACTACCTTAGTACGCTGCGTTACCTGTCGCCAGATTTCGTGGATTTTCTGCGACTCTTTCATTTTCAGCGTCGCTACATCACCGTCGAGACCATTGGCGACAAACTCGTGGTGACAGCAAAGGGACCCCAAGTTCATGTGATGGGGTTCGAGATCTACACACTCGCGATCGTTAACGAGTTGTATTTCAGAAAACTAGCGGCGGGGCCGTCACATGCAATCGCCTTGGCAGAAGGTCGCAAGCGCTTGAGTGCCAAAATTGAAATGCTGCGGGACTACGAACGTAGTGGGCAACCGCGGAAGCACCCGTTTGAATTCTTTGACTTTGGGGTTCGTCGCCGCTTCTCTGGTCAATGGCAAGAAGAAGTTGTAGAAACACTGGCTCGCGAGGTGCCCCAGTACTTCAAAGGTACGTCAAACGTCTATCTGGCGAAGAAGTTCAACCTGACGCCGATTGGCACGATGGCGCATGAATATCTGCAGACGTTTCAAGCTACTGGCGTACAGCTAAAGGGATTTCAAAAGGCTGCACTGGAGATGTGGGTACAGGAGTACCGTGGTGACCTTGGTACCGCACTCACCGATGTGGTGGGAATGGATGCGTTCCTCAATGACTTTGACCTGTATTTCGCAAAACTGTTTGATGGCCTTCGCCACGACAGTGGTGACCCAGTGGTGTGGGGTGAGAAAGCATTGGCACACTACGCCAAGCTCAAACTGGATGCCCACACCAAACGCCTGGTCTTCTCTGATGGCCTGGACATTCCAACGGCGATCAAACTCCATGCGCATTTTGCCGATCGGACCCAAACAGGCTTTGGCATCGGCACCAACTTGAGCAATGACCTAGGTTTGACGCCACTCAATATCGTCATGAAATTAGTGAACTGCAATGGCCAACCTACCGCCAAGTTGTCCGACTCGCCAGGAAAGACCCTCTGCGACGACGAAACATTCTTGGCATATCTGCGCCAGGTTTTCAAAAAGAATGACTAGCGAGGACGCAAAGTGATCTCGGAAAAAATTGGCGACATTTTGGATCTGCAAGAAGGCATTCTGGTGCACGGCTGCAACTGCCAAGGCGTCATGGGCAGTGGAATTGCACACTCCATCAGAAACCGTTGGCCAGCGGTGTATGACGAATATAAGAGACGGCATTTCGCCGCTGGACTATTTCCGGGAGACGTATGTTTTGTTGGGCATGCACAGCTGCTGGAGTCCATCCCGATACTCTCTCGCCATATCCACGGGACCACCAGCCAATTGCCATCACGACTAGTCGTAGCAAATGCAATGACACAGTTCGAGTTTGGCAGGGACAGCACGCGCATCTATGTTGACTACGACGCTGTGTCAGCAGCTTTTTCTCGCATTGCCATCGTTGCGCGTGACAGTGGCTTGCCGATCCACTTTCCGTTGATTGGCTGTGGCCTAGCCAATGGTCAGTGGGTACAAGTTGCCCAGTGCATCCAAGCTGCGGTGTCGCCAGATGCAAACTTGACGCTTTGGAAATTGCCTACATAAAGAGTATGCGCACTATTCAAGCTCCCAACCCAATCCCGTCCTCGTACAACGACCCTGTCGTTTTTCTTTCCGGCTCTATTGATATGGGCACCGCAACAGATTGGCAAACAGACTTAATCTGCTTACTGGAGGATTGTGATGGGCTGGTTTTAAATCCTCGACGCAACAGTTGGGATACCACATGGCCGCAAGATGCGTCGTTTTCACCCTTTCGAGAACAGGTGCAATGGGAGCTTAGCGGCATGGAAAAAGCCGGGCTAATTGTTTTTTACTTTTCACCAGCATCCAAGGCGCCAATTACCTTGCTGGAGCTGGGCTTGGCGGCTAGATCTGGCAAAGCAGTGGTATGTTGTCCACTAGGCTTCTGGCGAAAAGGAAACGTTGACGTTGTATGTGATCACTACAGAATTCCCACTGTCGAGACCTTGAACGATCTAAGTATCGCCACTCGACGCTTTTGTCAAAACGAAACCAATCACTAACCACGGCGAGATTCAAATGCTGAACATCACTTGTGCACAAATCAACCCTACCATTGGCGACATCACGGGCAACATTGCCTTGATGTTGGAGGCTGCGCGCAAAGCGCGTGACGATGGTGCTGCATTAGTCGTCTTCCCGGAAATGAGCCTCACCGCGTACTACCCGGGTGATCTGCTAGACGATGAGGGATTTCAAGCTCGCATTGATGAAGGGCTCCGCCAGCTCAAACTAGCGACCCGTGAGACACCCCAGTTAGCATGGGTGATTGGATCACCCATGCGCCGCATTGGCGTGGGCAAGCCGTATCACAACGCCATGCTTGTTCTCAAAAACGGCGAGGTGCTTATCCAATACAACAAGCAGCTGTTGCCTACCTATGGAATTTTTGACGAACGCCGCCACTTTGAGCCTGGTTCAGATGTTGCACGCGTTCTGCGCGTTGCAAACATGCAAGTCGGTTTCATGGTTTGCGAAGACGGATGGAATGACGACAGCCAAGACTACGCAGTCAACCCATTTCAGCGCTTGGTCGATGCCGCTCCTGACTTAGTGATCTCCATCAATGCCAGCCCAAGCAATATCGGCAAACGAGAGCAACGCCATGCCGTCTTTGGCAAGGCATGTGCTCGGCACAAACTACCTCTCCTGTATGTGAACCAAATCGGTGGACATGACCAATTGGTGTACGACGGGGCCTCGTTCGCTGTGAATGCTGCGGGTGAAGTCGTGTTTGAGGCCAAGCGATTTACCGAGGATGTGTGCACGCTGTCGTTTGATCCGCTTAGACAGGAGTTTTTCAATGCCAATGGCGACGCATTGCCTCAGGTTGCAAAAGCGGGCTTGCCTACGATGGAGTTCTATAGGCAACAAATTGTCCTTGGACTCACGGACTACGCCCGGCGGTGCGGCTTTTCCAAAGCAGTTGTCGGTTGTTCCGGAGGAATCGACTCTGCACTAACTTTGGCATTGGCCGTAGAAGCGTTTGGTACTGAAAACGTGGTTGGAGTCACCATGCCATCCAAATTTTCTAGCGAAGGCAGTGTTTCAGACTCTGCAACCTTGTGCAAGAACTTGGGCATCCGTTTAGTAGAACACCCCATCAAAGCGATTGTGCAGTCGTTTGAAAGCGCCTTTAGCGCAGCATTTGCACAAGATCTACAAGGTGTCGCGCTAGAAAACCTTCAAGCTCGCGTACGTGGTACCGCGCTGATGGAGTACTCCAACACCTATGGCCACTTGCTGTTGACCACTGGCAACAAGTCAGAAGTCTCCGTAGGTTATTGCACCCTGTATGGAGACACTGCAGGCGGACTTGGCTTGATAGGTGACTTGTACAAAACTGAGGTTTTTGAACTGTGCCGTCACATCAACAAAACCGCGGACCGGGAACTGATCCCTAAGGAAATTATTGAAAAACCACCTTCTGCCGAGTTGGCTCCTGGACAAAAGGACACCGACAGCTTGCCCTCTTATGAGGTATTGGATGAGGTCCTGAAAAACCTGATCGAAGGAAGCCGCCTACCCGCATGGGAGCGTGAACGATCTGATGCGCAAATGTCAGCACTCCGAAGCACCAATGAAGGGCAACTGCTCATTGCGCGCATTCAGAAGATGATTGCACGCAATGAATACAAACGCCGCCAGGCCCCGCCAGTACTTCGCGTGCGCGGACGGGCATTTGGCAGTGGCCGTCAAGTTCCCATAGCTGCTGTGCAGTACGCCTGAGAGCTTCACTCTTCAACTGGAACATAGCGATGCAAGAAACAAAACAATTCAAAACCGCAGTCATCGTCGGCCGTTGGCAGCTATTTCACAAAGGCCATGAAACTTTATTGCGCGCGGCATTGACGTCTGCAGAACAAGTCATCGTCGTCATAGGTTCGTCTTTTAGATCTCGTGACGTACGCAACCCCTTCAATTGGCAAGAACGTCAGGCGATGATTGAGGCAAGTCTGAATGATGCCGACAAGTCTAGAGTGTTGTTCCTTCCGGTGCGGGACTATTTTGACGATAGTCGTTGGAATTCGGCCGTGCGCAATGGCGTGGCGAAAATTACCCTGGGACAGGGGACCATGACCTTGGTTGGCTTTAAAAAGGACCACACCAGCTACTACCTGGACCACTTTCCCCAATGGGCTTTGCAGACAGTGCAGCCTGAGGCCGATCTGGATGCAACGTCTTTGAGAAATGTATTCTTCGAGACCGAGGACGCGGCTGTGCGATCGTCTGTACTCGCCCCCTATGTAAGCCCACCGGTATTGGCCTATTTGCAAGCCTGGGCTCACTTGAGCATCTACCAGCAACGCGCCCGCGAACACCTAACGGTTGTGAATTACCGAAAGCGCTGGAATGCCGACTTTTACCTTACCGCCGATGCTGTGCTTCTTGCCAACCAGCATGTACTGCTGGTGCGCCGTGGCGGAGACGTCGGGAATGATCAGTGGGCGCTTCCTGGTGGATTTGTCGATAAGGGGGAGCGCTTCTACAACGCGTGCGTGCGAGAGCTGCAAGAAGAAACAGGTTTCAAGACCTTAGACGCAACCATGCGACATGCGCTTAAAGGCTCTCACGTCTTTGATCATCCAGGACGTAGCCCACGTGGTCGGCTGATCACCCACGCCTTCTTCTTCGATCTGGGAAATATCCGACTACCTGAAATCAAAGGATCGGACGATGCAGCAGAGGCGCGCTGGATACCTGTGGCTGAGTTGTCTCAAATGGAAGAGCAGCTATTTGAGGACCATGCAGCGATCTTGGACAGATTTATCGGCGTCTATTAATAACAAATTCACTCACGGAGATTTACATGGCACAAATTAGCCGCTACCCAATGCTTGCGCACTTGCTCGGCGAACCCAACCAATACATATTGCACTATTCGTCTGGCCGCATCACACCCGAAGGTCCAGGCGCTTCCTATTGGTTTCGTCCTCGGTCAGCTGCTGTCGTGCAGGAACCCTGACAGATTTATGGGAGTCGGAGCCAGGTGCATAGATTTGGAGCGTTCAGTTGAAACCAATTTGCCTTTAACCGCTGCGATTTCAACTGCTTTCTGACTGACTAGTTTGCATGTTCAAGAAGCAACACGCTGAATACTGTTTGTACCATCTGACGACGTTAAAAAATTCACTCAGCCACAGTCTCATGTCGTCACCCGCATTTAAGATAATTCGTGCGAAAAGCGTTCGCGCTGCAGCAAGGGCGCAAGTGCGATACTGGCTGGATCGTCATCAATCCTAGACACGCGATGGACCCTTTCAAGATCTTCAAGCGGGTGTCCCGGGCGCCCACCAATCCCCGCGGTGCTCCCAAATCGCGTCAATTCGACGTGGCCGATCTTTACCAAGGTCCGCTGCAGAGCAGCCCCATTGCGGGGCCGGGTGAGCAGGCGCTCGATGAAAAGTTGCGTCAGGCCTATTTTTGGGTTGTCAATAACGCCATCATCAGCCCGCACTACGACATTGAATACAACGACGGTCCGGCCCAGACCTATTTGGTGGGGGACAGCAAGCGCCCCTTAACGCTGCCGTCTGCGCAAAGCTATTCCAGC
>CAYXWW010000058.1:0-11349 GCA_964468905.1 uncultured Rhodoferax sp. | reverse complement strand
TGTCTTGTTGCCGCTGCTGGCCTTTGCTACACGGCGCAAGTGCCTGTTTGTGGGCGGCCCAGGGCGCGGCAAGACAGCCAGTGCCATTCTGATGTCGGTGCTGGCGGGCTACCCAGTGCGCGAGGTGCGCCGCGCCATGCAGCACGGCCACCCGCAGATGACGGTAGCCGATCTGTTGGGCAACCCCTTGCCGGCCGATCTGGTCAATGCGCAGAGCATGGACGACATCCGCATTGCGTGGCGCGCCTGGCTGTCCATGCGGGTCAAGATCATTGACGAGTACAACCGCATTCCGACCCGCACACAGAGCGCACTGCTGACCGTGATGGGGGACAACTACGCCGAGATCCTGAACCATGTGTTTGAGTGCCCGGACTCGGCCTGGTTTCTCACCGCCAATGACGACCAGGGCGGTGGCACCTACCAGGTGATAGAGGCACTGCGCGACCGTATTGATGTGATTGTTCAGGCGCTGGCCTTCAACCCCAGCTTCCTGGGCGAACTACTGATCCGCATCGAAGAGGACGTGCGGCCCGAGGAAATGGTGCCACGCGAGATCATTTTTACCGAAGCAGAAATTGACCGTATGGGCCAGGAAATCCGGCAGGTTGAGGTCCCAGTCGAAGTGCGTCACCGCCTGGAGTTTTTCACCAGCCAGTTTGAGCTGATGGAGACCGGGGGCGGCCAGTTCGAGTACATGACCAAAGACACGGCGCGCCTATCGGGCGCCGATTGGGCGCAGACCGTTGCCGCAGACGAGGGGCGAGACCGGTTAAAGGACCTGGGCTGCCAGACGCGCAATGGCTTGTCGGTGCGCAACCTTATGACCTTGCTGATTTTTGCCAAGGCTCTGGCCTATTTTCGGGGCAACCATGCGGTGGATCTGGAAGACGTTCGCCAGGTCTTGCCATTTGTCTTGCACGACAAATTGCAGCCCGACCTGGATGCGCCATTTTTTGCCCTGCCCGAGAACCGCGCCTACCGCACGGACCGGCTGAGCTGGTTGCGTCGATTGTTTGACCTATCCAATGAGGAATTCAACCGGCTGGACTTGGATAACAGCAACCCGGTGGGCGATTTATCGGCGGAATTCAGCCAGGGGCTCGATGGTTTGGGTGAGAGCGAAATCCGCTCGCGCCTGGCAGAGATCGAGCGACTGGTCGACCAGCGGGTCAAAGGGCGCAAGCTCTATGGCCACCTCTACGATGACCTGCTCAAGCTTAAATACCTGCACCAGCGCTACACCAACTATCTGCATTGGTTGAGGTCTCAATAAATGCCTATCTCTGAGCCTCTGGCACGCGCGTTGGCTGCAGGGCGAACGCAGTTCAATGCCCGTGTGGCGGAAGCCCGGCACTGGTACCCCAAGCTTGAGCCATCCGCCTTCGCGAGCTTCCTAGGCACCGGTGTGGATGCGGTGGTGTGTACGGTTGCTGCGGTGGCGCCTGATCGCGTTCCGTCGGTGGTTCTGGTGGCGTACGACATTGCTTTGGAATTGGTGGCGCAGGGGCTTGCGGGGCCCGGCGCGCGCACCGACGGGGTTGATCGCGTATGGCAATACCTGGCGCCGCGGTTGCCGGGTCTGCTGGCGCAGAGCCCGGCTGAGCTGCTTGCCGCTTTAAGCAATGCGGTGTTGGCTTTGGGCAAGGTGCCAAACGCGCGCACGGAGCAGTGGCTCAATGGCATGGCTGAATTGGCTAGCCACGCTGACACCATGGAGAACTTGCGCCGTCTGGGGCAAATCATGGCGTGGCGTTGCGGCCTTGCACATTACCGCAGCGGCGCGCTCGCTGCTGCAGACCAGCTTTGTGAGGCGGCTGCCTTGGCGGCTGTGGGCGCGCATGCGGGTGCACACTGGGCCACGGTGCGAGCCCAGTTTGAGGCGGACCCATGGTGGTCGCCGGCCACCGCCACACAGGCATCCGCGGGAGCAGTGGGACGCAGCATCGCAGTCGGGCAGTTCACGGGCTTGGGTGGAGACTTCAGCCTGCCTCCGACCATCCGCACCTGCGCAGATGGTTTCTGCGTCAGAAGTGCGGACCGCTACTGGCTATTGGTGGCCGATGCCTTCGGTGCGATTTTGCTGCCGTCGGACGAGGACGAGTACACACAGGCAATGCCGCATGACACTGGGAACGCACCGATCCTGCAAGGTGCCAACTTGGTCATTGGTGGGCAATTGCTGGCGCTGGATTTACCAGCTCAGGGCCTTACCATGGCCTGGAATGCGCACACCGTTGCATTGGGCTCGCCGTATACCTTTTCCATTCGACTGTTCCCCCGACCATGCGTGTGAGCACTCCCCCCGTGCTGGTCGACACCCCGGCGTTGATCGAACGCTGGCGCGCGGCATGGCCCGCTGCGCTGGCTGTGTGGAGCAAGTACACGCGCCTACGTGATGCGCGGCTGTGTGCGTCGCGCCTTGAGGCTAGCAAAGAAAGTCTGAGTGGCAGTTTTGCCATGATCCGCCTGGTCGACCAGAGTGTGGTGATTGACCTTGTTGCTGTACAAGAACTGGGACTTGAGGACTATGGCATTGAGGTGCTGGCGCACGAAATTGGGCACCACGTTTTTGCACCGGGGAATGTGACCGACCAGTTTCGGCTGCTGGCGCGCATGCGCCGCGCCTTGCCCACGCTGGAGCACCAAGCGCCAATGGTGGCCAACCTGTACACCGACCTTTTCATCAACGACCGTTTGCAGCGCCAGGCATCCCTGCGTATGGCCGACATCTACCGCCATCTTGCGCAAGCAACAATCAAAGAGGGCCAAGTGCAGACCAGCGGTGTCTGGGCTTTGTACCTGCGCATCTATGAAAACCTGTGGCGCCTAGACAAGGGCAGCCTGGGCGGAGGTGACGTGGACAGCAACGCGCGCCGGTTTGAGCGACTGGAAATCGATGCCTGGCTGGGCGCGCGTCTTATTCGTGTCTATGCCAACGACTGGATGCGCGCAGCGGGCAGTTTTGCATCGTTGCTACTGACGTACTTAGTGGAGGACAAGGAGAACTGTCAAGCTCTGGCCTATCTGCAAGACACCCGCAACTCGGCCCAGGGCAGTGCGCCTTCCGGCGTTCTGGAGATTGAACCCGATGAATGCAGTGATGCCATGCACCCGTCTGAGGACCCCTTGGTCACGGGTGCGGAGGAGCCAACGCAGAGTGGTAAACCACAGAGCACAAAAGCCATGCAAGGACAAGGGCAGGCGCGCGAACCGTTTGAGTATGGCGAGATTCTCAAGGCCGCAGGGCTGGATCTGTCAGGCCACGACATTGCGGTGCGCTACTACCGTGAGCGGGCACTACCCTATCTGGTGCCGTTTCCTACCCGTGCCAACCCGGAGTCACCCGAGCCGCAGATGGAAGGCCTAGAGCCTTGGGATATCGGCGATTCACTCGATGATCTGGACTGGTTGCAGTCTGCCATGCAGTCCCCCAGGCCGATACCGGGTTTGACCACCGTGCGGCGGGTCTATGGCCGCGAGCAGGGCCGTGCGCTGGAGCGCATTCCGGTGGATCTGGACATGTACGTGGACAGCTCCGGCTCCATGCCCAATCCGCAGTCGCAAACCTCATACATGGCGCTGGCCGGCGCCGTCATTGCCTTGTCGGCGCTGCGTGCCGGATCAGCCGTACAAGTAACGCTGTGGAGCGGCAAGAACCAAGTTACGCACACCAACGGCTTTGTGCGCGATGAGAACGCCATTCTGCGTGTGCTCACCGGTTTCTATGGTGGCGCTACGTGCTTTCCTGTGCATCGCCTGCGTGACACGTTTGCCGTTCGCGATAGACATGCCCGTGCGGTGCATATCCTGCAGATCTCCGACGACGGCATCAGCACCATGTTCGATTCCGATGAACGCGGAAAAAGCGGCTGGGACATTGCTGCGCATGCGCTGTCGGTCGGGCGAGCGGGCGGGACAATGGCGCTCAACCTGCCGGCCACGTGGGCCAGTTCCACCAGCACATGGCAGAACTATGAGGCCATCAAACGCGCACAAAAGGAGCAGGGCTGGGACATACACGCTGTTGTTCAGCTACCGGATCTGATGGAATTTGCCCGCGCTTTCAGTCGTCGCCACTACCAGCACGAGGCTGCGCAACCCGCGCGGGCATACCGGTGATTGTCGTCTGGCGCGTAACCGAACGCTGCAACCTGTCGTGCCCGTTTTGCGCGTTCGATCGCCGCTTGAACCGGCAGCGCCTGGTGGCCGACGCGCACAGTGTCATGCAGTTTGCGCGAGTGCTGGGCGACTACAGGCGCCGTACAGATGAACGTGTTCTGGTCAGTTGGCTTGGCGGCGAGCCCTTTCTGTGGCCCGCATTGTTCGAAGTGTCACACCTGTTGCACCACGAATATGGCATTGCCATCAGCGCAACCACCAATGGCACAACCCTACATGTGCCCGGTGTGCAACAGCAGATTCTGGAGTCGTTTGCAGAACTGACTATCAGCGTGGACGGCGACGCCGAGTTCCATGACCGCCTGCGCGGTGCGCCCGGCAACTGGCAGCAACTGTGCAGTGCCGTGCGCGCGTTGGCCCACGCACGTGATGCACAGGCCAGGCCTTTGCGCCTGCGGGCCAATACGGTGCTCATGCATGACAACCTGCCCATGTTTGCGGCGCTGTGCCATACGCTTGCTGATTGGGGTGTGGTCGAGATCACGTTCAACCAGCTTGGTGGGCGGGACCGACCGGAATACTATCCCGCAAACCGTTTGCACGTGCAGGATGTTGCTCGCTTGGCGGCTCTGCTGCCTGTCTTGCGCGCAGAACTGGCCGAGCGAGGGGTGCGGCTGTGCGGCAGCGCTGCGTATCTGCAACGCATAGAAGCCAGCGCGATGGACAAACGCATTGCCGTGGCCGATTGCCAGCCCGGGGAACACTTTTTATTCATCGATGAGCGAGGCCTGCTCGGTCCCTGCAACTTCACTA
Organism: uncultured Rhodoferax sp.; assembly: GCA_964468905.1. Lineage (GTDB taxonomy): Bacteria > Pseudomonadota > Gammaproteobacteria > Burkholderiales > Burkholderiaceae_C > Allorhodoferax. The sequence goes on along the minus strand of CAYXWW010000058.1, from coordinate 6,414 downwards.
TGGACGAGCTTTCCGTCCCCATATCCAGTCTGGCGACCACGGACGACCTTATGGCGTTGCCAGCGCGTTTTTCCGGCATGCGCAAACGCATGCAACCTCTGGCCTGTGCCGACTGTCCTTCCACACAGGTCTTTCCAAAATTCGCGGAATAATCACAGCATCACCATGCAACGCACCGGCCCAGAACTCCAAATCTTGACACGACGGCTGTCCGAAACGCCGCCCGATTTTCTGGATGAACTGCCGTCCGGCCCGATTGGCGCAACCGTCGTTGCGGCACTGGTAAACGACCTACTGGCCAGCTTGGGGCTACATGCGGCCAGGGCGCCGCTCGCGCAACTTGCCTGCTTCCATAACAGCGACGACAAGACTACGCGCAACCGGCTGGCGCTGGTGCGTATCGCTGTTTGGTTTTTGGCCCATCCATGGTTCGCTGCCCAGGGCCTGCTGACTGCGGACGTTTTGCGGGTGCTGGACAGCACGGTGGGGGAACTTGCCAGGACATCGTCCGCCAGTAGCTTTGTCTTCGATCCGGATCGCCGCGAGGAATTGGTACGCGTTGTCTTGTCCCGACTTGACTACCGTCCGGCCGACGAAACGCTGGCGCAGGCGACGGACCGCTTGTCAGGCATCAGCAGCACAGAACGCCGCCGTCTTGTGGAGGCCAGCCGCGATGCTGAGCGCCGTGCTCGGGAGATTCGCGCAGCACTGGCCAAAAAAGCGGCCCAGGAGTCGGCCGACAAGTGGACCCGGGAATGAGCGCAGCGGTCAATGAGACGCGCAGCGACAGCGTCAGCGACGCGGACCGCTACCCCACATTAAGTGACGCCGGTCGTCGCGTTCTCGCGTTCATGCGCGAGCATCCGGCAGCACCTATCTTTCGCAATCAGAGCGGCAACCGCCTGTTTGCGCACGAAGTGGAATCCTTGCATGAGTACATCCGTGAGGTGCTTGCCACCGAGCCCGGATGGCCTGCCGATGGCCAGCCCGCATGGCTCGATGAATTTGTACTGCGCAGTTGCGCCGACGTTCCCTTCTACCGTGCCTACGGCCATCCGCCGCATCGGTTTGAAGACCTGGCCACGATATGCCGCGCCGATCTGGCAGTGGACATTACCCGGTTTGTGCCGGACTCCGTCCCAGTGGATCGGATGATCAATTTCCGAACAACGGGCACCACCGGCAATCCCTTGCTGATTGCCTCGCATCCTCTGGTGGCTGGTCGTACACTGGCCTACCACCTGCGCGCCTTGCAGCGCTTTGGTGTCGTGCCGCGCCATGGCAAGGGTCAGGTGGGGGTGGTGTTGCTGGGTTACCAGCGCAAGTGCTTCACCTATACCTCGGTGACACCCGTGATGGACGAGTCGGGCCTGGCTAAGATCAACTTACATCCCGTTGATTGGCATGATCCGAAGGATCGTTGTACCTACCTTGAAGCGATGGCACCCGAGTTCATTGCGGGTGACCCGATCTCGTTTGCCGAGCTGCTGCGTTTGCCGGTTACGCTGCGTCCGCGCGCGCTGATGTCGGTGTCCATGATGCTTTCGAAAGGATTGCGCGATGCGCTTGAGGCGCGCTTTGCGTGCCCGGTTCTCGACATCTATTCACTCAATGAAGTGGGGCCGGTTGCCGTTTTCGATCCCACGCTGCAAGCGCATGTGCTGTTGCAGCACGGGCTATTTGTCGAAATTCTGGATCCACATGGAAACCGAGTGCCCGCGGGCGAGCGCGGTGAGATCACGTTCACCGGCGGGTTCAATTTCTGCCTGCCCCTGCTGCGCTACCGCAGCGGTGACTATGCGTCGCTTTCCTTTACTGCGGGCGTGCCGGTGTTGCGCGGGTTGTCCGGCCGTCCTCCGGTGCGCTTTCGCACGGCTCACGGGCATATGGTCAACAACATTGATGTTACCCACGCCCTGGATGCACTGGCGCTGGCGCAGTTTGGTTTGCACCAGCGGGCAGACGGCAGCATGGTCCTGCGCTTGGACCGTGCTGCGTTGGCGTTGGGCCCCGCGGCACGGGTGGCGCTACAACCCTTGTTGGGCGATGTGGGCATGGACGTTCAGGAGATTGCGGGTGACGACAAGATCTTGCAATACACCTCCGACCTGCCGGAGACTGCGGCGTGACATCGACGCTGGAGCTGGCTGCCAATGCCGTGACCACCGTGTCAATCCTGTTAGCGGGGCGCAACAGCGTGCATACCTGGTGGAGCGGCATTGTGAGCTGCGTCCTATTTGGCGTTCTGTTCTATCAAAGCCGGCTCTACGCAGATGTCGCACTGCAAATGTTCTTTGTTGTCACCAGCGCGATGGGCTGGTGGCGCTGGCTGCGCGGCGCACAGGGGCAACCATTGGAGGTGGCACATGCGCCACTGGCGCTACAACTGCGCTACCTGCTGATTGGCGTTGCAGCGACCGGTACGTATGGTGCCATGCTGAATTACTGGACTGATGCCTACGCCCCGTTTGTCGATTCGGCGGTGCTGGTTTTTAGCGTCATTGCGCAGTTGCTGCTGATGCAACGCAAGATTGAGACTTGGATGTTCTGGCTGCTGGTCAACTCCATTGCTGTTCCGCTGTACGCCAGCCGTGATCTGAGCCTCACCGCGTTCCTGTATGCGGCGTATTGGATCAACGCGGTAGTTTCGTGGTGGTGGTGGCGCCGTACAGCGCGCGCACAGACCGTGCGTCTTCAAGTGGTGCTGACACCGTGAGTGTCCGTTTTCGACGGGGGCTTGTTGTCGGAAAATTTTGCCCGCTGCACGCCGGGCACGAGTATGTGATCGAACACGCCTTGTCGGCCTGCGATGAGGTGCTGTTAATCAGCTACACCAAGCCCAATTTCGCGGGTTGCGACCGTGCCACACGCGAGGGCTGGCTGACACGGCGTTTTGCGCAGGCGACTTTGCTGGTCATTGACGACGCGCATCTGGCCCAATTGTGCATGGAGCAAGGCATCGGTACGTCGCAAACCATTCCCCACAACGATGCGCCAGATGATATACATCGCCGCTTTGTGGCTTGGCTGTGCCTGTACATTCTGGGCCAGACGGTCGACGCTGTTTTTACCAGTGAGGACTATGGCGATGGATTCGCCGAGGTGCTGAGTACCGAGTTCCAGTCGCGCACTTCGTCTGCGCCGCGAGTGTTGCATGTGTGTGTGGACGGAGCGCGCCGCGCGGTGCCCATATCTGGTACCCAGGTCCGCCTGAACCCCCATGAAAATCGCGCGTTCCTGTCGCCCGACGTGTATGCAACGTTTGTCGAACGGGTTTGCATCCTAGGCGGTGAATCCACCGGAAAGTCGACGCTCGCCCACGCACTGGCGCAGCACTTTGACACGGTGTGGGCGCCCGAATATGGGCGGGAACTGTGGGAGCAAAAGCAGGGTCAACTAGTGCTGGACGACATGCTTGAAATTGGACTCCAGCAGACACGGCGCGAGGCAGAACTGGCGCGCAGTGCAAAGCGCTTTCTGATTTGCGACACGTCGGCGTTGACAACGCTGTTTTACAGCCAAGAGATGTTTGGCGTGGTAGACCCAGAATTGCTACGTCTGTCTCACCGTCGCTATGAGCACGTTCTCTTGTGCGCACCGGACTTTGCTTTCGTTCAAGACGGTACACGACGTGACAGTGCGTTTCGCCAACGCCAACACAATTGGTACGTATCTGAGCTGACTGCAAGAGGCGCAGACTATGGTCTGCTGAGCGGCGGGCTTGCCGCGCGACTGCACCAAACCGCCAATTACCTGCATCGCGATAAGTTTTGAAAGGATCAAGTAGCCGTTTATTGGCTTTGAGCCAATTCCCGGGTTGACTTGGGGAAGCAGTTCCTATGAACTCAATCGCCCCACAGCCGAAGTGCGTATCACCCCATCTGAAATACCGAGCGGCGCGGTCTGTTTCAACACTTTCTATGTCGGCTTCCGGGCGATCAATTCTCGATAGTCTACGTCGGCTTTGGGTCGGTAGCTGCCATTTATGGACGCGGTCTATCCAGCTACAGTTGAGGGCACAAGTTCTTAAATCATTCTTAGGGCTCAGCATGCCTCCACCGGAAGTTTGCATGCTCATGTGGTCCCAAATTGGGATTCACATGCACGATCAGTCGGCCGGAATCCAACGCTTGCCAGTCCAGCCGCATCCCAGCAGCAAGACCAAGCCGTTCGCGAAGTTCTTGCGGTACTGTTGTCCGTCCCCTGGTGGTGATCTGTGATTCACTACGTTTCATTGGACTAGTCGCCTTTAAGTTGAGTTGAGGGCATCTGCGCCTGGTTCACAATGACAGACGATGATCGCTCACGCGCTGTTTTCCTTGTTCACGTAACCAGTCGCTACGGGTATATCGATACCCAGAAAACCGGGCATCTAGCGTCGTTTCCCCACGGATCAAGCGGCGCGCCAGGTTGGCGACCAAAATCAATTCCTCTCCATTTTTCACATCGAGTGGCGCGACCAGGCTCACGCCCATAGCCCAGTTCAGGCGTTTCCATGTCCACGACACGGATACGTCATGATCGATCCCTTCAGACGACAGCCGGGCAATGGCTTCATTCAGCAAATCGTAATGCTGCCTTTGAGCTGCAGACGGCGCTCGGCTCGTGTAACTCACGAGTTTTTTACGTGACTTACCGACCCGCTTGTAGTTTTTTGTACGCCCTTCGGTGAGCCATTTGTCACGGGGTCCATCACCAACTTCCTGCCAGGCATTTTCAATAATCGCTTCGGCATAAATTCGTCGAGGGTGTTGCCACCAAACAATTACTCGCCGACCATTCATGATGAAACCAACATCATCCCAATATGAGAGGCTGTCCGATGTCATGTCCGCGTGGGAATACGGAATAAAGAAACCACCTTGCGACAAGCGCCATGGGTTAGATCGATGGTACTCACGTTGTCGCTGGGCAAGACGTTCGAGGCGAGGGATTTTCATTTGGTTAATTGTGAAGTCACAGGGACACTGCTGGCTCTGCGTTTCGATGCAATTGGTTGCGATTCAAATGCAGCTTCAGTGCTTGTTCATATTCCACATCCGCGACGCCTGAATGTTCCTTGCTTGCGCCAATAGGGTGCTCTTCCCACACCTCCTGTATGCCTGTGAACTGTTCATTTTCATATATTCCATTTCTATCCGATCGACACTTAAGATGCCGTTCAGGCCGCACAACATGTGACCCAAGAGGGCCGTAACAGCGCAAAGAATTAACACTCAATATCGGTCTTCGCTCGAGCCTCTTTCTCGTCCAGATCACTTTGGCGTGCGGCCATGTGCGAAGAGAAAAATGCGAACGCCACGACCACACTACCCAGAATAAGAATCGCCAAAGTCTGTTCATCCATCGTTCACTCGCTTTCTTCGCTTGTAACTCAACCCATTTACGTTTGTTCGCAGCCGACGCTCGCGCCAAGTTGCGCATTCCAGTCTCGTCATTTTGACCAAGTGCCGTCGACCCATTCGTCGTAGTCTGCCCCAGATTACGGGCGTGGCAGCATGGAAATGAAAACGCAAGCGATAGTCCTATGACTTGATGTTTCAGTTTGTTGAGACATGTCATTGCTGTTGAAGAGTGATCCATATGGCTTCCCTCCTTTTAGAAATGGATTCAAAATGCCTGCAGGCCTACAAGTGTGGAGGTAAATCAGCCCTTCGCAAAAAGTACTGACGCGTACCATCGACGGCCGGCCCGCAAACAGGCGCAACTGCAAGGCTCATCAGCATTGATCGGGGAGATCGACCAACCGCTCTTGCAAAGTCAGCAAGAGAAACATAAGTTGTCTGGAAGTGCCTTAGATCGTTCGCTGCTAACCGATGCCCCAGCGTTGGGTGCAGCGTGCTGGTTAGCAATCCCAAACGAACCAGGTCATATGCAACCTGTTGCTTGATGCCTAGAGTCTTTGCGGCTTGGTCAACGGACACATCCTCTGTATCTGCCACTCTACATAATGTGAGCCATTGTTTGGTCTCAGCTCGGTTCAATCGAGCTTTGCCCAGTGGCACGAGCGTGCTGCTATCCCCGTGGGTGACCAGTTGATGGTCAACAACTGCCTTCATCAATGCGATGCTTTCTTTCTCTCGAAGACGCCAATATTTGAGGGCGTCGTGTACTGTGATTGCTTGGTCAGATGATGGTCTCTCTGGTCGCAGACACAGTCGATCAATTTCAGATCCAGGAATCAACCATGCAGCAGCGCGTCGGTTTGAATAGCGGGAAATCAATGGCGCAATGACGCCAACCGATATCAGTTCCTTCAAACGCCCTTCTGACAATGCCAGGGATTTCGCGGCTTGTTGAATCGAAACAGCTCCGTTTGTGGCTTCTTGAATGCGTTCGATGTCGTTCTTGTGCAGAGTATGTTGATTGCAGTTGAAAACTGAGCCACTTTAAGGCGGATTCCAATCCAAAACT
>CAYXWW010000057.1:0-19393 GCA_964468905.1 uncultured Rhodoferax sp. | reverse complement strand
CACTTACACTGCATTCCGTTGCGCTTTGTACTTGAATCCGCCAACAAAAATGACCTCTAGCCCTTGCCAAACAAGCGTGAGTAGCTATTTATTTTGTAGCGCCGTGAACGACGCACCGCAGGGTCGGTGGGCTGGGTGCCCCTTCGTCGGCCCCATTCGCGGATGCTGCAGAACTGTCGATCCAACTACCTCATTCACGCAATAGCAGTCGCAAGCCCAAAAAGTTCGCCCGCGAGCGTGGGCCAGAGAAGGGGCATCCAGTCCACCGGCCCCGCCAACCCACCGCGCCTGAGATGCCTGTTCGGTAGTTTATTTCTGCAGTTTGGCAGCATCTATGTATACTGTATATAAATACAGTTTAGTGACGATGCCATGCCCGCTCCAGCCCATTTTCTTTCCCGCGTAGGCGTCCACCCGGACGTCTGGCAGGCTGACGCGCTGGCTGGTGCGCCGGGGCGGGTGGTGGCTACCGGAGACGCCTTGCTCGATGGCCAGTTGCCCGGTGGTGGTTGGCCTCTGGGCGCATTGAGCGAAATCTTGCAACCCCCCGGCGTGCACAGTGAATGGCGCTTGCTGCTGCCCGCGTTGGCCCGCGCTGGTACCGGCGCTGTGGTCTTGGTCGGCGCGCCGCACATGCCTTTTGGGCCCGCACTGGGCGCACAGGGGTTGCAGCCACAGCGCTTGCTGTGGGTGGCGGCACATGCTGGCGCACAGGCAGGCACGCAGCGCCTGTGGGCTACCGAGCAGGCGCTGCGTTGCGCCGATGTGGATGCCGTGCTGGCTTGGCTGGCACCCGTGCGCCCCGAGCAATTGCGTCGCTTGCAAATGGCGGCGGCGGAGTATGCCAAGTTGCTGTTTGTGTTTCGCCCCGAGCAGGCACAACATGAATCGTCTCCCGCCGTGCTGCGTGTGTGGGTGGCACCTGCAGCGCAGGCGACCGACCGACTGGAGGTGCGCGCACTCAAGCGCCGGGGCCCTCCGATGGACCAGCCCTTGCATGTCACGGCCCGCCCGGCGCGCTTGGCCTGTCTTCTCAAAGCTAGTGATGCATTGGATCGCACTACAGCCCGAGCCTGATGCGCCCGGCATGGCAGCATCAGCAGAAGGTTTGGTCGATGCATCGGCCGCCTGGGCTTGGTGGGCGCTGCAGTTCACGCCGCTGGTGGCGCGGGTCGAGGCGGCGTTGGTGCTGGAGGTCTCTGCCAGCGAACGCCTGTTTGGCGGGCGGGCCACCTTGCTGGAGCAATTGTTATCGCCAAAATGGCCTGTAGCCCTCGTAAAATATGCACAAGGCGCTACTTCTTTAATAGCATACGGACGTTTGCAGTGTGCCATGGGCGCCGTTGAAACAGAAGCAGACTCGCCGCCGGGCCGCCCCAAGGCGAGTCACTCCCCCTCGGGGGGCAGCGAACCACGCGCAGCGGGGAGCGTGGGGGCTACGGTTTTGCCGCCGGGCCGCCCCAAGGCGAGTCACTCCCCCTCGGGGGGCAGCGAACCACACGCAGCGGGGAGCGTGGGGGCTGACACACTTCCCGATGCCTTGCCCCTGCATACGCTGGTGGCCGCACGCGCGCACCTGCCCACGCTGGCGCGGCTGGGCCTTGCCCATTGGGGGCAGTTGCGCGCCTTACCGCGTGGCGGGCTGGTGCGCCGCTTTGGCGCGGGGCTGGTGGATGCGCTGGACTGTGCCTATGGCGTGCGTGCAGAGATCTATCCGTGGCTGACGCTGCCCGAGGTGTTTGATACACCACTGGAGTTGGTGGCCAGTGTCGAGACCGCTTCTGCCTTGCTGTTTGGTGCCAAACGCCTGCTGGCCCAATTGCAGCTGTGGCTGCGCGCGCGCCAGCGTGGCGTGCTGGCGCTGGAGCTACTGTGGGAGCTGGATGCCCGGCGCTCCAACGCCCTGCACGTGGATGCCCACCATACCGGGGGCGGCCAGGGGCGTTTGGTACTGCGCACGGCACAGGCCACGCAAGACATGGTGCACCTGGCGCGTTTGCTGGGGGAGCAACTGGCGCAGGTGACGCTGCCCGCGCCGGTGTTGCATCTGCGCCTGCGCTCTTTGCAAACCCAGCCACTGGCGGGCGAAAGCATGAGCCTGCTGCCCGACGATGTGCGCAAGGGCGACAGCCTGCACCAGTTGCTGGAGCGCCTGAGCGCGCGCTTAGGGCCAGAGCACGTGCGCCGCACCACGCTGCTGGCAGACCACCGACCCGAGCGCATGCAGCGCTGGCAAGCCGCCGTGCAAACGCCCACTACCGGCAGTAGCAAAGGTTTAAAAAATGCTATTAATTCAGGAGCTACTAACGCACATTCTGTGAGGGCTACAGGCCAAAATGACTTGAATCTTTCCCCGCGTGGCGCGTTGTACCCTACCTGGCTGCTGGCCACACCCTTGCGCCTGACAGTGCACCAGGGCAGCCCGCAATACGAAGGCCCTCTGACCTTGCTGGCGGGCCCCCAGCGGTTGGAGTCTGGCTGGCTCGATGGCGCAAGCCACTGCGCGCTGCGCGACTACTACGTGGCCCGCAGCGCAGCGGCGGGCCTGGTGTGGGTGTACTGCGAGCGCCTGGGCGCGCATGGCGTGGGGGGGCAAGGGCACGCCAGTTGGTATTTGCATGGATTGTTTGCGTAGGCGCTTATTCCATTTCTAAATCACTCGTGTCGTTGTTGTTTCGCCTTGTCGTGCTATAGCACTGCTTGCGGCTTCACGCCTAGACACCAATGATTTGGAAACGGAATGGGTACCGGCTAGCGGCAATTGAGCGGCAAAAACTCTTTGGCAATATCGGTCTTGTTTTCGCCCTTGACCGTCATCTTGTCCGGCACAGTGGCCGCACCGCACACCCACGCAACGGGCACCACTTGCGCGTCTTCGACCACGGCTGGGCGCAGTGTCAATGTCTTGTCTTTCAGGTTGCCATTGGCGCGGTTGCCAAAGGTGATGTGGATAGCCCCGTCCTGCACGGTCACGGCGCGTACCAGGTTGCTGACGATCTTGTCCGGGGTCGGCAGTGCAATGCTGGCGTTGTCGGGGGGGAGCGTCTTGCTCGCCGCCCACGAAGCGGCAATCGGGCCCTTTGCAATGCTGGCCAGGCTACTGCCTTCAACAATTTGCTCCCGGATGAGCTTGCCCTGGTAACTGGGCATGGCAATCAGCGCCAGTATGGCAATGACAGCCATCACGACTACCATTTCTATGAGTGTGAAGCCTTGTTTCGATGTTTTCATACGGAGACTATGTCGGTTGGACGGGCCCATTGTCACCCCTAAGATCCAGCTGATCGCGAACTCCGTGACCGCATGCGCCAGATGGTGGTGCAGTTAACGACCAAAATAACGAATTCCAATGCAGTTCCACCAATGGAGCCCGCCAACACATTGTTGGCGATCCATAGCGTTGTACCCAGCAGCATTGCTACCCGCATACGGATACCGTGCAGCAGGAAGAGGGCCAATGTGCCAATGCACGACGCCAGTAGCGGCAGCCAGTTCCACCAATGTGTGGCCAGTTGCCACCCAAGCGCCAGGTTCACCGCAACGACCGCCAGCGCAATCCAGATCGAGCGTGTGTAGATCGACAGCAACGAGCGCACCAACGAGACGCCAGAACTTGCTGCCGCAGTGGGAACACCCAGCAGAAAGAAATGCACAACGTAGGCCAGGCACTCAGCCGCCATGAAGTACTTGAACCGTAAATCGCTCTTTTGCAAGAACGAGGCTACACCCAGCACAAATGCGATGTATCCAAACCATTGCGCCGGGGTGAGCCAGCCCTGGGAAAGGGCGTAATCCATAGAACGAAAACCGATCGGGAAAGACAGTACAGAGGACGCCGATAGTACAATGAAACATCGTTTCAAAAACAACCAAGGGTCTTTCATAGTGAAAAGTACCAAAAATATTGCCCTGATCGGCGAATGCATGCTGGAACTGCATGGCACTGCGTTCGGGGCCATGCAACAAAGCTATGGCGGTGACACGTTCAACACCGCGGTGTATCTATCCCGCTGTGGTGGTAGCACGCTCAACGTCCACTACGCCACGGCACTGGGGGATGACTCCTTGAGTGCAGAGCTTTTGCGCCGTTGGGCGCATGACGGACTGCAATTGGACCTGGTGCGCCGCATACCAAGGCGCCTGCCGGGGCTCTACCAGATTGAGGTCGATGAACACGGCGAACGCCGTTTCAGTTTCTGGCGTGATTACAGCGCCGCCAAAGCCTATTTCGACATTGCGCAGACGCCGCTGGAAGCCCAGGCTGTGCAATGGGATGCCTTCTATTTTTCGGGCATCAGCCTGGCGATTCTTCCGCCGGCAGGGCGCGAGCGGCTGTTTGCGTTGGCGCAGTCTTTGCGCGCACGCGGTGCAACGGTGGTGTTCGACAACAACTACCGGCCCCGACTGTGGGCTGATCGGGAAGAGGCCCGGCAAAACTTTCTGCGTTCCTTTCAGGTGGCCAGTACTGCATTGGTAACCGCAGACGATCACCAAGCGCTATTTGGACTGGCTAGTGTGGATGAAGCAGTTGTGGCCGCACAAGATTTGGCAGTGCCAGAAATGGTCATCAAGCGCGGTGCGGCACCAACGCTGGTGCATGCAGGTCAAGGACTTTGGGAGCCGGTCGCCACGCAGGCGGTTCCTCGTGTGGTGGACACTACGGCAGCCGGCGATTCATTTGCCGCAGGCTACCTGAGCCGCCGCCTGTTTGGTGCAACACCCGCCGAGTCTGCGCGGTTTGGCAACCAGTTGGCGGCGCGGGTCATTCAGCACCCTGGTGCACTTATCCCGCTTGAGGCCATGGCAGACCTGGCAAGCGCCTAAAGACGGGTCATGTTGGTCGTTTATAAAAATCAATACAAATTGATTCAAACTACAATCAAAACGTGATTTCAGAGAATGTAAAACAAAATGGATGATGATTCTTTAGACTCCAAGCAGCCCGAATCGGTCGCGGCGGTTCTCAAAACCTTTGGTTTGTTGCAGGCGTTGGCAGAGCGCAGCGAAACCGGAATCTCGGATCTGTCGGTACGATTGGCCATGCCAAAGGCGACGGTGTATCGCTTCTTGCAGACCATGATGACGTTGGGCTATGTGCGTCAAGAGGCGGATAGCGAGCGCTATGGCTTGACCATGAAGGTTTTTGAATTGGGAACCAAGGCTCTGCAGTATCCAGAATTGATCGATCTCGCCAAGCACCATATGCAAATGCTTGCCGACCAGACCGGTGAAACCGTGCATTTGGGTACGCTGATCGATAGCGAGATCATTTACGTCCACAAAGTTGATTCGCGCCACATGTTAGGCATGTACTCCAAAGTGGGCCGTCGTGCCCCGCTACATTGCACAGCAATCGGCAAGGTATTGCTGGCATGGGAGCACCCAGAGCGGCGTGCGATGATCCTTCGGGGTGCCGAGTTCACCAAGTTTCGTGAGAAGACGATTGTCGAACCCCTTGCGTTTGCGCAGGAGCTTGAACGGGTCAAAGCGCAAGGCTTTGGTGAGGATAGGGAAGAGTTTGACGACCACATTCGGTGTTTGGGCGTTCCGATTTTTGACCGACTGAACAGGCCCATTGCCGGGATGAGTATTTCATTCCCAACGTTTCGATATGACCCGTCGCGCGAGGGTGAAGTCGTTGCCATGTTGCGCGATGCGAGCCGCGATATATCTGCGCGCTTGGGTTGCACGCAATTCCCTTTGGATAAAGTGTCTGCTACCGTTTGATGCGTTGCTCGCCGATCGCTGCCAGTTTCTTTTTCTATAAAGTGGTGAGCGCTATTGCGTAAGTCGGGATCAATGGGCACCCGTTTCGGCAGGATTCAATGCACCAGACAATTGTGCGGACCATGAACAAGGTCTCCTAATGTATGTTTTTCAGGTTTTCTTATGACTGATGCGCCTAAAGATGAGCCTGAGGTTTCTGCTGCGTCCGTACAGGCTAACAACCCTTTGCATGGGAAGACGCTAGAAGCCATCATCAACGAACTGGTGGCGTTCTACGGGTGGGACGAATTGGCGGTACGCATACCCATTCGTTGCTTTTCCCATGAACCCAGTGTGGGTTCAAGTCTCAAGTTCCTGCGCAAGACGCCTTGGGCTAGGGACAAGACGGAGGGACTCTATTTGTACATGCTGCGCGAAATGCGGCGACGCAAAGGGTGATGCTGTGGATGAATTTGCGAAATCCGATGCGCGTCTGACGGAGCTTGAAATCAAAATCAGCTACCAGGAAGAATTACTGGATCACCTCAACGTAGTCGTCACGCGCCAGCAACGGGAAATCGATTTCCTGGTTCGCGAAGTACACAGCTTGCGAGAGCGTGCGCCAGAAAGTCAGGGGCAGATTTTTAGTCGCCCGACCGATGATTTGCCACCGCACTACTAACTGTCACAAAGCGCGGAGTCTGACCTGCCACCATGACAGTTGGCCCGACTATTTGGAAAAGAATCGCAAAGAAAGTGCAATTCTTGTCAATAAAGATAGCGCTGTCCAGTTATAATGGACTCTCAACTTCAGGCGATATATTGCGTAAAAGTAGCACAGCCTGACGGGCGACTTTGGTTCGGAAATGGGGAGACACGGCGACCACTTTCACCAGTTGGGCCAGATTTTTTACAGGACAGCGTATTCCTAACTATCAATTGCAACAAACAGTGAATGAATCCATTGTGATCATGGGTGTGGCGGGCTGCGGCAAGTCAAGCGTCGCTCTCGCGCTGGCCGCCGACTGCGGCCGCCCCTTTTTAGAAGGGGACGACTTTCATGCCGAAGCCAGCAGGCAGAAGATGGCGCATGGTGAGGCGCTGAACGACGCCGATAGGGAAGGTTGGCTTGCTTCTTTGTGTGAGCAGCTCAAGGCGCACCCCCATGGCGCGGTGCTAACCTGTTCGGCGCTCAAGAAGTCTTACCGCGAAAGGCTTCGCGCCGCAGCCCCAGGCTTGCGTTTTGTGTTCCTGGAGATCACGTTGACGCAAGCACGGGCTCGCGTAGCTGCGCGGGCTGAATCGCATTTCTTTGCTGCAACGCTGGTGGACAGTCAATTTGCCACATTGGAGCCGCCAACCGGCGAACCCGGCGTGTTGCAACTGGATGCAACGCTCCCGGTGGTTGACCTCGTAGAGCGCATCGGCCATTGGCTTGAAACACCATGAGCGCTGCTACAACTGGCACCGGTCGACTGAAATGGCGCGAACGGCTGGGCTACGGCGTTGCCGACATGGGTTTCAACTTCTATTGGGCCAACATCGCCACGTTTCTTCTTATTTTTTACACAGATGTGTTCGGCATCTCAGCAGCTGCTGCAGCCACCATGCTGTTTGTGGTCAAGATTGTCAATGCGTTCACTGATCCCGCGATTGGCGCATTGGCCGACCGCACGCAATCGCGCTACGGGAAGTTCAGGCCGTACCTGATCTGGATGGCCTTGCCGCTAGCACTGACCGGCGTTCTTACCTACACCACGCCCGACCTCGGTGCCGATGGAAAAATCGTCTGGGCGTACGTTACCTATCTGCTGATGATGGCCTGTTACACCGGCATCAACATCCCCTACAACGCGCTATCAGGCGTCATGTCGAGCGACCCGCAAGAGCGCTCAAACATCAATGGACTTCGCTTCGTCTTTGCATTTGCAGGGGGCACATTGGTGACCGCACTTACGCCGATGCTCGTGAGGGCGCTCGGTGGGGGCAATGATCGGCTGGGCTGGCCGCTAACGATGTGTGTTTGGGGGATAGCCGCATCATGCATGTTCCTGATAGCTTTTGCCAATACCAAAGAACGTATTGCACCCATGGCTACCGCCCAATCCAATGTTGCGCAAGACATCGCTGACCTGCGGGGAAACCGGCCTTGGGTGGTCCTGTTCTTTTTGGCGCTCATCATCATGGTGACGATCACCTTGCGCAGTAGCAGCGCAGCCTATTACTTCAAATATATTGTGGGGCGGCCGGAATTGCTGAGTTCTTTTGTGCCCGCCTACATGCTGGCTGCGGCGGCAGGCGCGGCTTCCACACCACTGATGACACGCTTCATTGACAAAAAACATTTGATGATGATCTTGATGGCGATGACAGCAGTACTGTCGGGTGCTTTCGTGTTTGTGCGCAGTGACCAAATTGAGCTCATGTACGGATTGCAAATTGCGCTTGGCCTGGTACTCGGCCCCAAGTCTCCCTTGGCTTTCTCGATGTATGCAGACACCGCGGACTACAACGAATGGCGCACCGGTAGACGCGCAACGGCGATGACGTTTGCAGCAGCCACGTTCTCGCAGAAACTGGGAACGGCACTGGCCGTTGCCGTCATCGGCGCGCTATTTACTGCGCTGGGTTATGTACCCAACGCCGTGCAAACCCCAGAGTCGCAGGCCGGAATCATCTGGCTGATGTCACTGGTTCCAGCGGCCTTTGCCCTGCTTGCAGTGGGTGTCATGTTTTTTTACAACCTCGACAACAAAAAGCTAGCAGAAATCCAGGCTGAGCTCTTTGCGCGCAAAGCACCGTAACACCCACAACCGGAGAAACCTATGTTGCGCCCCGTAGACCACGGCGAATGCTATGAACTGACCAGTCCTGTTGCCATGCCGTTGGCCGCAGGATTTCTGTGGAATCGCCAGATGATGATTCAAGTCACTTGCCGTGGCTATGCGGTTGCCCAGTTTATGCAGCCGGAGCCAGCAAAGTACGCCCATGCACCAGTCATGCAGGCCAAATCGTTCATGCAGCCAGAGCAGGCATATTACGCACACCATCCGGGTCGGTTTTTCTACATCAAAGATGAAGAGTCGGGTGAACTCTTCTCCGCGCCATACGAACCCGTGCGCGCGCCGCTCGACTCTTTCAGCTTTGTCGTTGGAAAGAGTGAACTGGTCTGGGTGGTAGAGCACCTGGGCATCCGCGTCGAAGTGTGCATGGGCCTATCGACCGATGACGTGGTCGAACTGTGGTCTCTGCGCGTAACCAATGTTTCTGGCAGACCCCGCAAGATCAGCGTCTACCCTTACTTTCCGATAGGCTACATGTCATGGATGAACCAGTCTGGCGAGTACCGTGCAGATTTGGGCGGCATAGTGGCAAACAGCATAACGCCGTACCAGAAAGTCGCGGACTACTTCAAAAACAAGGAACTCAAGGACAAGACCTACTTCTTGTGCGAGCAAGCGCCTGACGCATGGGAGGTCAATCAAGCCGCGTTTGAAGGGGAGGGGGGGCTCCATAAGCCCAGCGCATTGGCAGGCCCGCTCTTGTCCAACGGCGACGCCCGCTATGAGACACCTACGGCATGCGTGCAATACCGCTTGTCACTGGCACCCCAAGAGAGTCGCCAGTACCGGTTTATCTTTGGACCGGCCCTGGACGACGCGGAAATTATCCGCATGCGCGACACCTATTTGAGTGAGTCGGCCTTCGCTAAAGCGCGACAAGACTACCGTGCCTATATCGACGGTGGACGTGGTTGCCTGCAATTGACTACACCAGACGCGGACTTTGACAACTTCGTGAACCACTGGTTGCCACGCCAAGTGTTCTACCACGGCGATGTGAATCGCCTGACAACCGATCCGCAGACGCGCAACTACCTGCAGGACAACATGGGCATGGCCTTCATTGCGCCTGCTGTCACACGGGCCGCCTTTGTACATGCATTGAGTCAGCAAGAAGAAAATGGCGCTATGCCGGATGGCATCTTGTTGGTAGAGGGTGCCGAGTTGAAATACATCAACCAGGTACCGCACACGGATCACTGTGTGTGGCTCCCGGTGTGCCTCAAGGCTTATCTGGATGAAACGGGCGACTACGACATCCTCCAGCAGATCGTGGTCGATGCGCACGGCCACGGTGCGTCAGTCGGCGCGCGCATTGGGCGTGCGATGGACTGGATGTTGAGTGAGCGCGATGCCCGCGGCCTGAGCTTTATTGCCCAAGGCGACTGGTGCGACCCCATGAACATGGTCGGCTACAAGGGCAAGGGTGTATCGGGATGGCTCACCGTCGCCGCGGCCTATGCCTTGAATCTGTGGGCAGAAATCTGCGAGCACGTGGGGCAAACCGAGCAATCCAGGCATTTTGTGGCGGGCGCACAGGCGCTCAACGCTGCAGCCAATCAATACCTGTGGGATGGCGCATGGTTTGCGCGCGGCATTACCGACGACAACGTGGTGTTTGGCGTCAGTAGCGACAAGGAAGGGCGCATCTATCTCAACCCCCAATCATGGGCCATGCTGAGTGGTGCCGCCGGACCCGTGCAGCAGGCAAGCATTCAGGCAGAAGTCAAGCGACAACTCGATACGCCCTACGGCGTGGCCATGTTTGCACCGCCGTACTCCGCTATGCGCGACGATGTGGGTCGCGTCACCCAAAAGTTTCCAGGCTCGGCCGAAAATGGCGCAGTCTACAACCACGCCGCAGTCTTTTACATTTTCAGTCTGTACCAGATAGGTGAAGGCGAACGCGCGTACGAACTGTTGCGGCAAATGATCCCGGGTCCCGATCTGGCCGACTACCTGCAACGCGGTCAGTTGCCCGTTTTTATTCCCAACTACTACCGTGGTGCGTACCACCAATACCCGCGCACGGCAGGCCGCTCCAGTCAGCTATTCAATACCGGGACGGCCGCTTGGGTTTACCGTTGTGTCATTGAAGGACTGTGCGGCCTCAAAGGCGATAGCAAAGGCCTGACCATTCGACCGCAATTGCCAGCGGCGTGGCAAAGCGTTTCGGTGCAGCGCGTGTTCCGCGGCGCCACTTTTACGGTGGATATTCGACGGGCACCGGTTTCTGCTATTCAGGTACGGCTGGATGGCGATCTGCTGGCAGATGCACGTGTCGACTCCATCCAGCGTGGTAGGACCTACCACTTGCAAGTCGAAATTCCCCACTAAACCGATTGAGTGCGGGACATGACTCTCGCTTGACGGCCCATTGACGACGGCTTGCTGCGACCGTTTGCGATACTGTGTAGGCACAAAGCCGTGTTAGCCCCGCTATCGCGCCGTCACCAGAGGATCGATGTGCCGTTAGAACCCAGCCCTTCAGCCCCAGTCTATGCGGAGTTGCACTGCCTCTCCAACTTCAGCTTCCAGCGCGGCGCATCGCACCCGGAAGAGTTGGTTGCACGGGCGGCTGAACTGGGTTACCACGCGCTGGCGATCACCGATGAATGTTCGGTCGCCGGTGCGGTGCGGGCACATGGAGAAGCCCGCAAGCACGGCCTGAAACTGCTACTGGGAGCAGAGTTTCGTATCCCGCAACAGGGATCGGCGGAGGACGGATTTACCATCGTTGCACTCGCACACAACCTCGAGGGTTGGGGCAACCTGTGCCTGTTCATCACTTCTGCGCGCCGCTCGGCGCCCAAGGGGAAATACCACGTAGGCTGGGAGGACACGCAAAGCCAGGCGTTGTGGGCCGGATTGCGGGGTTGTGAAATATTGCTGGCATTTCAAGGTGCTATCAATATAGAAGCGGCTTATGCAATATCTACGAGGGCTAGAGGCCTATTTGGCTGCAATGCATGGCTGCTGACGGAATCTACGCTGCTGGCGGATGACATGTTGCAACGGGCACGCATGGAGCAACTCTCAGCGCTAGCCGGTGTGCCACTGGTGGCGGGCGGTGGCGTGTGCATGCACGTGCGCTCCCGCAAGCCATTGCATGATGTTCTGACCGCCGTGCGCCTCGGACAGCCAGTCGCCCAGTGCGGCTTTGCCTTGCAGGCCAACGCAGAAGGCCACTTGCGCTCGCGTGAGCGGCTGGCGGCAACGTTCCCCGCAGCATGGCTGGCCAACACGCTGGTGGTGGCTGATCGATGCAACTTCAGCCTGGATGCGCTGCGCTACAACTATCCACTTGAAGCCGTGCTACCCGGTCAAACGCCTGCGCGAACGCTACGCCACTACACGCAAGACGGGGCTCAGGAGCGCTATCCCCATGGCATACCGTCCGCCGTGCAGCGGCAACTGGAGCATGAACTGACGCTCATTGCCGAGCTGAAGTACGAGATGTATTTCCTCACTGTGCACGACATCGTTCGTTTTGCCCGCAGCCGAAATATCCTGTGCCAAGGCCGTGGATCAGCGGCCAACTCAGCCGTCTGCTACTGCCTGGGCATCACCGAGGTGGACCCTTCGCGCAGCAGCGTGCTGTTTGAGCGCTTCATCAGCCGCGAGCGCGATGAACCACCCGACATTGACGTTGACTTTGAACACCAGCGCCGTGAAGAAGTCATCCAGTACATCTACGGCAAATACGGCCGCGAACGGGCCGCACTCACCGCCACCGTCATCAGCTACCGGCCCCGCAGCGCGCTGCGCGACGTGGGCCGCGCGCTGGAGATCCCGCAAGAGCTGATTGACGCACTGGCAAAAGAACACCCCGGCATGTACAGCCGCGTGGTGCTGGCCGAGCGGCTGCAGTCAGCCATTGCGCGCCTGGGCCCAGACTTTGCAGCCCCGCCCGACGAGCGACTGGAGCTCTGGACCCACTTGAGTACCCAACTGCAGCGCTTCCCGCGCCACCTGAGCCAGCACGTCGGCGGTTTTGTGCTAACGCAAGGCCCGCTGACACGCCTGGTGCCAGTTGAGAATGCCGCCATGCCGGATCGCTCCATCATCCAGTGGGACAAGGACGATCTGGACGCAGTGGGCTTGCTCAAGGTGGACGTGCTCGCGTTGGGCATGCTCAGCGCCATCCGCCGCTGTCTGGCGCTTATGAGCCAGTGGCGCGGTAAGCCCATGCGCATGCAAGACATACCAGCAGAAGACCCCGCAACCTACGACATGATCTGCAAGGCCGACACCGTGGGCGTTTTTCAGATCGAGAGCCGTGCGCAGATGAGCATGTTGCCGCGGCTGAAGCCCCGCTGCTTCTATGACTTGGTGGTAGAGGTAGCCATCGTCCGGCCCGGCCCCATACAAGGTGGCATGGTGCACCCCTACTTGAAGGCGCGGGCCAATCCGCAAGCCGTGGAATATGCCAGCCCTCAATTGGAAGAGGCCTTGAAGCGCACATTGGGCGTGCCGATCTTTCAAGAGCAGGTCATGCAAGTGGCGATGGCGGCGGCTGATTTCACGGCGGGCGAGGCCGACCAGCTGCGCCGTTCCATGGCCGCATGGAAACGCAAAGGCGGCGTCCATGTGTTCTACGACCGCATGGTCAGTGGCATGTTGAAGAATGGCTACAGCCAAGAATATGCAAACCAACTGTTCACGCAGATTGAGGGCTTTGGCGAATACGGCTTTCCCGAAAGCCATGCGGCCAGTTTTGCCCTGCTGGTGTACGTGAGCTGCTGGTTGAAGTGGCACGAGCCTGCATGCTTTCTCGCCGCCATGCTCAACAGCCAGCCGCTGGGTTTCTACGGCCCCTCGCAACTGGTGCAAGACGCTCAACGACATGGCGTAGACGTGCGCGCAGCAGATGTATCGTATAGCAATTGGGATTGCACCCTGGAAGCCAAGGAAGGCGATGCCATGCCGATGGACGCCGCCGCCTTTCGTTTGCAGCAGCCCGCTATTCGGCTGGGTTTGCGACTCGTCGGTGGCTTGAGGCACGAAGTGGCTCAGCGTATCGCCGCAGAGCGCGGCCGCGGTCCCTTTTCCAGCACGCAAGACCTGGCCCTGCGCTGCAGTCTGGACGCAGGCGATCTCAAGGCGCTGGCCAGTGCAGATGCCCTGCGTTCGCTCTCAGGCCATCGGCGCCAGCAGGTGTGGGACGCAGCGGCCTTGACACCTGCGCCCGCGCTGCTCAAAGGTGTGCCAATTGAAGAGGAAGCATGGCAACTGCCTGCCGCCGACGTTGGCGAGGAAGTCGTCTTTGACTATGCGGCACTAGGACTCTCCCTGCGCGCCCATCCGGTGGCACTGTTGCGCGCGCAGCTGATACACAAGCGGCTGCTGACTGCCGCGCAGATGGCCGACTACCCCAGTGGCCGTTTGGTGAGGGCCTGCGGGCTTGTGACGATGCGGCAACGACCGCAAACCGCAAAGGGTGTTGTTTTTATAACGCTGGAGGACGAGACCGGCAGCGTCAATGTCATCGTCTGGAAATCTGTTAAAGAGCAATTCCGTGATGTGGTCTACCGCGCACGCCTGATGGCGGTCTACGGCGTGTGGCAGCGTGATGACGACAGTGGTGGCCAGGTGCGCCATGTCATCGCCAAGCGACTGGTGGACCTGACACACCTGCTCGGGGATCTGGCCACGACGAGTCGGGATTTTCACTAGGCGCCCGCGTGCGCTCATGCGTTGCTTTAGGGGTGTTGTTTACGAGGACGTTCTGTAGCAATGCTGTCCCCATATGTCGCGACTGTGTCACCAACGGTTGCCTTTCTCCGGAAAGTGTGACTATGATGACCGGACTCCCCGTCACATTGAAAGGTCTGCAAGCCATGTATTCAATTCGCCGCAGCTCCAGTCTCCCATTTGCCAACCAAAGCATTGCACATGTGTTGCATGTTTTCATGTTGCTGGTGTTTGCAATGATTTTGACGGCGTGCGGTGGCGGGGGCAGCTCAACAACCGTGTCGCAGCAGGCAGACGCCATACCTCCCACCATCACCAGCATTTCACCGGCCAGCGGTGCTGCCACCGGTGGCACGCTCGTCACCATTACCGGGTTGAATTTTTCCGGCGCTACCGGCGTTAGTTTTGACGGAAACCCTGGCACTTCGTTCAAGGTAGTCAGTGCGACTCAAATCACTGTGGTTACACCAGTGGGGTTTGCGGGTGACAAGCGTGTCGTGGTTGCAAACGCTAGTGGGGTGGGGCTATCCAGCAGCCTCTTTACCTACATAGCCGGGCCCGATGCGGCACGGATCACTGCCGTATCACCCTCTAACGGATCTGCAGCCGGTGGCACAACCGTCACCTTGACCGGTGTCAACTTTACGGGTGCGACGGGTGTCACATTCAATGGCGTAGCAGCAACATCGTTCACGGTGGATAGTGACAAGCAGATAACGGTTACGTCACCGGCCGGTAGCGTGGGTGCCATCAGTATCGTGGTGCAGTCGCCCAATGGCTCGGCTTCCGCAACCAATATCTATACCTATGTAACACCACCCAGCACCGCACCAGCAATTTCGTCTGTTTCTCCCAGCAGCGGCGGCACGGCAGGCGGCACGTCCATCACCATCAACGGGCAAAACTTTACTGGTGCGACGGGCGTGACCATTGACGGTGTGGCTGCTACCGCCTTGGTGGTGAACAGCAATACACAAATTACCGTTACCACGCCCGCAGGCACTGCGGGTGCAAAGACGGTTGCAGTGACATCACCACTGGGCACCGGGACATTGTTAAGCGGATTTACCTACTCCGTCCTTTTGCCCGCACCCACCATCACCGGCGTTGCTCCTGCCAGTGGCGCTACAGCCGGTGGCACGTCCGTTGTCATCACTGGGACCAACTTTACCGGTGCCACCAGTGTCAAGATTGGCGGAGTCTCGTCAAGCTTCACCGTGAATAGCATTACCCAAATCACGGTATCAACCTACTCCAGCACGGCTGGTGCAAAAGACGTTGTGGTCACCACCCCCAGTGGGTCAGCTACCTCCGTGGGCGCATTTACCTATATTGCGTCGCCTATATCGACCTTTGCCGGAACAACTGCGGGGTACACCGGCGACGGCGCCGTGTCAACCGCAGCACAACTCAGTGGCCCAAGACAAATTGCGTTTGACAGCAATGGAAACCTGTATTTTGCAGACACTGGCAACCATGTGATTCGTGTCCTTTGCAAGGTCACAGGTACGTATTTTGGCTTGTCTATGAACAGTGGCAACGTGTATACCGTTGCAGGGTCTACCGCTGGTCTGTCTGGCGACGGTGGCGGCCCTAGGTTGGCACAGCTGTCATCGCCTGAAGGTGTTGCGTTCGATTCCAGCGGCAATTTGTACATCGCAGACACTGGCAACCACCGCATTCGCGTTATCTCAAAAACCGGCGGAACCCTCTTCGGTTTCGTTGGAATGGCTGCTGACAACATTTACACCTTGGTGGGGAGCACCGCTGGCCTGTCTGGTGACGCAGGTGCTGCGTTTCCAGCCCAACTCAGCAGTCCCAAGGGTGTTGCATTTGATTCTGCTGGTAACTTCTATATTGCGGACAGTGGGAACCACCGTATTCGCGTGGTTTTAAAAAGCAACACAGCCGTCTTCGGCGTTGGCACGACTGCTGACAATATTTACACCGTTGCGGGAACGACTGCAGGTCTATCAGGCGACGCGGCGGCGGCAACTTCGGCGCAATTGGACTCACCTCTGAAAATTGCTTTTGATGGTGGCGGAAACCTCAATATCGTCGATAGCGGGAATAGTCGCATTCGCGTGGTTGCAAAAAACAGCGGCAACTACTTTGGTGTCATCGGAATGGCTGCCAACAACATTTACACCGTTGCGGGCTCTACCGCAGGGTTCTCTGGTGACGGTACGGCTGCACAACCCACCGCGCAGCTAAATCTTCCTACAGATATGGCGTTTGATTCCGCAGGAAACATGTACATTGCCGATGCCAACAACAACCGTATCCGTGTGGTCGCCAAGACAACCGCCACCACCTATGGCGTGTCCATGACCGCCAATAGCATTTATACGATCGTGGGGATGGGCGTTGCCGGTTTGAGTGGCGACGGCGCTACGGCAACTGCCGCGCAAATCAACGGCCCCCGTGGCATTGCGTTGGATAGCTCTGGGTACCTGTATATTGGCGATTCGGCTAACAACAGAATCCGCTTGGTTGCACCGTAGTAGGCAATTGCACTTGCCTGAACGTGCAGCAAGTGCTGCACGTTCCCCAACTCGATTGGGTACTGGTTGCTATATATTCAGTAGCTGCTCACGCACATTCCACGAGGGCTACAGCTCAATATACTGCATGATTCTCGTCTCAATGCCACATTCAGCCAACGTGCCCGCCACGCCCCACGCATTGCCGCATCCAGCATGGAAAACAGCCTGTTTCACATTTGGCATACAAAGCCTTGGTTTTGCGCCACACTACAGCATGGTCGCGGCGCAGTGCAAATGCTCTGTGACGTAAAACCACTCACAGACAATAGGACCTCGAAAAACCATGCGTAATTCATCAGTCATTCCACTCCTGATCCTTGTGCCGATGGTGTTGTCAGCACAACTGGCCAATGCCGAGGTTTTCAAGTGCACCACCGCTGAGGGCAAGACAAGCTATTCTGAGAAGCCCTGCACGTTGCCGGGGGCCAAGGAGATGGTTGTGCCCATCGTGGTGCCACCAAAGCAAGGCGCCACGGGGCCGGTCAAAGACTGGGCGGCTGAAAATGCGGCTAGCAATGAGAGGGCAAAAGCAAGGGCAGCAGCCGATGCGGCCAAGGCAGCCAAAGCATCGGCCAGTGAACCAAAGTCGGCTGACGCGGCCAAGCCGCAAGAGCAGACCATAGCCGAGTGCGAGGCGAACCGCGGCGCAAACTGCGGCAGCGAAGAAGAAATCAAACAGCGCGAAATGGATGACCGCACACTAACACCCGAGCAAGTGCAGGCCCGCCAAAATGCAGTAGCCGGCAGGCGGGTGCGCGAAGCTGCAGAAGCCGAAGCGTTGGCTAAAGAAAAGGAGAAAAACAAGGATAAGAACAAGCCTACAGACAAGCCCAAGCCTGCTGTCACTCCTGTCGCCACTCCTGCCGCCAAGCCTGCCGCTACTCCTGCTGCAACTCCTGTCGTCACGCCTGCAAAAGCTGGCAAGTGACTCTTTCCGTATTGGCGACTCGGCCAATAACACGCTGCAGGGTGGGCGCTACAGCTTGATCTCAATCCCCATATTGAGGCTGCTGCGCCCGCCGCGATAAATGCTGGTGTTGTAGCCATCATTGGTGTGCGTAGCGGACGCGCTGTCTACGGGCACAAAGTTGTTGATGGAGACGCGTGCCTGCAGTTTGGGGCTGATGGTCCATTGGGCAAACAGGTCGATGCTGCGGCTGCGGGACACGTCCAGCGATTGCGATAGTGTTTGCTGTGTGGTGTAGCCCGGTGTGAAAGCCATGCTGCCGCCGATGACCAGGGGCACGCTGCCCAGTCGGTAGTCAAACCCAAAATTGCCCGACCAGGGCTGTTGGCCGTCCAGTCGGTTGTTCGGCCCTGGCAATGCCTCCACTGTGGATTCGTAAAAATTAAGCGAAGCCCGCAGGTTGAGCGGCAGTGCCGGGTCGAGCAACCCAGGCGCCAACTCGCCCGCACGGCCTTTTACTTCCAATTCCAACCCACGGGTCATCGCCCGTGAAAAGTTGACAGGCTGCGAGACCCAGCGTGCAACGCCTGAATAGTCAACACTTTGCAATCGCGTCACACTGCGCATGAGGTCGTCAACGGTGCGGTAAAAAACGCCCACGCTGATAAGACCACCAGCGGGCAGGTATTTCTCCAGCGCAATGTCCAAGCCGGTCGCCAACTCGGGTAGCAATGCAGGATTGCCAGCGCGGTCCGCCGCTTGTTCGGTGTTGGTCTTGGTGGTGTCGGAGAACTGGCTGTTGATGGAAGGCCGTGCCATCAAGCTCGACAGATCAGGTGCCTTGTAGCTGCGTGTAATGCTGGCGCGGATCAGGTCGCGACCGGCAGGATCGATCTTGTAATTCAGGTGCACCATAGGCGTGACCACCTGGCTGGTGTTTCGCAGTGGTGCAGTGTTGCCTTGGCTTTCTGTGGTGATGTGTTCGGAGCGAACGCCCATGTAGGTTGACCACTGCGGGTTGATCTCCCATTCGTCCTGGACGAACAGGGCCTTTCTTGCAATCCGCGCGGTAAATGGTTGGCCTTCAAAGTCGACCAACAACGCCTGGC
Source organism: uncultured Rhodoferax sp. (assembly GCA_964468905.1). Lineage (GTDB taxonomy): Bacteria > Pseudomonadota > Gammaproteobacteria > Burkholderiales > Burkholderiaceae_C > Allorhodoferax. The sequence goes on along the minus strand of CAYXWW010000057.1, from coordinate 588 downwards.
CCTTCTCTGTAATGGCGCGGGTTTCCTCACGCTGGCGCCATTCCAGGTCCCAACCCACCGTGAGGTTGTGTTCTGCATTGAGCAAATGGCTGTAGTTGCCTGACTGCGTCACGCTCAGGTCGGCATTGTCTGCAACGGTGCGCCGCTGGGGCATGCCCAGGCGCTCGGTTTGTCCGTCATAGCTGCCTTTGGAGGTGGATAGTCCGGCCTTGATTTCGACCCGCTCTGCATTGCTGAAGTGGTTGACCCATTGCAGGTTGCTGCGCACGTTTTGCCAGCCGCCGCGGAAGTCACCGTCGTCTTCCAGCGTCGGGGAGCCTGCCAGCACCTGGTTCTGGTACGTGTTTTCGTTGATCCAGGTGCCCTTTTGCAGAAAGCTTTGCCAGGTCAATGTTTCGTCGTCGCTGATACGCCAGTTCAGCCGGGGCCCGATGTTGATGCCATGGCCAAACGACAGGGTTTCACCCTGCTGGCGCGACAGGGAGGTCTGGCCATCCTGTCCCGGTGCGCTGCGCCACACCAGTGTGTCGTTGCGGTTGCGCCATTGAAACAACGAGACCGGCAGCGACAGCGAAACACCGTCCCACT
>CAYXWW010000056.1:16565-19523 GCA_964468905.1 uncultured Rhodoferax sp. | reverse complement strand
GGCGACGATGACCAGGCGCTTGTTCTGCGCCATGGCGTCGGCCAGCAGGCGGGCAGCGGCGTCAATGCCCTTCATGCCTTTTTCGCCGCTGGGGGGCAGCAGGCGCGCCAGGCCGTCGTCCAGCTCGTCTTTGCTTTGCACGCCGCGCGCGGCATACAGGCGGGCCAGCAGCGGGTGCACGCCTGCTTGCTCCAGCGCCCAGGCGGTGCGGGGGGGAATGTCTCTTGCTACTATTTTCATAGCTGCTCGCGCACGTCCATAAAGCGCTGGGGCCTTAAAAAGCGTTGAATGCGTTGCACCAGCCCCAGGGGCGCGGTGTGGAAGGTTTGCGCGCTGTGCTCGCCGCTCAGCGTCAGCCGCACGGGCTGGCCCTGTTCGGCCTGCTTCAGTAGCTCGGCCACGGGGCCTGCGTCCAGCGCGGTCCAGGCGCTGGCCCAGGCGCGCCAGTCTTCGCGCAGGGCGGGGGCGCGCAGGGCGTCTGCCACCTGCGGCGGCTGCGCGGGCGCGGTCAGACCCGCGGGCAATGCCCCGGTGCCGTGGACCCAGAACGAGTTGACGGCGGGCAGGCCCTGGGCCGTGCGGGCGTCGTTGAAGGGGTGGGTGTAGAGCAGCATCTGCATCTCGCTTTGCAGGCGGTGCAGGGTGCGGGCCTCGCGCGGGTTTGGCATCCAGGCGCGCACGTCGCGGCCCTGCACGCGTTCGAGCGAGGCGGTGGCCAGCGTGGCAAACAGGGGGCTGCTGGCCAGCCAGCGGGTGGGCTGGTCGTAGTGCAGGGTGATGCCGTCCTCGGCAAACCACGGAGCCACGATGGCGAGCAGTTCACGCGAGGCGGCTTCGTCCAGGCCCAGGTGGGCCGGGTCGTGCAGGGTGATGTGGTCGGTGGTGACTTGCCACTGGCAGGGCGTGATGAAGGCCCAGGCCGCATTGCCGGGTGCTTCGCCCGGTGGTTGCCCTTGCTGCAGGCGGTGCCACGCGGCCCAGGGGATGAGCCCGTCTTCCGTGCCCAGGCCCAGCGCTTGCGCCAGTGCGCGTTCGTGCGGGGGGGTGAGGCTGGTCTCTTCGCCGGGGCTGGCGTCTGCCGTGCTCAGGCGGGCCAGCAGGCGGTCCAGATGGGGCAGGGCCAGGCCTTTCAGGGCCTCTTGCGCGCCAGGGGCGCGGCTGGCGGCGTACGGGATCAGCAAATGGTGCGGTGCGGGCATGGGCCGTATTTTCGTGGGTGCGGCAGCGGGCGGGCTGCATGGCCGCCGCAGGGGCGGTGGTTCGGCAGTGGCTTGGGCGGCGGGGCCGGGCCCCGCCATCGCTCAGGGGGCCAGGTCGGTCCACCGCTCCAGCGCGGCCAGCAGTTCTTCTTCGATCACGCCTTCGCGGGCGTGCAGGGCCGTGGCGCGCTGCGGGTCGCGGGTGTACAGCGTGCCATCGGCCAGCTCTTGCTGGATGGACTGCTGCTCGGCCTCCAGCGCGGCGATGCGGTCGGGCAGCTGCTCCAGCTCGCGCTGCTCCTTGTAGCTCAGCTTCTTCTTGGGGGCGGCGGCTTGTTCGTCTTTGGCCGCAGCGTTGCCGCCCTTGCCTTCTGTGGCAGGTGCTGCCGTGGCTGCGGGCGGTGTGTTGCGCTGATCGCGCAGGGCCTGGCTGCGCTGGGATTGCTGCAGCCAGTCTTCCACGCCACCTTCAAATTCGCGCCACACACCGTCGCCTTCGTAGGCAATGGTGCTGGTGACCACGTTGTCCAAAAAGGTCCGGTCGTGGCTGACCAGGAACACCGTGCCGTCGTAGTTTTGCAGCAAGTCTTCCAGAAGTTCCAGCGTGTCAATGTCCAGGTCATTGGTCGGCTCATCCAGCACCAGCACATTGGCGGGTCGGGCGAACAGGCGCGCCAATAGCAGTCGGTTGCGCTCACCGCCGCTCAAACTGCGTACGGGAGAGGTTGCGCGTGCGGGTGAGAACAAGAAGTCACCCAGGTAACTCTTGCGGTGCTTCTTCTGGTTGCCGATCTCGATCCACTCGGAGCCTGGGCTGATGAAGTCTTCCAATGTGGCGTCCAGGTCCAGCGCGTTGCGCATCTGGTCGAAGTAGGCCACGGTGATGTTCGCACCTTGGCGCACCGTGCCCCAGGGGCTGTGGCCGGGTTCGGGCTTGGGGGAATTGGCGGGCGCGGGGTCGGCCTTGTGATCGCCCAGAATCAGCTTGAGCAACGTGGTCTTGCCCGCACCGTTGGGGCCTAACAGGCCAATCTTGTCGCCACGCAGAATGGTGGCGGTGAAGTTGTCCACGATCTTGCGGTCACCAAAGGTCTTGGACACATGCGTCAGCTCAGCAACCAGCTTGCCGCTCTTGTCACCGGTGTTCACATCCATGTTGACACTACCCACTACGTCGCGGCGCGCTTCGCGCTTGGCACGCAGTTCGTCCAACCGCACGATGCGTGCTGTGGCGCGGGTGCGGCGGGCTTCCACGCCTTTGCGAATCCAAACTTCTTCCTGCGCCAGAAGTTTGTCGGCTTTGGCGTTGATGACGGCCTCTTGCGCCAGTTGCTCTTCCTTTTGCAGCAGATAGGCGGCAAAGTTGCCGGGGTAGCTCATCAGCTTGCCGCGGTCCAGCTCTACGATGCGGGTAGCCACGTTGTCCAAGAAAGAGCGATCGTGGGTGATGGTGATGATGGAGCCTTTGAAATCGACCAGCAGGCCTTCCAGCCATTCGATGGAGTCCAGATCCAGGTGGTTGGTGGGCTCGTCCAGCAACAGCACGTCGGGTTGGGCCACCAATGCTTGCGCCAACGCCACCCGCTTTTTGGTGCCACCGGACAGCGTGTTGATGATGGCGTCCGGGTTCAGGTGCAGGCGATGCAGGGTCTCATTGACGCGCTGCTCCCAGTTCCAACCGTCCAGGGTCTCGATCTCGCTTTGCATGGCGTCCAGGTCGCCGTGGCCTTGGCAATATTCTTCAATCAGGACGATAACC